>NZ_JASHLT010000013.1:0-143014 GCF_030056615.1 Streptomyces sp. HNM0645 | reverse complement strand
ACACCAACGGGCTCTTGCGCCAGTACTTCCCGAAAGGCACCGATCTCTCGAGATGGTCCGCCGAGGAAATCGAGGCCGTCGCTCACACTCTCAACAGCAGACCCCGTAAGACGCTCGGTTGGAAGACACCCGCCGAGGCGTTCAACGAGCAGCTACAGTTGCTTCAACAAGCTGGTGTTGCAACGACCGGTTGAATCCGGTCTATACAGAAGGGGCGCCCCCTCAGCGAGAGGCACCCCTTCTGACCAGCACGTCTGTGACCTGCGGGATTCGAGCCCACGGGGACGCTTTCACGTCCTCACGCTTCTCAAGACCGTTCAGTAGGCCGCTCGGGCAACCCACCTCCGCCCCGCTTCACCTGCTGCGGAGCGGGCTACAGCCTACCGGCTCGCGGATCTCCCGTGAGGCGGCCCGGGAAGAGTCGTCCGGTGGGGCCGGTCGTGGCTCGGCCGTGGCCGAGCGCCGGCCCGGCGGTGGCTCAGCGGTCGGCGATGTCCTCGCGGAGACCGTCGGAGAACTCCCACCACGACNCCGGCTCGCGGATCTCCCGTGAGGCGGCCCGGGAAGAGTCGTCCGGTGGGGCCGGTCGTGGCTCGGCCGTGGCCGAGCGCCGGCCCGGCGGTGGCTCAGCGGTCGGCGATGTCCTCGCGGAGACCGTCGGAGAACTCCCACCACGACAGGGGAAGCCAGTCGCCGTCGACAAAGGCATCCACCGTGGCGCCACGACCGCGGACCGTCACCGTCGTACCGGCCGGGTACGTGGCTCCGGAGAGGCCCGGTACGGGGACGAGCAAGGTCCCTAGCCTTTGTGCTGCCACTTTCTCGCCCTCCCGTTCGGTTGACTCGGTGCGGTACCTGGAGGCACCACCCGGGGTGGGTATTCCTCCTGAGATTACCGGCTTGTCCGATCCTCCGGGCCGGAGAATCATGAGACATGCGCCACAAGTGAGTCACAAGTGAAAGGAGGGGTGGGGGGCGGGGGGCCGAAGTCACGCACGTATCGCCAGCGGAGGTCACAGCCATGAAAGCCGTTGTGTACAAGGAACCGTTCGAGGTGGCCGTCGAGGACGTCGAGATGCCGCGGATCCACCACCCGAACGACGTGATCGTACGGGTCACCTCCACCGCGATATGCGGCTCCGACCTGCACATGTACGAGGGCCGTACGGCGGCGGAGCCGGGCATCGTCTTCGGCCACGAGAACATGGGAATCATCGAGGAGACGGGTGACGGCGTCACCTCGCTGAAGCAGGGCGACCGGGTGGTCATGCCCTTCAACGTCGCATGCGGATTCTGCATGAACTGCGCGGAGGGGTACACCGGGTTCTGCCTGACCGTCAATCCCGGGTTCGCCGGCGGCGCTTACGGCTATGTCGCCATGGGCCCCTGGCCCGGCGGCCAGGCCGAGTACCTGCGTGTCCCCTACGCGGACTTCAACTGCCTGAAGCTGCCCGCGGGGAACGAGCACGAGACCGACTTCATCCTGCTCGCGGACATCTTCCCCACCGGGTACCACGGCTGCGAACTCGCCCAGGTGCGCCCCGGCGAGAGCGTCGCCGTGTACGGCGGCGGACCGGTCGGCCTCATGGCCGCGTACTCGGCCCTGCTGCGGGGCGCCAAGAAGGTCTTCGTCGTGGACCGTGTCCCCGAGCGCCTCGAGAAGGCACGGGAGANGCTCGCGGACATCTTCCCCACCGGGTACCACGGCTGCGAACTCGCCCAGGTGCGCCCCGGCGAGAGCGTCGCCGTGTACGGCGGCGGACCGGTCGGCCTCATGGCCGCGTACTCGGCCCTGCTGCGGGGCGCCAAGAAGGTCTTCGTCGTGGACCGTGTCCCCGAGCGCCTCGAGAAGGCACGGGAGATCGGCGCGACGCCGATCAACTTCGCCGAGGGCGACCCGGTGGAGCAGATCAAGGAGCAGACCGAGGGCATCGGCACCGACAAGGGCGTGGACGCGGTCGGCTACCAGGCGACGGTGCGCGACACCGGACGTGAGGAGCCCGCGACCGTGCTGAACTCGCTCATCGGTACCGTCAGGGCCACCGGCATGCTGGGCGTACCCGGGTTGTACGTGCCCTCCGACCCCGGCGGTCCGGACGAGCAGTCCAAGCACGGCATGCTCAGCGTCGCGATCGGCAGGCTCTTCGAGAAGGGCCTGAAGATGGGCACCGGACAGTGCAACGTGAAGCGCTACAACCGGTACCTGCGCGACATGATCATCGAGGGCAGGGCGACGCCGAGCTTCGTCGTCTCCCACGAGCTGCCGTTGGACCAGGCGCCGTCGGCGTACGAGAAGTTCGACAAGAGGGTCGAGGGCTACACCAAGGTGGTGCTGCACCCGTAGTACCGCCGGCCGGCCACAGCTCCCCGGCGGCGAAGTACGGCCACGGGGAGACCACGGGGGAGAACCCGCACGACGATGGGGCTGCCGATCCACTCGGCAGCCCCATCGTCCCGTTCACCGGCCGGGAGCCACCCGGGTCAGCCGTCTCCCTCGCGCTGGCCCAGCGTGACCGTGGCCGTGACCTCCCGTCCGTCCCGCTCGTAGGTGATCCGGACCTGGTCGCCGGGCTTGTGGGTCCAGATCTCGCTGATGAGCGTCGGACCGCTGTCCACCGGCTTGCCGTCGAACTTGGTGATGACGTCGCCGGGCCTGAGCCCCGCCTTGGCCGCCGGGCCGTTCGGGGTGACGGCCGCCGTGCCGCCCGCGCCCTCCTGGGCGATCGTCGCGCCGCCGCCCCTGTCCGTCATGTTCACCGTCGCCCCGATGACGGGGTAGACGGGCTTGCCCGTCTTGATGAGCTGGTCGGCCACGTTCTTCGCCTGATTGACGGGGATGGCGAAACCGAGGCCGATGGAGCCGGCCTGGGACTGCTGGCCGAAGCCGTTGCCGCCGCCCGCGGACTGGATCGCCGAGTTGATGCCGATCACCGCGCCGCGCGCGTCGAGGAGCGGGCCGCCGGAGTTCCCGGGATTGATCGAGGCGTCGGTCTGCAGCGCGCTCATGTACGAGTTCTTGCCGCCGGAACCGTCGCCCGAGGCCACCGGCCGGTTCTTGGCGCTGATGATGCCCGTCGTGACCGTGTTGGACAGGCCGAAGGGCGCGCCGATCGCGATGGTCGAGTCACCGACCGCGACCTGGTCGGAGTTGCCCAGCGGCAGCGGGTCGAGCCCGGCGGGCGCGTTCCGCAGCTTCAGCACGGCCACGTCATAGCCCTGGGCCCGGCCGACGACCTCGGCGTCGTACTTCTTGCCGTCGGAGAAGGTCGCGGAGAGCGTGCCGCCGTCGGCGGCGGAGGCCACCACGTGGTTGTTCGTGAGGATGTGGCCTTCCTTGTCGTACACGAAGCCCGTGCCCGTGCCGGCCTCGCCCTCACTGCTACCGGACTTCGCCTCGATCGTGACGACACTGGGCAGCGCCTTGGCCGCCACGGCGGCGACCGTGCCCGGGTCGCGCTTGAAGCCCGCCGGGGCGTCGCCGGCGGCCACGGTCGTCGAGACCCCGCTGTCGTTGCGCTCGGCGGCCCAGTAGCCGATCCCGCCGCCCACACCACCGGCGACGAGCGCGGCGACGAGGACGGACGCGATGATCCCGCCGGACCGCCTGCGCGGCCCGTGCGGAACGGGCTCGCCCCAGGACGAGACGGGCGGCGGGGGCGGCGGCCAGCCACCCTGCGGGTACGGGGCCGTGGCGGCGGGGGAGTGGTCGCCGGGTGCGGATCCATGGGCGCTGGGCGGGACCGGGGGCTCGGGGGGCACCACCCGGCCGGGCTGCGTCGGGGCGTCCGCACCGGCGGGCGCGTGCGCGGCAGCGCTTTCGGGAGCAGCCGCCGGCACAGGAGGTACGGACGGGCCCGCGTGTGCCGGGGTGCCCTCGTTCTCAGTGCTCACAGCTTCCTCTTCCTCGATTCCACGATTCGGCGGTTCGGCGGTCCGCGGTGGCGCGGCACCGCACCGATGCGCTGCAGACAGCTTTTCCCACAGCCTGTCAGGCCACTGTAAGCAGGACCTGTGCGTCTGTGCGTCTCTCCGCCCCTCCGCCTCTCAACCTCTCCGCCCCTCCGCCCCTCCCCTCTCAGCTTCTCCTCGTCCCGGACATCGCGAACATCGCGGACAGGGGCGGGGCGTCCGCCTTCCGACGGATGACACCATGACGCGGTGACTCAACACCGGATCCAGGTCGTCGCCCACCGAGGCGCCTCGGAGGACGCCCCCGAACACACCCTGGCCGCCTATGTGAGAGCCATAGAGGACGGGGCCGACGCTCTCGAGTGCGATGTGCGCCTCACGGCGGACGGACATCTGGTCTGCGTCCACGACCGCCGGGTGAACCGAACCTCCAACGGCCGGGGCGCGGTCTCCGCGCTGGAACTCGCGGACCTCGCCGCGCTCGACTTCGGCTCCTGGAAGGACAGCGAGGAGAGCCCGGACTGGAAGGATCCCGGTTTCACCTCCGTGCTGACCCTGGAACGGCTGCTCGAACTGGTGACGGACTCCGGGCGGCGGATCGAGCTCGCCATCGAGACCAAGCACCCGACCCGCTGGGCCGGACAGGTGGAGGAGCGGCTGGTCCGCCTGCTGAAGCGCTTCGGTCTGGACGCCCCGGCGGCACCCGACGAGTCCCCCGTGCGCGTCATGAGCTTCTCCGCCCGCTCGCTGCACCGGATCGCGGACGCGGCGCCGGGCCTCCCGACCGTGTACCTGATGCAGTTCCTCCCGCTGCGTGCGCGCGAGGCACGGCTGCCGGCCGGCGCCCGGATCGCGGGCCCGGGGATCCGGCTCGTGCGCAACCACCCCGCCTATGTGGACCGGCTGCACGCGGCCGGTCACCAGGTGCACGTCTGGACCGTGAACGAGCCGGCCGACGTCGAGCTCTGCGCCGGGCTCGGGGTCGAGGCGATCATCACCAACCGCCCGAAGCAGGTCATCTCCCAGCTGGGCCGTCTCTGAGGAGTCCCACGGGCCGTACCGGAGGCTCCCGCACCGCAACCGCACCGGAACCGGACCACTACGGGGAGTGCTCCGGCGCGTTCGATCCGTGTGCGAACGTGACGAGTGCGTCACCAGACGCGGATTGGCCGGTTTCCGGTCCAGGCCATTGGGGCATCCACACCGTGGCGTGGGGCGAAGGAGGTCTCGGGGGTGGCGTTGGTGGTGGCACAGGAGGTGCCCACGTCGTCGAGCATGGCCGTACCCCATGGCCCTGCGGGCGTGGGTGAGGCGAGGCATCGGATGCGTGAGCAACTGCGGCGCAGCGCGGTGCCCGAATCGGTCGTCGACGATGCCGTTCTGATCCTTTCCGAACTGCTGAGCAATGCCTGCCGACACGGCAGACCGCTCGGGCAGCACGCGGAGATCGGCGACGGCGACATCCGCGCAGCTTGGCGTCTCGACCCGTCGGGCGGGCTGACCGTCGAGGTCACGGACGGGGGCGGTCCCACCCGCCCGGTTCCGTCGACCCCCTCGGTCACGGCGCACGGCGGCCGCGGGCTCAACATCATCAGCACGCTCGCCCGCGACTGGGGCGTACGGGACAGCGCGGCCGGCGAGGTCACCGTCTGGGTCCTCGTCACCGAAGGGCATCGCCGCGACGATTTCGCTACGCGCGTCACCGGTCCCGGCTTCGAGTTCGCGGACGCCTACGACGAAATGGACTGAGGCCCGGACGCTGTCCGCCGAGGCCGGACCGGGCACTCTCCCGAGGTCACGGACCGGAGGCCGCTCACCCCGGCCCGTCCGCTGCCATCCCGGGAAACGCCGTTCCGGCGACTTCGGCGAGGGCGGGCACGCGACGTGAAGCGCCGCTGTGACCGCTGCCACGGCCGCAACGGCTAGGCTCGCGCCCGAGACAAGCACGCCGTCATCGGGAGAGAGCCACATCATGGCCAAGAAGCGCCCCCAGACGAAGGCCGCCGCCAAGCCACAGGTCACCGACGGTGAGATCCCGGTGGTCGGCGCCCGCGAGCCCTGCCCCTGCGGTTCGGGCCGTCGCTACAAGGCCTGCCACGGGCGGGCCGCCGCACACGCCGTGACCGAGCTGGTCCAGCGCCCCTTCGAGGGGCTTCCCTGCGAGGGCGACTGGGTCGCCCTCCGCGAGCTGGTGCCCGCCGCCACCGTCGCCCTGACCCTCAAGGACGGGCTGCCCGAGGACGTCCCGTCGCTGACGCTCGCGACGGTCCTGCCCATGGCGTGGCCCGCGCTGCGCCGCGAGGACGGGTCCGTCATGCTCGCGCTGCAGAACGACACGCCGTCCGGCGACCTCAGCCGCGACCTCGCCGACACCCTGCAGCGCGCGCTGACCACGAAGCCCGGCAACGCGGTGCCCCCGCGGCGCGCCCCCGGTGACGGTCCGCGGCTGCAGGACCTGATCGACGCGGACGCCCCGTTCGAGCCGGTCGTCCACAGTGGTTTCGAGTTCTGGATCCCTGAGTCGGTGGAGACCACGAGCGCCGAGGTGACCGCTTCGCTGGAGCGCGCCAACGCGGCCGCGATCCCGACCGCGAAGCTGTCCGGCGTGGACGCCGCGTACTGGTGCGAGACCCCGGAGAAGAACCATCTGCGCTGGGTCATGCCGCACTCCGAGGAGCGTCTGCTGGACGCACTCGCCCGACTGCACGCGGCCGGCGCGTCGACCCTCGGTGAAGGCACCCGCCTCGTCGGGTCGTTCCGTGCGCACGGTCTGGTGGTCCCCGTCTGGGACCTGCCCGGCGGCATGGGCGCCGAGGAGTGCGAGAAGCCGGCGGCGGAGTTCGCCGAGCGGCTCGCCAAGGCGCTCGCGACGGACTCCCCGCTCACGGGCGAGGAGCGCCGGGCCCGCAGCGGTCTCACGAACCGCCAGGTCACGCTCAGCTGACCGTGGCGTCACGGGCCGTCCTCGCGCCCTGCCGACGACAGCGGTGACGGGGCGGCGGCTCCGGCTGCCGCCCGCGCGGTACGACGCCCTCCGCCCCCATGGCGAGTGATCCCCGTCACAACCGCCCCTATGGGGCGGTAATTCGCTGTCCGAATACCCGAGATCGAATTTGCGAACAGCAGATCTCTTGTTACCGTTCTGGAAGCCCGGTCGCTGGTGCATCCCCCGTCGCCAGCGACCGGGCGTCTCTATTTCCCGCAATGACCCCGGGGCCCACCCGGGTTCAACTGCTCCCGGAGACGGGTGAGTTGCTCCCCGCGCGCAGCAGCAGCGGACCATCTCCGGCTTCTCCGGAACGTGCGAACTCCGCGATCGCGTAATAGCCGTCGGCTTCGCCCCGGGCCTTCTCACGCGGTGTTTCGCAGACTGCGGGCTCATCTCCCGGTTCGGCCGCGCAATGCGCCCGTACGGTCCTTCCACCCGGCCCCATCAGAGTCAGCACGGGCATGATCCCTCCGCCCGTCACGTTGCGGTAGTACGTTCGCGCCCAGGCGTCCGGGCCGTCGGCCAGGACGCATGTCTGTGCCTCGATGCCGTGCGGAGAGATCACTTCGGGGCCGCAGTGTTCGCTTGTGCGTCGGGCACCGGCGGCGCCGTGAACCACCTCGGACGCCTGCCGCGGCCCACGCGGGGCATACATTCCGGCCACACTTGCCGACCGCCCCACCCTCTTGCCATTCGCCGTCGCGTCGGCACCTCCCGGCGCGGCGGAGGCGGCGAGCGGCAGCAGTGCGGCACAGACGACGGCGAGCGCGAGCCCGGTCAGGCGCTGATTCATGTGGGCCGAAGATATCGGCGGACGGCGGCGTCCGGATCCGCGTCCGCCCCAATTCCCTTGTGACGGGGCCCGGCTCCCACCCGAACGAGTGAGTCTCCGGGCCCCCGCCCGGTCGTCCGCGCGACGGCGGCGACCGCCGGTGCGGGAGAGGAGGGCCGTCAGTACGCGAGGCGGGACCCTTCCCCGGCCTCCGGAGGCCTCACGCCCGAGGGGGTGCTGACGCTCGCCTCGACGAGGGCGTCCACCACGGCTTCCACATCGGGCAGCCAGGGCGCGGCCGAGCCGGGAAGCGGGGCCCGCTCCCAGCGGACCTGCCCCGTGCCCGTCTCCGAGGGCGGCAGCATCAGATAGCCGCCCGAGCCGTGGAAGCGCAGCGAACTCGGCACCCGGTCCTTGGCGTGCAGCAGCTCCCCCAGTTGCTCCATCGAGTACGGGGCGACGAGCAGCGACCACCGGGTCGGCGTGGCGACGACCGGGCCGAGTCTCATCCCCATCCGGTCGAGCGCGGCGAGCGCCCGGACCCCGGCGACCGCCGGCAGGCTCACCGCGCACGGCGCGCGGCCTCCCGTGGCGAGCACGATCGGGGCGGTGGGCCGCTGGGTCCACCACCAGCGCACCATCCGCTCGTCGGTGGTCGCCGCCAGGAGCCCGGGGTCGAAGGGGTGCGCGCCGGGTACGACGCACTCGTGGTCCGGGCAGGCACAGCCGCGGACGCGATCGGCCCGCCCGCCGGCGGTCGAGAGTCCCACGCCGGGCAGCACGGGCCACTTCCATGCGGTGGCGCAGGTCAGCGCCGCGTCGAGTTGAGGAGCAGGCCTCTCCTTGCGCCAGAACCGGAGCCTGCGTCGCCTTCCGAGGATCTCGCGCATGAGCGCTCGTTCCTTTCCGTTGAACGCCGAGGTCCATCACACCATGTGTGCATCACTTGACTGTGCGTGCAAAGCGGCGTCTCGCCGCCCCTGCCGTAGGCACGGGCGGCCCCATGGGCTCTGTCCATTAAACGCGTGGCGAGGGGTGGCGCGCGCATGGCGCTTGCTCTCCCGCTGTACTCGTACCGCCACTCGGGACGGGGCGGCGGCCCACGGCGGCTAAGACGCCCGGGCTCCCCGCCAGGTTCCGGGGCGGTCCCAACTGCCCCTGGCCATCACCGTTTACGTACCCATCACGCCCGGGATGACTCCCGCCTCGGGCTTCGCCTCGGACTTCACCCTGGGTGGGATCCCCATGTCGAACGCCATCAGTCGACCGCAAATCGCGTTCATGGGGGGCATTTTTTGGCCAAGTTACCAACCTCATGGACACCAGCGATACCACCAGGACAATGCTGGACATCCCCCTTTGTCTGCGTGTAGATGTGGATGCAGTGATAGCGGCGCAGATTGACATGGGGGTTTGCGATGCTATTGAGCAGAACGCACCAGCCGGACGGCTGGCTGCCATGAGCGCCCCTCACCTGCCGAAAGTGGCTGGAATCGACTCAGCGGTTCCGCCCTCCACGCATACTGCCGGACCACTCGCCCCCGATCCCGCGCCCGGCGCGGTGATCCAGGACCGGCTGGCCGGCTGGGTCTCCGACCTGACCACGCTCCACGAACTCACCGAACGGCTCGCCAGGACCGGCACGCTGGACGAGGCACTCGACGAACTCCTGCGCGCGGGCGCCGCCCTGGTCGGTGCCCGCCGCGGCATGGCCGTCCTCGAGCCGGCCGACGGCCGCGGCCCCGCCGGCACCGTCGGACTCGGCCTCGCCCGCGCCGACCTGGGCCACATCGAGACCGTCCCCCGCAGCGCCACCGGGTACGGCCGGATCCTCGACAGCGGGACGGCCGGCGTCCCCTCCCCCGTCGCCCAGGCGGACCTCTTCCACGAGGAGGCGCTCGACCCGCTCCACCGCGAGGTCGCCGCCCGCCTCGGCTACGCCGCCAGCTACGCCCTGCCGCTCGCCACGGAGGAGGCCGGGAGGCTGGGCGTCGCCGTCTGGTTCTACGACGAGCCCGCCGAACCCGTGGACCGCCAGCGCCATCTCGTCGGCCTCTACGGGCGGTACGCCACCGAGCACCTCGCCCGGCTGCTGGAGCTGGAGCGGGCCCGCCGGCAGATGGCCACCATCGCCGAGGAGCTGCTGCCCAGCAGGCTGCCCCGGATCCCGGGGGTGCGGCTCGCGGCCCGCCATCTCACCGGGCCGCGCGGTGGCGGCGAGTGGTACGACGCCCTGCCACTGCCCGAGGGCGCCCTGGGCCTCGCCGTCGGTTCGGTCTCCGGTTCGGGACCGAGCGCGCTGGCCGCCATGGGCAGGCTCCGGGCCAGTCTGCGGGCGTACGCGGTGATGGAGGGGGAGGACCCCGTCGCCGTGCTCTCGGACCTGGAGCTGCTGCTGAGGCTCACCGAACCGGCCCGCTCGGCGACCGCGCTCTTCGCGTACTGCGAACCCTCGACGGCGCCCCATGCCGAGGACTCGGGCAGCAAGATCGTGCTGGCCGGCGCCGGGCACACCCCGCCGCTGGTCGTCGGGCAGCACCGCACCGAGTTCGTCGAGACGTCGCTGTCGGCGCCGCTGGGGATGCTCGCCTGCTGGGAGGCGCCCAGCGTGGAGTTCTCCCCCGCCCCCGGAGAAACGGTGCTGCTCTACACCGACGGTCTGCTCCGACGCACCGGCGACCCGATGGACCGGGCCTTCACCCGGCTGCACACCGCGGCGGCGGGCGTGCCCAAGGCCGTGCGCCACGACCCGGGCGCGGTCGCCGACCACGTGCTGCGCACGGTGCTGCCCGGCGGACCCGACGCCGGCGCGGACGGCGAGGACGTGGTGATGCTGGCCGCCCGGTTCGAGTGACGCTCCGGTGACGCGGGCCGGGGGCCGCAAGGCTTCCGGCACGGTCGCGGTACGACCGTACGATGGGTGGGGGTTCAGCGTCGTACCGACTAGGAGGCAGACCCGTGGCAGAGGAGCTCACCCCGGAGACCCCGGAGAACGAGTCCGACCGCACCGCCGAGGCGGAAGGGACCGAGGAGCCGATCAAGCAGCGCAAGAACGGCCTGTACCCGGAGGTCTCCGACGAGCTCGCGGAGAACATGAAGTCGGGCTGGGCCGACACCGATCTGCACGATCTGGAGCCCGTCGCGCAGGCCGCGTACACCGAGCGCCGCCGCGCCGCCCTCTCCGCCCGCTTCCCGGGCGAGCGGCTCGTGATCCCGGCGGGCAACCTGAGGACCCGCTCCAACGACACCGAGTACTCCTTCCGCGCCTCCACCGAGTACGCCTACCTCACCGGCGACCAGAGCCACGACGGCGTCCTGGTGCTGGAGCCCACCGCCGGCGGCCACGAGGCGACCGTCCACCTGCTGCCGCGCTCCAACCGGGAGAACGGCGAGTTCTGGCTCGACGGCCAGGGCGAGCTGTGGGTCGGCCGCCGCCACTCCCTGACCGAGGCGGGACAGCTGCTGGGCATCACGGCCGAGGACGTGCGCGAGCTGCCGCAGAAGCTGCGCGAGGCGACCGGCCCGGTCCGCGTCGTCCGCGGCCACGACGCCGGCGTCGAGTCCGCCCTGACCGACAAGGTCACCGCCGAGCGCGACGAGGAACTGCGCGTCTTCCTCTCCGAGGCCCGCCTGGTCAAGGACGAGTTCGAGATCGCCGAGCTGCAGCGGGCCTGCGACGCCACGGCCCGCGGCTTCGAGGACGTCGTCAGGGTCCTGGACCGGGCCGAGGCCACCAGCGAGCGCTACATCGAGGGAACGTTCTTCCTGCGCGCCCGGGTCGACGGCAACGACGTCGGCTACGGCTCGATCTGCGCGGCCGGCCCGCACGCCACCACCCTGCACTGGGTCCGCAACGACGGTGCGGTCCGCTCCGGCGAGCTGCTGCTCCTGGACGCCGGCGTGGAGACCACCGAGCTCTACACCGCCGACGTCACCCGCACCCTGCCGATCAACGGCCGCTTCACCGAGCTGCAGCGCAGGATCTACGACGCCGTGTACGAGGCGCAGGAGGCCGGCATCGCCGCGGTGCGGCCCGGTGCCCCCTACCGCGACTTCCACGACGCGGCCCAGCGGGTCCTGGCCACCCGGCTCGTGGAGTGGGGCCTGCTCGGCGACCTCGATGTCGAGAAGGTGCTCGAGCTCGGCCTCCAGCGCCGCTGGACGCTGCACGGCACCGGCCACATGCTCGGCATGGACGTCCACGACTGCGCGGCCGCGCGCCGCGAGGCCTACGTCGCGGGCACGCTGGAGCCCGGCATGTGCCTGACCGTCGAGCCCGGTCTGTACTTCCAGGCCGACGACCTGACCGTGCCCGAGGAGTACCGCGGCATCGGCGTCCGGATCGAGGACGACATCCTCGTCACCGAGGACGGCCACCGGAACCTCTCGGCGGCGCTGCCGCGACAGGCGGACGAGGTCGAGGCGTGGATGGCCCGGCTCAGGGGCTGATCCCCGCACCCTCCGTACGGGCCGCCCGGCCCGTACGGAGGGACCGGCCGCCGCACCGGGACGGCGCCTTCGCTCAGACCGCTCCGAGCAGGGCGCCGTCCCGCCATTTCAGCACCTTGTCGAAGCTCACCACCGCGCCCCGGCCGGGCCGGTTCCGCAGATGGACGTGGTCGGCGAGCTGCTCGATGAGGCAGAGGCCGCGGCCGCTCTCGGCGGCGGGCCCCGCGCCGGTGGCATGGGCGCAGTCCGGGAACCCCGGCCCTCCGTCCACCACTTCGATACGGCACTTCTCGCCGTCCAGATACGCCGTCACGCGGTACCCGTCCGCCGACGATCCGGGAGCGCCGGAGCCACCGTGCTCGACGGCGTTCGCGCACGCCTCGCTCAGCGCGACGGAGAGATCGAAGGAGATGTCGGGATCGACGCCCGCGGTCTCCATGGCACCGAGCAGAAGACGTCGAGCGAGCGGCACGCTCGCAGCCTCGCGCCGCAAATGGAGAGACCACCAGATGCTCATGCTCCAGCCTCCTGGCTGCGGCTCGACATACGGTTACGTATTGCCGCGTCGTCACGCTCGTAAGCGTGGAGTTGACGCGATTGCCCTCATTCGGCGGATGCGTCGATCGGCCAGCCGGTGTATGCCACGCCAGGCGGACGAGTGGGTCTCAAACGTGATCTTCCGGACCTGCCGTACGGCTCCGGAAGGCGCAGTGCGATGATGTCCCGGCCATGTCTGCCCACCCGCCGGTCGCATCCGGCGACGCGCCGGTCGCGGCCGGACCGCGGCTGCTGAGGGCCGCGGTGTTCGCCGCGGTCTGCCTCGTGCTGTCCGCGCTGGGGCACGTCCTGGCAGCCTGCGCGACCGTCCCCTGGTGGACGCTCCTCGCCGGTTTCCTGGCGGTGTTCGCGGTGGTGGTGCCGTTCGCCGGCCGCGCACGCTCGCTCCCCTCGGTGGTCGGCGCCCTGGCGCTCGGGCAGCTCTGCCTGCACACCCTCTTCGGACTGGGCCAGCGCCCGCTCACCGTGTCACCGAGCGCCGACGACGCCCTGATCCGGATGGCGGCGAAACTCGTGTGCGGGGCCGGCGGCAACGCGCTCAGCCCGGCCGACGCCCACCGGATCGTCGCCGGCGCGGGCATCGACCCGGCAGCCGCGGCGCGGGCCGCCCACGCCGGGCACCCCGCCGCCGGGCCGAACGCCGCGCTCGAGTCCAGCGGGCTGCTNACGCCCTGATCCGGATGGCGGCGAAACTCGTGTGCGGGGCCGGCGGCAACGCGCTCAGCCCGGCCGACGCCCACCGGATCGTCGCCGGCGCGGGCATCGACCCGGCAGCCGCGGCGCGGGCCGCCCACGCCGGGCACCCCGCCGCCGGGCCGAACGCCGCGCTCGAGTCCAGCGGGCTGCTGCCGAGCCTGCCCATGGTCCTCGGCCATCTGCTGGCGGCGCTCGTCACCGGCTGGCTGCTGCGCCGCGGCGACCTCGCGCTGTTCCGGCTGGCCGAGCTCTCCGCGCAGGGTGCCCAGGGCGCCGGCGAGGTGATGGCCGAAGGCGCGCTCGTCCGCGCCCTGCGGGCCGCGGTCGTCCTCGTGGGCGAGTTGCTCGCCGGTCTGCCGGCGGCACCGGACGCCCGTCCCGGACCCGTCGGGGCGGATCCCGGCGGCTCCGCTCCGCCCGTGGCGGCCGCTCTACAGCACATCGTGATCAGGCGCGGTCCGCCCGCGCACCGCGTCCCCGCAGTCTGCGTTCTCGCAGCCTGAACGCGGCGCCACCCGACGACGTACCCCGAAACGGGTGTCCCGGGTGATCGGTGCCGCGGCGCTCCCGCGCACCCGCGCGCGGACCGATCACCTTCCCTGCTCATGTGGAGTGTCCCTGCCATGAACAAGATCTCTCGTCTCGCCGTCGCCGGCGGCGTCGCCGCCTCCTCCGTACTGCTGCTCTGCGGCCCCGCCCTCGCGCACGTCAGCGTGCAGCCGCAGGGCGAGGCCGCGAAGGGCGGTTACGCCACGGTCAACTTCAAGGTCCCGAACGAGCGCGACAACGCCTCGACGGTGAAGCTCGAGGTCACTGTCCCCGCCGACCACCCGCTCTCGTCCGTGATGCCGCAGCCCGTTCCTGGCTGGAAGGCCGAGGTCACGAAGACCAAGCTGGCCAAGCCGCTGAGCGTGCACGGCAAGCAGATCACCGAGGCCGTCTCGAAGATCACCTGGACCACGGCCGGCGGCAAGATCGGCCCCGGCGAGTTCCAGCAGTTCCCGGTGTCCCTCGGCCGGTTGCCGGAGGACGCCGACGAGCTCGTCTTCAAGGCGCTCCAGACGTACGACAACAAGGAGGTCGTGCGCTGGATCGAGGAGCCGCAGGAAGGCGCGGCCGAGCCGGAGCGCCCCGCGCCCGTGCTCGCCCTGTCCGCGGCGACCGGTGACCACCACGGCGGCGGCGCGGACGGCAAGAACGCCGCCCACGCCGCGGATCACGCGGACGGCGAGGACGGGGCCACGGCGAGCTCCACGGACACCACGGCGCGGGTCCTCGCCGTCGTCGGCATCCTCGTGGGTGCCGGTGGCGTGGCCTTCGGCGTGCTGGCCGGCCGCCGTCGCACCGCCTGACCTACCTCACATCCTCCACTTCCGGGACATCTCTCCATGCGCAACAAGACCATGACGGCCGCCGCCCTGACGGTGGCGGCCGCGCTCGCCCTCTCCGCCTGCGGCCCCGACGGGGGGTCGGACAACGCGGACGGCTCCGTCGCCGAGGTCTCCGCCCAGCCCGGGGACAAGGCCGCGACCGTCCTCGACCGGCCCTTCGAGAAGCCGGATCTCGTGCTCACGGACACCACGGGCAAGCCGTACGACCTCCGCGAGCGGACCAAGGGCAAGCCGACCCTTGTCTACTTCGGCTACACCCACTGCCCCGACGTCTGCCCGCTGACGATGAGCAACATCGCCGTCGCCATGAAGCAACTGCCCAAGGCCGACCGGGATCGGCTCCAGGTCGTCTTCGTCACCACCGACCCCGAGCGGGACACCGCGGCCGAACTGGCCAAGTGGCTCCCCGCCGCGGGCGACCCCTCCTTCGTCGGACTCACCGGCGACTTCCCGACCATCCAGGCCGGGGCGCGCCAGTTGGGCATCGGCGTCGAGCCCTCCACGAAGGACAAGAACGGCAAGGTCGTGTCCATGCACGGGACGCAGGTCGTGGCGTTCTCCCCGAAGACCGACCGGGGCTACGTCCTGTACGGCGAGGACACCACCCCCGACGACTTCGCCAAGGACCTCCCCAAGCTCGTCGAGGGGGAGAACCCGTGACCCGCCGCACGGTGACCGCCCTCGCCGCGGCACTGGCCCTCTCCGCCGGTCCGGTGCTGGCGGGCTGTTCCTCGTCCGCACCCGAGCTGACGGTCGACGGGGCGTTCATGCCGCAGCCCGTCGGCGACATGGCGGGCGGCTTCCTCACCGTCACCAACAGCGGTGGCACCGCGGACAGGCTGACGTCCGTCACCAGCAGCCTCTCGGACGACGTCCAGATACACGAGACGAAGGACCGCAGGATGCGGCAGGTGACGTCGCTCGACGTACCCCCCAACGGGGAGCTGCGGCTGGAACGCGGTGGTGACCACCTCATGTTCATGGACATCAAGAAGCAGCCGCAGCAGGGCGACACGATCGACATCGAGCTGCACTTCGAGAAGTCGGAACCGATCAGGGTCGAACTCCCCGTCGAGGAGCGGACCCACAACCCGAAGCAGCACTGAGCCCCGTGCAGAGGCTCTCGGCCATTCGAGGGACTGACGACACACGATGACCACCACCGCCCCGCGCCTCGGCACGGCGACTCTCCTGCGGCTGCTGCTGATCACCGCGGCGCTGCTCGGCACCGTGCTCACCGGCACGGCGAACGCGCACGCCGCCCTGACCGGGAGCGACCCGAAGGACGGGGCGGTGCTGGCCGTCGCCCCCGAGGACATCACGCTCACCTTCTCCGAGCAGGTCGCCCTGGGGAACGACTCGATCCGCGTCCTCGACCCCAAGAGCAAACGCATCGACACCGGCGAGGTGAAGAACCTCGGCACAGCGGACGTCGTCAGGTACGGGGTGGCCCTGCACTCCGGCCTGCCGGACGGCACGTACACGGTCGCCTGGCAGGCCGTCTCCGCCGACAGCCACCCGATCGCCGGCGCGTTCACCTTCTCGATCGGGGCGCCCTCGAAGACCGCCGTCGAACTGCCGAAGCAGGAGGCGGGCGGCGGGCTCGTCGGCACGCTCTACGGCATCGCGCGGTACGCGGCGTACACCGGTTTCACCGTCCTGGTCGGCGGTGCCGCGTTCGTGCTGGCGTGCTGGCCGCGTGGGGCGGTCGTCCGGCCGGTGCAGCGGCTCGTGGTGGGCGGCTGGGTGACGCTCACCGCCGCCACGCTCGCGATGCTGATGCTGCGCAATCCCTACACCGGCTCCGGCGAACTCGGCGACGCCTTCGACCTCGCCGGGCTGCAGGCCGTCCTCGCGACCAAGACCGGGGCGGCGCTCGTCTCACGGCTGCTGCTGCTCGGCGCGGCGGCGCTGTTCATCGCGGTGCTGTTCGGGGCGTACGCGAAGCGAGCCACCGGACCGGAGGGCACCGCGGACCCCGCCGTGCCCAGCCCGGCCGATTCGGAGGGCACCGCGGACGCGAACCGTGACGTCGCCGGGGGCCACCCGGAAGCGGCCCGGGAGCGGGCCAAGGAGAACCGGGACCTCACTTTCGGTCTGGCCGTCGGCGGCACCGTCGTCGCGGCCGGGATCGCCGCCACGTGGGCGCTGTCCGAACACGCCTCGGCCGGTGTCCAGGCCGGTCTCGCGATGCCCGTCGACGTGCTGCACCTGCTGGCCGTCGCCGCATGGCTCGGCGGCCTGGCCACCCTGCTCGTGGCACTCCATCGGACGCCCTCCATCGAGCGGCCGGCCGTCCTCCGCTTCTCCCGGGTGGCGTTCTGGTCCGTCCTCGTGCTCGCCGCGACCGGGCTCTACCAGTCCTGGCGGCAGGTCGGCTCGTGGTCGGCCCTGACCGGCACTTCGTACGGACGGCTGCTGCTGGTCAAGATCGGGCTGGTCGCGGTGCTGGTCGGGATCGCCTGGATCTCGCGGCGCTGGACGGCGCGGCTGTCGGACCGTACGCCGACGGACGGGGAGGCGGACACGGACGGAGAGACGGACACGGGCACGGGCGGGGGCACGGGCGCCTCCGCCGAGGAGGACGGTGCGGCCCGTGCCGCCGACGCGGCGCCGACGGCGCCCGACGACCCGGTGCGCGCCGCCCAACTCGCCCGGCAGGACGCCGCCGTGGCCGCGGCCGCCCGCAAGCGCCTCAGGGACGCCGACCCGGGGCGCTCCGGACTGCGCCGCTCCGTCCTCGCGGAGGCCGGCGTCGCCGTCGTCCTGCTCGCTGTGACGACGGTCCTGACGTCCACCGAGCCCGGCCGTACGGAGGAGCAGGCGGCGCGGGCGGGCGGCGGGAACTCCGAGGCCGCGGCATCCAAGCCCGTCGACGTCACCCTGCCCTTCGACACCGGCGGCGCGAACGGCAAGGGCACGACTCGGCTGACCGTCAGCCCCGGCCGCTCGGGCGCCAACGAACTGCGTCTGTGGACCAAGGGCCCGGACGGACAGCCCCTGGACGCGCCCGAGGTCAAGGTCTCCTTCACCCTGACCGCGGAGAAGATCGGTCCGCTCCCGCTGGTCCCGGAACGCGTCGCGGCCGGCCGCTGGAGTGCGAGCAACATCCAGATCCCGCTGCCGGGCGAATGGCAGGTCCGGATCACCGTACGGACGTCCGACATCGACCAGACGACCGTCGAGAAGAACGTGAGGATCGGCTGACGTGGTCGGCCGACGAGGCACAGTGGAAAAGGCATGAGCGACAACGAGATCTCGCGGCGCAGGCTGCTCGGCACGGTCGGCGCCGCCGGAGCGACCGGACTGGTCCTCGGCGCGGCGGGCGGCGCCGCCGGGTACGCGGCGGTCGCCGCGGACCCCGAGCCCGCCCTGGCGACCGTCGGCTCCACCGGCGAGTCGTTCCACGGCGAGCACCAGGCGGGCATCACCACGCCGATGCAGTCCCACGGCCATCTCGTCGCCTTCGACCTGGCGCCGGGGGCGGGCCGGAAGGAGGCGACCGCGCTGATGCGCCGCTGGTCGGCCACCGCCGCCCGGCTGGCGGCGGGCGAGCCCGCCGACGCCGACACCGGCGTCGCCCTGGACGCGGGCCCATCCTCCCTCACGGTCACCTTCGGCTTCGGCCGGACCTTCTTCGACCGCACGGGTCTGGCCGCGCAGCGCCCCGTCCAGCTCGACCCGCTGCCGGCGTTCTCCGGCGACCGGCTGGATCCGCGCCGTTCGGAGGGCGACCTCTGGGTGCAGATCGGCGCCAACGACGCACTGGTCGCCTTCCACGCGCTGCGCGCCGTCCAGAAGTCGGCGGGCGGCACGGCGCGGACGCGCTGGCAGATGAACGGCTTCAACCGTTCGCCGGGCATCACGTCCCGGCCGATGACCAGCCGCAACCTCATGGGCCAGATCGACGGCACCCGCAACCCGAAGCCGTCCGATCCCGACTTCGACCGCCAGGTGTTCGTCCCGGCCCCCGGGTCCGGGTCGGGCTCGCCGGACCAGCCGGCCTGGATGGCGGGCGGCTCGTACGCCGTCGTCCGCCGCATCCGGATGCTGCTCGACGACTGGGAGAAGCTGAGCCTGAAGGACCAGGAGCTGGTGATCGGCCGCCGCAAGTCCGACGGCGCCCCCCTGACCGGCGGCGGCGAGACGACCGAGCTCGATCTCGACCGGACCGGGCCGGACGGTTCCCCGGTCATCCCGGCCGACGCCCATGCCCGGATCTCCGCCCCGGAGCAGAACGCGGGCGCGGCGATGCTGCGCCGGCCGTTCTCGTACCACGACGGCATGGCGGCGGACGGCACTCCCGACGCGGGTCTGCTCTTCGTCTGCTGGCAGGCCGACCCCCTGCGGGGCTTCGTACCGGTCCAGCGGAAGCTGGACCGCGGCGACGCGCTGTCCCCCTTCGTCCGGCACGAGGCGAGCGGCCTCTTCGCCGTCCCGGGCGGCGCGGACGAGGGCGGGTACGTCGGCAGCCGGCTGCTGGAGTCGTGAGGCGCGCCGCTGGGGTCCGGGGCGCACTAGGGTGGCGGGTATGTCCGCCACGCGCTACACGTACCTCGGCCCCGAGGGCACCTTCACCGAGGCCGCCCTGCGCACCCTCCCGGAGGCCGCCACCCGCGAACTCGTCCCGATGGTGTCCGTGCCGGCCGCCCTGGACGCCGTGCGCAGCGGTGAGGCCGCTGCCGCGCTGGTGCCGATCGAGAACTCGGTGGAGGGCGGCGTCACCGCGACCGTCGACGAGCTGGCCTCCGGCGAGCCGCTGATGATCTACCGCGAGGTGCTGCTGCCGATCTCCTTCGCGCTGCTGGTGCGGCCGGGGACGAAGCTGTCGGACGTGAAGACGGTGACCGGCCACCCGGTCGCCCAGCCGCAGGTGCGGAACTGGCTGCGGTCCCACCTCCCGGACGCGGTGTGGGAGTCGGCGGCGTCGAACGCGGACGGTGCGCGGCTGGTGCAGGAGGGCCGCTTCGACGCGGCCTTCGCGGGTGAGTTCGCGGCGGCGACGTACGGGCTCGAGGCGCTGGTCACCGAGATCCACGACGCTCAGAACGCGGAGACGCGCTTCGTCCTGGTGGGCCGTCCGGCAAGGCCCGCGGCCCCGACCGGCGCGGACAAGACGTCGGTGGTCATCTGGCAGCGGGACGACCACCCGGGCGCCCTGCTGGAGCTACTTCAGGAATTCGCGGTGCGGGGCGTCAACCTGATGCTGCTCCAGTCGCGGCCCACGGGCGCGGGCATCGGGAACTACTGCTTCGCGATCGACGCGGAGGGCCACATCTCGGACCGGCGGGTGGGGGAGGCGCTGATGGGTCTGAAGCGCATCTGCCCGAAGGTGCGGTTCCTCGGGTCCTATCCGCAGGCGGGAGTGGCAGCTCCGGCGCATGGCGGGCGCACGCTGCGTCCCGGGACCTCGGACGCGGAGTTCGTGGACGCGGCGGAGTGGCTGGCGCGCTGTCAGGACGGCCGCGCGTAACCCGGGGTTCACCGCGCCCCGGCGTCACCCGGTCCTCCTCGTCCTCCCTGTTGCCCACAGAGTTATCCACAGGGCGGCTTCTCGATCTGGGGACAAGTCGACAACACAATCCGACACAGTCGACAAATCACCTCACTCACCCTAGCTGCACCCACAGCGCACATCGAATGCCCATGTCAGCCCAATTCCTTTGATCAACCCTTTGAGGCGAAGAAGTGCGGGGAATTCCCACTCGAACGAGTGCGTGAGTCACGTTTGGAGACGCGACCTCCGGAACTTCCGCCGACTTTCGGAATGATCAATTCCGAAATCCACAGCCCCCTCCCACAGCCTGTGGATAACTCACGCACCCCTTCCCTCCCTGTGGACAACGGCCCGGAGTTCCACGGCCCACGGCGGACCGGCGCCGGGACGAAGCGGCGTTCACCCCTTTTCGGCAGCCGGCACCGAGGCGCCCGCGGGCCATGCGCGGGATTCATCGACCCTTTCCTTAATTCCGGCAATTCGGTCAAACTGACACGCAACCAATATCAACTGGGGTGCCGGGAGCACACACCGGTAGCCTGGTGGGGTGATTGACCTTCGCCTGCTCCGTGAGGACCCCGACCGTGTTCGCGCCTCCCAGCGCGCCCGTGGAGAGGACGTCGAACTCGTCGACGCCCTGCTCTCCGCCGACGAGCGGCGCAGGTCGTCCGGCGTCCGCTTCGACGAACTCCGCTCCGAGCAGAAGTCGCTCGGCAAGCTCATCCCCAAGGCGTCCCCGGACGAGCGCGCCGAGCTGCTGAAGAAGGCCGAGCAGCTCAAGTCCGACGTCAAGGCCGCTGAGGCCGAGCAGAACGAGGCCGAGGAAGAGGCCCGCCGACTGCTGCTCGGGCTGGGCAACCTGGTCCACCCGGACGTCCCGGTCGGCGGCGAGGAGGACTTCGTCGTCCTGGAGACGCACGGCACCGTCCGCGACTTCGGCGCCGAGGGCTTCGAGCCCAAGGACCACCTGGAGCTCGGCGAGGCGCTCGGAGCCATCGACGTCGAGCGCGGCGCGAAGGTGTCCGGCTCCCGCTTCTACTACCTCACGGGCGTCGGTGCCCTGCTGGAGCTCGCCCTCGTCAACGCCGCCATGGCGCAGGCCACCGAGGCGGGCTTCACGCCGATGCTGACCCCGGCGCTGGTCCGCCCGCGCGCCATGGAGGGCACGGGCTTCCTCGGCCAGGCCGCGGAGAACGTCTACCACCTCGAGAAGGACGACTTCTATCTCGTCGGCACGTCCGAGGTCCCGCTCGCGGCGTACCACATGGACGAGATCATCGACGCCGACAAGCTGCCCCTGCGGTACGCGGGCTTCTCGCCCTGCTTCCGACGCGAGGCCGGCACCTACGGCAAAGACACCCGCGGCATCTTCCGCGTCCACCAGTTCGACAAGGTCGAGATGTTCTCCTACGTCCACCCGGACGACGCCGAGAACGAGCACAAGCGGCTCCTGGAGTGGGAGAAGCAGTGGCTGACCGGCCTGGAGCTGCCGTTCCAGGTGATCGACGTGGCCACCGGCGACCTGGGGGCCTCGGCTTCCCGCAAGTACGACTGCGAGGCGTGGATCCCGACCCAGGGGAAGTACCGCGAGCTCACCTCGGCGTCGAACTGCGACGGTTTCCAGGCCCGCCGGCTGTCGGTCCGCATGCGCGACGGAAAGCAGGTCAAGCCGCTCGCGACGCTGAACGGCACCCTGTGCGCCGTGCCGCGCACGATCGTCGCGATCCTGGAGAACCACCAGCTGGCCGACGGCTCGGTGCGGGTGCCGGAGGTCCTGCGGCCCTACCTCGGCGGCCGTGAGGTCCTGGAACCGGTCGCCAAGTGAGTTTTCGGTACCGCCTGATCGCCACGGATCTCGACGGGACCCTGCTGCGTTCCGACGAGACCGTCTCGCAGCGCACGCGTGACGCGCTCGCCGCCGCCACGGCGGCGGGCGCCGCCCACATCGTCGTCACCGGACGAGCCGTCCCCTGGACCCGGCACATCCTCGAGGACCTCGACTACCAGGGCCTCGCGGTCTGTGGACAGGGCGCACAGGTGTACCACGCGGGTGAGAACAAGCTGCTCACCTCGGTGACGCTGGACCGCCAGCTGGCCGGCCTCGCCCTCTCCAAGCTGGAGGCGGAGGTCGGTCCGCTCGCCCTGGCGGCGAGCCGCGACGGCCTGGACGGGAGAGTGGTCGTCAGCCCCGGCTACCGGGTCCAGGAGGGTCCGCTCCCGGTCGTGGTCTTCGACGACCCGGCCGAGCTGTGGGCGGCTCCGCTGAACAAGCTCTACATCCAGCATCCTGCCCTCGACGACGACGAGCTGACCCGCGTCGCGCGCTCGACGGTCGGCAGTCTGGTGGACGTGGTGATGGCCGGCGAGGGCATCGTCGAGATCCTCCCCCTCGGCCTGAGCAAGGCCACCGGCCTGTCGCTGGCCGCCCGGCGGCTGGGCGTGAAGTCCACCCAGACGATCGCCTTCGGCGACATGCCCAACGACATCCCCATGTTCGGCTGGGCCGCGCACGGTGTCGCGATGGCCAACGCCCACGACGAACTGAAGGCCGTGGCACACGAGATCACGGCGTCGAACGAGCACGACGGCATCGCACTGGTGCTGGAGGAACTGCTGGGGCGTTAGGGCGCGTTCGAAAGTCCCGTCGGGCCGGGAACGTCCGGCATGCACTCCCCCACAGCCCTCCGGGCGCGGGGGAGTCCCCCACACAGCGTTGTCGGTCGTCGGCGCAGCCCGCTGCGCTCATGCCCCAGGACCGGCGTGCGGACCTTCCGTTCGGTGCGTGGCCGCCCTTCGTTCCGGGACGTCGCCGGCGGGTCGGTCGTGTGCGGCGTCGGGCCGCCGGACCGTGGCCCATCACGGGACTCGGCGAACGCGTCCGCAGACGCGTACGCGTGGCGGAGGATGCGCGGATCGAACGCGCGCGGGGGGCGACCCCGACCACGGCTTAGCAAGCCGGTGCCTTACCACTCGGCCAATCCTCCGGGAGGGCGGCCCGCGCGGATGCGCGCTCGAAGCGGCCGCCCGGGCAGTCTTCCGGCGGCTCCACGGAGTCCGATGATTACTCCGCAGCCTGCCGTGCGCTGCCCTGCAGGGAGCTCGACGGACTCGTACTCTCGGTCATCGCCGCGCCCCTCCCCGGTCTCGGACATCGTGGCCCTGTCGTGCCCGCCGCACATCCGGCGGCGGCATCGCCCACTGTGCCCGGTACGAACCCTCCGGTGCCACCGAATATCCGTGCGGACCGTCTCAGGACCTGCGCCACCGGCGCCACCAGCGCCGGCCGCTGCGGCGCCGTGCTCGGGCCCGGCTCCAGAACCAGCCCGCAGGCGGCTCGTCCGAACGCCAGGGCTGCGGTTCGGGCGCGGAGCCGCGCCACCGGGCGCTGAGCATCCGCGCACGGGCCGACGGCTCGGAGGTGCCGGCGGCACGCACGAAGTCCTCGTCGAGAACCACCTCGTCCCAGGCGTCCCTCCGATCACCCCCGCCGGCGCCGGGACCTCCGTCGCCGGCACCACCCCGCGGACGACCGCCCGCGCCTCCGCCCACGGCGGCCGGGCCCGGCGGTCCGCCGCCGGGGCCGCTGTGGGGCTCGCGGGACACCGGGTCCGGTCCCGGCCCTCGCTCCTCCTGGTCCGGTCCCGGTCCGCACTCACCCGGGTCCGGTCCGGGTTCCGGTCGTGGGGTCGGCTCATCCGGCATGACGGTCTCCTCTCACCCACAGTGTCCCCGCCGCCCCGTCGGGCCCGTGTGAGGACGGGAACGCCCCGGGAGGAGGACCCCCCGGGGCGTCTCGCGCCATGCCTCGCTACTCCTCACCGGCCAGCGTCAGCGTCCTCAGCTTCTGCCCGGCGTATCCCGTCGCCAGCAGCGTGACCCCGACGAGCAGCACCGTCGCGAGCGGCAGGCCCACGTCGGAGGTGATCATCCCTTCCCCGCCGATCCGTTCGGCCAGGGCCAGCGACCACTGCTGCACGCTGAGCGTCCGTGCCCCGGGCACCAGGCTGCCGAAGAGCGTCTCCCACACCAGCGCGTAGACCAGACCGATCACGACCGCGTGCCGGCTGACCGTGCCGAGCAGCAGGAACAGCGCGGCGTACGCGATCGACGCGACCAGCGCGGCGACCGTGTAGGCCACGGCGATCTGCTGTCCGTTGCCGTTGAGGATGTATCCCGCGACGAACGTGGGGACCGCGGAGAACACCATGGTCACGGCGATCGCCACGATCAGCTTGGTGACGATGATCGTCGGCCGCTTGACCGGCTTGGCCAGCAGGTAGACGATCGAGCCGTCGTCGATCTCGGGCCCGATCGCCCCCGTTCCGGCGATCACGCCGATCAACGGCACCATCGTGGCGAGGGCGAATCCGCCCAGCACGTCGGAGGCGACCTGGTCGTCCACGCCGTTGAACGCCCTTACGGCTGCGGCGATGAGCAGCAGCAGCGCGGGGAGGACGAAGAGGATCGCCGCGCGGCGCCGACCGAGGAGGGCCCGGTAGGTGAGCCGGGCGACTGTCGGGTTGTACATGTCGTTGGCTCCTTTCAGGCCGCTACGAGGTAGGAGAAGACCGATTCGAGGGACTCGTCGGAGGGCGAGACCGTGAGCAGCCGGATGGAGTGCTCACGGGCCACCCTCGGCAGGAGCTCGGTGAAACGTCCGAAGTCGACCGCCTGGACGCGCAACGCGCCTTCCTGGACGTCCACTTCGATTCCGGCGGTCGACGGGTCCGCGATCAGCGCGGCGGCGAGCGCCCGGTCGTCGCTGGACCGCACCAGATAGCGGTGCGGCCGGTCCGTCATCAGTCGGCGGATCCTGCGGAAGTCGCCGCTCGCCGCGTGCCGTCCCGCGACGATCACCTCGATGTGCGAGGCGAGTTGCTCGACCTCCTCCAGGATGTGGGAGGAGAACAGGACCGTGCGTCCCTCGCCCCCCATACGCCGGAGCAGGTCCATGAGCTGCATGCGCTGGCGCGGGTCCATCCCGTTGAACGGCTCGTCGAGGAGCAGCATGCTCGGCTCGTGCACCAGGGCGGACGCCATCTTGACCCGCTGGCGCATGCCCTTGCTGTACGTGGCGATCTTGCGGTCCTGCGCGGGCTCCATCTCCACCGTGGCCAGGGCGCGCTGGGCCTCCTTGGCACCGAGGCCGTGCAGTTCGGCGTTGGCGAGGACGAACTCCCGTCCCGTGAGGAAGTCGTACATCGCCTCCCGCTCGGGCACGACGCCGATCTGCCGGTAGACGGACTCGTTGCGCCAGATCGTTTCCCCGTCGAGGGTGACGGTGCCCGTCGAGGGGGCGAGGAAGCCGCCCATCATGTTGATGAGCGTGGACTTGCCGGCCCCGTTGGGGCCGAGGAGTCCGGTGACGCCGGGACCGATGGTCATGGTCACGTCGTTGACGGCCACCACGTTGCCGAACCAGCGCGAGGCGTGGTCGATGTGGACAGTGGTCATGATCAGAGCCCGACCTTTCGGTAGCGGCGCATCAGGACGCCGTACGAGCCGGCGATGAGCGCGAGGACGGCCAGCAGATAGACCACTCCGGTGCCCGTGCCGGGCCCCTGTCCGCCGGGGAAGGAGGAGGACGCGCCGAGGAAGGCGGTCTGCACGCCGTCGATGAGGGTGACGGGCGAGAAGAGCCCGAGCCACTCCACCGCTCCTTCGGACCCGGTCTCGTAGGCGATGGCCTGGACCGTGGACACCGCCCCGTAGGTGATGGTGAGCGTGGCGATGACCGCCGCGACGCCGAAGCCGCGGCGCGGGGTGAGCGCGGCCATGACGAGGCCGAGACCGCCGAAGAGGAGCGAGAGGAGCGCCACGGAGACCAGTCCCTGTGCGAAGCCCTTCGTCTGGTCGGCGAAGTCCATCTTCGCCAGCAGCGAGCCGATGTAGAGAATCAGGAGGGGTGCGGCGGTGAGGACGAAGAGCGCCGAGGCCATCGCGCCGAACTTGGCCAGGACGTAGTCGACGCGTTCGATGGGCCGCGAGAAGTACAGCGGCACGGTCTTGAAACGCAGGTCCCGCGACACGGACTGCGGGGCCTGAGCGGCGAGGAAGAGGGCGATGACCGCCTGTGTGACGATGGCGTAGCGCGTGTAGTCGAGCGGCAGTTCCTTCATCTTGGTGGTCACAGCCACGGCGACCACAATCGCCGCGGGCACGCACATGACCGCGAAGAGGATCATCGGCAGCACCTTCGACCTGGCGGAGCGGCCGAGCCCGTACGCCCCGCGCAGCGACTGCGCGAAGAGCGAGCGGCGGGCGTAGGCGCGGCCGAGCCGCGCGCCGTCGTAGTTGCGGTACCCGATGTTGTGGATACGGGTGGTCTCGGTGAGCGCCGTCCCCGTGCGGGTCGTCCCCTTGCTCATCGCGCCGGCACCTCCATGGGCTGGGCCGCCGCCTCGGGGCGGAAGACCTCCGCGATGTGGTGGCGGCGCTGTTCCATCCGTACGAGGCCGAGGCCGAGGGCGGCGACGGTGTCCCGGACGGTGTCGTAGGTCTCCTCGCCGGTGGCCTCCAGCAGGAGGATGTGGCCGGCGCCCGGCAGCCCGTCCTCGACCCCGGCGTGCAGGGTGACCCCGGCGGCCGCAAGCGCCTCGCGCAGTGCCGCGGTCCCGTCGGGGTGGGTGTCGGAGTCGGTGACCTCGACCGCCAGGGTTGTCGTGATCTTCGTGAAGTCGCTGGTGGAGCTGGAGCGCAGCAGCCGGCCGCCGTCGACGACCACGACGTGATCGCAGGTGCGCTCGAGCTCACCGAGAAGGTGCGAGGTGACCAGGACCGAAATGCCGAAGTCGGTGTGGACGCGGCGGATCAGGCCGAGCATCTCGTCCCGGCCGACCGGGTCGAGGCCGTTGGTCGGCTCGTCCAGCAGTACCAGCTGCGGGTCGTGGACCAGGGCCTGGGCGAGCTTCACACGCTGCTTCATGCCGGTCGAGTAGCCGCCGATGGGCCGGTAGCGCTCCTCGTAGAGGCCGACGTGGCGCAGGGTGTCCGCGGTGCGCTCGCGTGCCGCGGTCGGAGGGAGTCCGGACATGCGCGCCATGTGGACGACGAACTCGGTGGCCGAGACGTCCGGCGGCAGGCAGTCGTGCTCGGGCATGTAGCCGACGCGCTCACGGATGGCAGCGCCGGAGGTGGCGACGTCGAGGCCGAGTACCTCGGCACGGCCCTCCGTGGCGGGGGACAGACCCAGCAGGATCTTGATCAGTGTGGACTTGCCGGCCCCGTTGGCGCCCACGAGTCCGGTCACGCCGGGCCCGATGTCCAGGGAGAGCCGGTCAAGCGCGGTCACCCGGGGGAACCGCTTGCTCAGGCTTTCGGTCACGATCACAGTCACGCTTCGACGGTAGTGGTGCACACCACACCCGGCGTCAACCCTGGCGGCTGGTTCCGCATCCGACTCCAGGCGTACGGACCCGTAGGGGCCAACGCCGGAGGAGGAGACGGCCGCGGTGCGCCGGCGGTCGTCCACAGGCGCCGCAGGCCCCTTGACGCAGCCGTGGGACATTGTCACAGTCAACAGTGTCACGTTACGAGCACGTACCGCACAGGCAGACGGACGCTACGCGTCGGATCCGGACGGGACGGTGGCATGACCTCGGCAGTGCTGAGCGAACGAACCGCGGAGCTGCGGGGGTTCCGGGAGGTGCAGCGCCTGGCCTACGAGTGCGCGGAGGCGGTCGCGGCGCAGCTGAGGCCCGGGGTGACCGAGCGGGAGGCGGCGCGCATGCAGCGCCGCTGGCTGCACGGGCGGGGGGTGCGGGACTGGTTCCATCTCCCCTTCGCCTGGTTCGGCGACCGGACGGCGTTCGCGGGCTTCCGGACACCGCTGCAGTTCTTCCCGACCGACCGGAGGCTCGAGGCGGGCATGCCCTTCATCCTCGACATGGCCCCGGTCCGCAACGGCTTCACGGCCGACATCGGCTATTCGGGATGCCTCGGGCCCCACCCCCTGCACGACAGGCTGCTCGGGGACCTCCGGGCACACCGGGAGCTCATCCTGCGCGAGGTGCGCGAGCGCCGCTCCCTCCGGGAGATCTACGACGACGTGGACCGGCTCATGGTGCGCCAGGGGTACGCCAGCCGGCACCGGGCGTATCCGTTCGGCGTCATCGCCCACAAGGTCGGCCGGGTCGGGCCGCGGCGCTGGACACCGACGCTGTTCGGGTTCGGCACGCGTTCGCTGAAGGGCCTGGCGAGCGACGCGCTGCGCGGCCACCGGGAGGGCTGGTCGCCTCTGTGGTCGCCCCACCGCTTCTCCGACCATCCGCCGCAACCGGGGCTGTGGGCCGTGGAGCCCCACCTCGGCTTCCGCGGGACGGGTGCGAAGTTCGAGGAGATCCTGGTGGTCACGGACTCGAAGGACCCGGAGCAGAGCGCCTTCTGGCTGGATGACGACCTGCCGCACGTGCGGCGCTGGACCGAGGAGGAGACGGTGTGAGCACGGGGATCGAGGGAGCGCGCGAGCGCCGGGTGCGCACGGGCGGGATCGAGCTGTGCGTGGCGGAACTCGGTGACGAACGGCAGCCGACCGTCGTGCTGGTGCACGGCTATCCGGACAGCAAGGAGGTGTGGTCCGAGGTCGCGTCCCGGCTGGCGGCCCGGTTCCACGTGGTGCTGTACGACGTCCGGGGCCACGGCCGCTCCACGGCTCCGGTGCCGCTGCGCGGCGGCTTCACCCTGGAGAAGCTGACGGACGACTTCCTGGCGGTGGCGGACGCGGTCAGCCCGGACCGGCCGGTGCACCTGGTGGGCCACGACTGGGGCTCGGTGCAGTCCTGGGAGTTCGTCACGGTGAAGCGGACCGAGGGGAGGATCGCCTCGTTCACGTCCGTGTCCGGCCCGTCGCTCGACCACTTCGGCCACTGGATCAGGAAACGTACGGCCCGGCCCACCCCGCGCCGGGTGGCACAGCTCCTCGGCCAGGGCGCCAAGTCCTGGTACGTGTACATGCTGCACACCCCGGCACTGCCCGAGATGGCCTGGCGCGGGCCACTGGGCCGGCGGTGGCCGAAGATCCTGGAGCGGCTGGAGAAGGTGCCGGGCGGTGACTACCCCACCGCCTCGCTGCCGTCGGACGCGGCGCACGGAGCCTGGCTCTACCGCGACAACGTCCGCTTCCGGCTGCTCCACCCACGCGCCGACGCGTACGCACACGTGCCGGTACAGCTGATCATCCCCACCGGTGACGCGTTCCTCTCCGAGCGGCTCCACGACGACCTCGCGCTGTGGGCCCCGCGACTCGTGCGCCGCACGCTGCCTGCCAAGCACTGGGTGCCCCGCACCCGTCCCGATCAACTGTCCCGCTGGATAGCCGAGTTCGTGACCACCCACGAGGAGGGAGGCGCCTCGGGCGCCTCCCGGCCCACTCCCGCGACGGGGGCTGGGGTGAAGTACGCGGAGCGGTTCGGCGGGCAGTTGGTACTGGTGACGGGCGCGGCCAGCGGCATCGGACGGGCGACGGCGTTCGCGTTCGCCGAGGCCGGAGCACGCGTGGTCGCAGTGGACCGGGACGGCGAGGGGGCCGCCAGGACGGCGGAGATGGCCCGGCTGATCGGAGCGCCGGAGGCATGGCCCGAGACGGTCGACGTCTCCGACGAGGCGGCGATGGAGAAGCTCGCCGAGAAGGTCGCCGGCGAGTACGGCGTCGTGGACGTGCTCGTGAACAACGCCGGGATCGGGCTCTCCGGCTCGTTCCTGGACACCACGGCCGACGACTGGCGCAGGGTGCTCGACGTCAACCTGTGGGGGGTCATCCACGGCTGCCGGGTCTTCGGCGGGCAGATGGCCGAGCGTGGCCAGGGCGGCCACATCGTCAACACGGCGTCGGCAGCGGCCTTTCAGCCCTCCAGAGCCCTGCCCGCGTACGCGACGTCGAAGGCCGCGGTCCTGATGCTGAGCGAGTGCCTGCGGGCGGAGCTGGCCGGCCGGGGCATCGGGGTCTCAGCGATCTGCCCCGGCATCGTGAACACGAACATCACGGCCACGGCGCGCTTTGCCGGAGTCTCCGAGGAGGAGGAGGATCGGCGGCGGAAGAAGAGCTCCAAGCTCTACGGGATGCGCAACTACCCCCCGGAGAAGGTGGCCGGAGCGATCCTCCGGGCCGTCCTGAACGACCAGGCGGTGGTGCCGGTGACCCCGGAAGCCCGGGGTGCCCGGCTGCTGTCCCGGTTCACACCCGGGGCCCTGCGGGCGATAGCACGGTTGGAACCTCCGCTGTGAGCGGTCATGATGTGGTCGCGCCGCACCGGCCCCCCGGCCGGGAGGCGGCGTCCCGGCCTGGAGGCGGCCGTGAGCGGCGGGGCATGCCGACCTTCATGGAGCAGTGAGGAGTGGTCGTGTCCGGGGAGCATGCGGTGGAGTACCGGATCGAGGACCTCGCCCACCACAGCGGGGCTACGGTCCGGACGATTCGCGCCTACCAGGACCGCGGACTGCTGCCCAAACCGGAGCGGCGCGGCCGGTCGAACGTGTACGGGGACTCCCATCTGGCACGGCTGCGCCAGATCGCCGACCTCCTGGACCGCGGGTACACCCTTGCGTCGATCAAGGAGCTCCTGGATGCCTGGGACGCGGGGCGCGGACTGGGCGGGGTGCTGGGGCTCGTCGCGGAGGTACACGGCCCCTGGTCCGACGAGAAAGCCGACCGGATAAGCCGGGTTGAGCTGGAAGCAGTCTTTGGAGGAGAACCCGACGAGGAGGCGATCGCCGAGGCGGTGGACCTCGGCGTACTGGAGCGCATCCCGGGCAGGGACGACGAGTTCCTGGTGCCGAGCCCCCAGGAGCTCGCAGTGGCCGCCGAGTTGCACGCCGCCGGCGTCCCCCTGGTGGCAATCTCAGGCCATCTGAGGGAACTTCGAGGACAAGTGGAGCATATCGCCTCACGTTTCCTGGAGTTCACCACCGAGCACGTCTTCGCCCGCTATCTCGGCCATCGACCTCCGACGGACGCCGACGCGGCGGAGGCGGCGTCGATGGTGCGACGGCTGCGACCCCTCGCCCAGCAGACCGTCGACGCCGAACTGGCGCGGGCCATGCGGCTGTTCGCCACACGTCACCTGCGTTACCACCTCGGCACCGAGGGTGCCCGGGAGAGCGGCGACAACCCACGCCAGGTAAATCTTCCCGCGGAGACGATTCGGGCCGTGGAAGGGCTTGTTGGGCGAGAGCACGCAGCGGAATTCATCGCCGCCGCCGCGGAAAGGGAGGTACACACAAGGACATTGGAAGCACTGACGGCAAACAGGCGTGCAGCCATGGATGTTGATCAAAACAGCTGATGACGCACGCAGTTGTTCACAACATCGTCAATTCTCCTGTGGATAAACCAAGTTGGTTGTGGACCAAACATTTCCTCCGATGTCGTCCGGAAGAAAATCTCGTGGCGGCGCATCGACTTCCGGCGGCACTCTGGGGACATGGACGAGCAACGCACCGTGAAGGTGTCGAAGTACCTCGCGAAGCACCTGCGGCACCGGCCGGAGCGCATCGGGATCACCCTGGACGCGAACGGCTGGATCGCGATCGAGGAGCTGCTGCGCGCCGCGGCCGGGAACGGGTTCCCCATCACCCGGGACGAGCTGGACCACGTGGTGGCGGCGAACGACAAACAGCGCTTCATGATCGACGGGCTGCGGATCCGGGCGAACCAGGGCCACACCGTGGAGGTGGACCTGGATCTGCCGGTCGCCGAACCGCCCGCACACCTCTACCACGGCACGGTCGCCCGCAGCCTGGACGCGATCCGGGCCGAGGGGCTGCGCCCGATGGCCCGCCACCATGTGCACCTCTCCCCGGACCGGGAGACGGCGACCCGGGTCGGTGCCCGCAGGGGCCGCCCCGTCGTCCTCGCCGTCGACGCGGAATCGATGCACCGCGCCGGCCATGTCTTCCACGTCAGCGCCAACGGCGTCTGGCTCACGGACGGTGTCCCGCCGCGGTTCCTGCGCTTTCCCCGCTGAGGGACCGGCAGCCGCCCGGAAAGGTACACGCCGGGGCAGCGAGAAGCCCGCGTATGGTCGAGGTCATGCGTCTGAGCACGGTGATCCTCCCCATCCACCGGTGGGCCGAAGGACAGAAGATCTGGCGGCGAGCCGAAGACCTCGGCTTCCACGCCGCGTACACGTACGACCACCTCTCCTGGCGGTCCTTCCGCGACGGTCCCTGGTACGGGGCCGTGCCCACACTGACCGCCGCCGCGGCCGCGACCGACGGACTACGCCTGGGCACCCTGGTGACGTCGCCGAACTTCCGGCACCCGGTCACCCTCGCCAAGGAACTGATCACTCTCGACGACATCTCCGACGGCCGCGTGACGCTGGGCATCGGGGCCGGGGGGAACGGCTTCGACGCGACCACGCTGCTGAAGGGCGACGAGGAGCCGTGGACGCCCCGGGAGCGCGCCGACCGTTTCGGCGAGTTCGTGCCCCTGCTCGACAGCCTGCTGCGCGAGCCCGCCGGCACGACCCACGAGGGCCGCTTCTACGCGGCCCGGGAGGCACGGAACGTACCCGGCTGCGTACAGCGGCCCCGCCTCCCCTTCGCCGTCGCCGCCACGGGCCCCCGCGGACTGAGGCTCGCCGCCCGGTACGGGCAGGCATGGGTGACGACGGGCGATCCGAAGCTCTTCGAGACGGGCACCCCCGAGCAGTCCGTCGAGGCCGTGGCGGGCCAGCTGACCAAGCTCGGCAAGGCCTGTGCCGAGGCAGGCCGGGACGCCTCCGAGCTGGACAGGATCCTGCTCACCGGGTTCACCCCGGACTTCAATCCCGCCCTCCCGGCCCCCCGGCGGGGCCGTCCGCTGGACTCCCTGGAGGCGTTCGTGGACTTCGCCGGGCGGTACGCGGAGCTCGGTTTCACCGAGATCGTCGTCCACTGGCCAATCGACGACTCCGTCTTCGCGGCCGACCAGGCCGTCTTCGAACGCATCGCCACCGAGGCCGTCTCCCGGCTGGGCTGATCCCGCAGGGCCCGACGGCGTCCCGATTACGGGGAGCCAGCGGACGAACACTCAGATGTGCGACCCCCCGCACGGCCGTGCAGGGGGTACGGGAGAATGCACGGGTGACCTCAGCTACCGATCCTCTGCCGCTGCCCCCGACCGTCCGGCTGATCGCCACCGATCTCGACGGCACCCTGCTGCGTGACGACAAGTCCGTCTCGGAGCGCACCATCGCCGCACTCGCGGCGGCGGAAAGGGCGGGGATCGAGGTCTTCTTCGTCACGGGCCGCCCGGCGCGCTGGATGGACGTCGTCAGCGACCATGTGCACGGCCACGGGCTGGCGATCTGCGCCAACGGCGCGGCGGTGGTCGATCTGCACTCCGGCGGGAAACTGCTGGAGGTCCGTCCGCTGGAGCGCGGAAACGCGCTCGACGTCGTACGGAGGCTGCGCGACGCGGCACCCGGCACCTCGTTCGCGGTCGAGACCGCCACGGGGATCCACTACGAACCCGGCTACCCGCCCTTCCACCTCGACCCCGGCGCCACGGTCGCCGTCGCCGAGAAGCTGCTGCACGAGGAGATGCCGGGGTCCGCGGCCCCGGTACTCAAGCTGCTCGCCCAGCACGGCGAACTGGCCCCCGACGGCTTCCTCACCCTGGCCCGCACGGCCGCCGGGGACCTGGCCACCATCACCCGCTCCAGCCCGACCTCGCTGCTGGAGGTGAGCGGTCTCGGGGTGTCCAAGGCCTCGACGCTCGCCCTGTGCTGCGCGGAGCGCGGCATATCGTCGGACGAAGTAGTGGCCTTCGGCGACATGCCGAACGACGTGGAGATGCTGACCTGGGCGGGCACATCGTTCGCCATGGGCAACGCCCACCCCGACGTGGTCGCCGCCGCGTCCGGCCGGACCGTGGCGAACAACGACGACGGTGTCGCGGTCGTCATCGAGCGGCTCCTCGCCGCGTCGCACGGAGCCCGGCCGCGGGCGTAGCGCCCGGGAGGCGTCGGGACGGGCCTCGGCCGGCCGCCGACGGGTCACAGCCAGACTCCGCGGTTCCGCAGCCAGGTCACCGGATCCACCGCCGACCCGAAGTCCGGGGTGAGCCGCACCTCGAAGTGGAGATGGGGCCCGGTCGAGTTGCCCGTGGTCCCGGCCTGGCCGAGCCACTGGCCGGTGCGGACCCGGTCGCCCTGGTCCACCGTGACGGAGGCGAGGTGCGCGTACTGCGAGTACCAGCCGTCGTTGTGCTGGACGACGATCTGCATGCCGAAGCCTCCGCCGCAGGAGACGGACACCACCCGGCCGGCGCCGATCGAGCGCACGGGGCTGCCGATCCCGACGGCGAAGTCCTGCCCGGTGTGACGGTTCGCCCAGCGTGTACCGGCACTGTCGAAGCCGGCCGACAGCGTGTAGCGCTGGACGGGCGTCACCCAGGCCGACCCCTCGGGAAAGTCCGTCTGCGGCAGCGGGACCGAGCCGGAGCACTGCCCGGAGGCCGCGCTCCGATCCGCCTGTGCCTGCAGTGACCATCGCGCCGCGTCGAGCTTGGTCTCGATGCCGCGTTTGATCCGCGCCAGCTCCGCCGTACGGGCGTCCAGGCGGTACCAGGCCTCACGAGCCTTCTTCTCCGCCACGGCCGTCAGGCGCTCGGCTTCCCTGGCCTCCTCCAGCAGAAGGTTCACCGTCGTCGTGGCCTTGGCGTACATCCGCTGCCCGCGCAGCAGCTCATCGGGATCGGAGGCGAACATCAGCTCGAGGGTGGGCGCAAGGTTGCCACCGCTGCGGTACTGCGCCCTGGCCACCGCGCCGAGCTTGTCGTGCATCTTCCGCATCTCGCGCCGTCTGTCGGCGAGCTGCCACTGCAGTTGGTCGAGCCGGGCGCGCTCGGCGACGGACTCCTGCAGTCCCCGCTCGTACGTGGCGGTGGCCTTGGACACCTCCTCGAGCAGCTGGGCGACCTGCACGCTGACGTTGGGGCCGTCATTCGCGGACGCGGCGGGCGCGGGCAGCAGCGGGAAGGCGACCAGCAGCGCGCACAGCAATGGCTTGAACAGCCGCCGGTGGCAGTCGCGTTGTCGGTGTCCCATGCTCGGATCGTCACATCAGACCCTGAGGGTTTGCCACATTTATCCTGGTACGTACGGCCATCCGGCCCAGCCGTCCCGGGGCTCTCGGGGGGGGGGCGACACCGCTCGACACGTTGGTGACGGTGCGTCGGGACCGCCGGACGGATGGCCGGACCGCCTGCTGACGGGGCGTCGGGGCGGGGAACCGCGCCCGCGGCGGCTCGGCCCCGACGCGTCGGCCGATGGCACGGCAAGGGCGTTCCGCGCCTGGAGCGGGGCCTCACAGGCGGCTGTCGTACCGCCACCGCCTCGACATCTCCAGTCCGTCGTCGCTCCTCGGCAGCAGCACGGTCCCGGCCGGACGAGTCGGACCTATTCCTGTTTGGCCGAGAAAGCGGGATCCCTGAGGCGCTCTCCGAGCAGATCACCGGCACGCTCGCGCTCGAGCATGCGGCGGAGCGGACCGTCCGTTGCCGCCAGCTCCGCATAGGGCCCGCGCTGCAGGGTGCGGCCCTCGTCCAGTACCAGCACCTCGTCGACCGCCTCGAGGCCGCGGAGCCGATGGGTGATCAGCACCGTCGTACGGCCCTCGGTCGCGGCCAGCAGGTCCGCGGTCAGGGCGTCCGCCGTGGCGAGATCCAGATGCTCGGCCGGCTCGTCGAGCAGCAGCACGGGGAAGTCGGCGAGCAGGGCGCGCGCCAGGGCCAGCCGCTGGCGCTGACCGCCGGAGAGCTGGGCTCCGTGCTCGCCCACCAGGGTGTCGAGCCCGTCCGGAAGCCCCTCGGCCCAGTCCAGCAGCCGGGCGGCCGCGAGTGCCGCGCGCAACTCCTCCTCGGAGGCACCGGTCCGGGCGAGCCGCAGATTCTCCCGGATGGAGCTGTCGAAGAGATGGGCGTCCTGGGCGCAGAGGCCGACGAGGCGACGGACCATGTCCCCGTCGAGCGCCGTCGCGTCCGTCCCGCCGATCGTGTACGTCCCGGCCCGTACGTCCAGGAAGCGCAGCAGTGCCTGCGCGAGGGTCGTCTTGCCGGAACCGGAGGAACCGACGACGGCGACGCGGCGGCCGGCGGTGAGCGTCATGTCGAAGCCGGACAGTGCGTCCTGCCGCCCGCCTGCATGGCGCACGGTGAGCCCCCGGACCTCCAGGGGGAACACGGAGGCGGGCGCGGGGACCGGCTCCGCGGGCTCGCTCACCGGCACCGGGGCGTCGAGCACATCGAAGACCCGCTGGGCGCTGCGCTTCACACGCTGCCGGTACTGCACCGCCAGCGGCAGCCCCACGACCGCCTCGAAGGCGGCGAGCGGGGTGAGCACGACGACGGCGAGTTCGACCCCTTCGACCCGGCCGGAGTGCACGGCCGTGACACCTGCGTACGCCGCGAAGGCGACGGTCAGACCGCAGACCACGGCCGACAGCCCGCCGCCCAGCGCGGTGGCGGCCGCGGCGCGCGAGGCGATCCGGGTCAGAACGCGGTCGGCCTCCCGTACCCCGGACGTCCGCCGTGCCAGAGCCCCCGTGACGGTCAGCTCGGCGGTGCCCTTGAGCAGATCGACGACCTGGGTGGCGAGCACTCCTCGGGCCGGGGCGAGCCGCCGCTCCGCCCGGCGTGCGAACACCCCGCTCAGCGCCGGTACGGCCACCCCGGCAGCGAACAGGCCCACAGCCAGCACGGCACCGGCCTCGGGCAGCAGCCATGCGGTGAACCCGACGGACGCGGCCCCGACGACGAGCGCCGCACCGGCCGGCAGCATCCAGCGAAGCCAGTAGTCCTGGAGGGCGTCCACATCGGCGACGAGCCGGGAGAGCAGATCGCCCCGGCGGGTGCGGCGCAGCCCGGCGGGCGCGATCCGCTCCAGCCTGCGGTACACCCCGACCCGGAGATCGGCCAGCATCCTCAGCACGGCGTCGTGCGAGACGAGCCGCTCGGCGTACCGGAACACCGCCCGCCCGATCCCGAACGCCCTGGTCGCCGTCACGGCCACCATCAGATAGAGCACGGGCGGCTGCTCCGATGCCCGCGAGATCAGCCATCCCGACACCGCCATGAGGCCCACGGCCGAGCCCAGCGCCAGGCTTCCGAGCACCAGCGCCAGCACCAGCCGGCCGCGCAGCGCCCCGGCCATCCCGCGCACCCGCGCCAGCACCCCGCCGCTGTCAGGCCCGGACGCTCCTCGGGCGGCCCGGTGCGCGGAGTCCTCGACGGAGGAGGCCGGCCGTTCCGTGGGTTCGACGGGCAGCGTGGCCTGCGCCGTCACGGCCATGCCGTCGGGCGAGGGCGACGGGCGGGGAACCCGGGAGGGTACGAGCTCCCCCCCAGCCTCCTCGCCGGCGGAAACCCGCTGGGCGGGGCGCAGTTCGACCACCCGGTCGGCGACGGACAGCAACGCGGGCCGGTGGACGACGAGCAGCACCGTCCGGCCCCTTGCCAGCCGCCGCACCGCGTCCACGACGCCCGCCTCGGTCTCCCCGTCGAGCGCCGCCGTGGGCTCGTCGAGCAGCAGCAGAGGACGGTCCGCGAGGAAGGCCCTGGCGAGCGCGATCCGCTGGCGCTGGCCCGCGGAAAGCCCCGCGCCGTCCTCACCGAGGGCTGTCTCCATGCCCTCCGGCAGCGCGGACACGAAGTCCGCAGCACCGGCCTCCCGGAGTGCCGCCAGAACCTCCGCGTCGCCCGCTTCGTGCCGCGCCAGCCGTACGTTCTCCGCGATCGTCCCCGCGAAGAGGTACGGCCGCTGCGGCACCCAGGCGATCTGCCGGTGCCAGGCCGCCCGGTCCAGCGAGGCCAGGTCCACCGGTCCCTCGCCGGGGGCACCCACCCGGATCGTGCCCTCGTCCGGAGCCACGAAGCCGAGCACCACGTCGAGCAGCGTCGACTTGCCGACCCCGCTCGGACCGACCAGCGCGACGGTCTCGCCTTCCCCGACCGTCAGGGACGCGCCGTCCAGCGAGGGAACGGCACGGCCCTCGTGGCGTACCGTCACGGAGTCCAGCTCCAGCCGAACTCCTCGGGCACCGGGCACCGGCGCCGCGCCTCCGGCCCGGACCGGGGTCTCCAGCACCCGGAAGATCTCCTCCGCCGCCGACAGTCCCTCCGCCGCGGCGTGGTACTGCGCCCCGACCTGCCGCAGTGGCAGATATGCCTCGGGGGCGAGGATCAGCACGACGAGTCCGGTGTGGAGATCCAGATCTCCGTGGACGAGCCGCATGCCGATACCGACCGCCACCAGCGCCACCGAGAGCGTCGACAGCAGCTCCAGGGCGAACGAGGAGAGGAAGGCGATCCTCAGGGTCTTCAGCGTCGCCCGCCGGTACTCCGAGGTGATCTTCCGGATCGCTTCGGCCTGGGCCTTCGCCCGCCCGAAGACCTTCAGTGTCGGCAGTCCCGCGACCACGTCGAGAAAGTGCCCGGACAGCCTTGACAGCAGCGCCCACTGACGGTTCATCCGGGCCTCGGTCGCCCAGCCGATCAGCACCATGAAGATCGGGATCAGCGGCAGGGTGATCACGATGACCGCCGCTGAGACCCAGTCCTCGGTGACGATCCGGGCCAGCACCGCGACCGGAACGACCACCGCCAGCCCCAACTGCGGCAGATAGCGCGCGAAGTAGTCGTCGAGCGCGTCCACCCCCCGGGTGGCCAGGGCGGCCAGTGAACCGCTCCGCTGCCCGCTCAGCCACCCCGGTCCCAGCTGCGCGGCCCGCTCCAGCAACCGCAGCCGAAGCTCGGACTTGACCGCCGCGCTCGCCCGGTGGGCCGCCAGCTCCGTCAGCCAGGCCACCAGTCCGCGGCCGGCGGCGACGGCGGCCAGCAGCACCAGCGGGTTCCGCAGCCCACCGGCGTCCAGCCCGTCCTGGAAGGCGCCGACCACCACGTCGGCGATGAGCATCGCCTGGGCGACGACCAGCGCCGCCCCGGCAAGGCCCAGCGCCACCACGGTCGCCATGAAGAGGCGGGTGGCACGGGCGTACCGGAGCAGCCGCGGGTCGACGGGTTTCACGTGAAACATCCCTTGGTCAGGGGACCGGGCGGTCCCTGTGGAACTCCGGCCTCAGTGCGGATCGGCGATGTGCTGCGTACCGATCCGCTTCCGGAACACCCAGTAGGTCCAGCCCTGGTACAGCAGCACCACGGGGGTGGCGATCCCGGCGCACCAGGTCATGATCTTCAGGGTGTAGGGGCTCGAGGACGCGTTGGTGACCGTCAGGCTCCACGCCTCGTTGAGCGACGAGGGCATCACGTTCGGGAAGAGGGTCAGGAACAGCATCGCGACCGCGGCCACGATCGTGAGGCCGGACAGGGCGAACGACCACCCCTCACGCCCCACCTGGTTCGCTCCGAGCGCGGCGACCAGCGCCGCGACGGCGATGACCATGGCGACCAGGCTCGCGCCGTCGCCCTTGTCCGCCTGCGTCCAGCCCAGGAACCCGAGCGCCAGCACGGCCGTGACCAGCCCGAGGTTGCGGGCGAGCTTCCGGGCCCGCTCCCTGATCTCCCCGACGGTCTTCAGCGCCGTGAACACCGACCCGTGGAAGGTGAACAGCGTCAGGGTCACGAGGCCGCCCAGGATCGCGTACGGGTTCAGCAGGTCCCAGAAGGTGCCGACGTACTCCATCTCCTGGTCGATCTTGACACCGCGCACGATGTTCCCGAAGGCCACGCCCCACAGGAACGCAGGGATGAGCGAGGTCCAGAAGATGGCCTCCTCCCAGTTGCGCTGCCAGTGCTCCTCCGGCCGCTTGGCCCGGTACTCGAACGCGACACCGCGCACGATCAGGCAGATCAGGATGAGCAGCAGCGGCAGATAGAAGCCGGAGAAGAGCGTGGCGTACCACTCGGGGAAGGCGGCGAATGTCGCACCGCCCGCCGTGAGCAGCCACACCTCGTTGCCGTCCCAGACCGGTCCGATGGTGTTGATGAGGACACGCTTCTCGACCCGGTCGCGGGCGAGCAGCTTCGTCAGGATGCCGACCCCGAAGTCGAAGCCCTCTAGGAAGAAGTAGCCGGTCCACAGGACGGCGATGAGTACGAACCAGACGTCGTGGAGTTCCATGCCTCAGATCCCAGTCCTCGGTCTCAGTACGAGAAGGCCATCGGCCGGTCGGCGTCGCGGTCGTCGCCGCCGATCTTGGTGGGCGGGTTGAGGTCGGCTTCGGTGAGCTCGGGGGGCCCGGCCTTGACGTACTTGACCAGCAGCTTGACCTCGATGACGGCGAGGATCGCGTAGATGAGCGTGAACACGATCATCGATGTGAGCACCTCGCCCTGGGAGACGCCGGGGGAGACGGCGTCCCGGGTGCGCAGGACGCCGTACACGACCCAGGGCTGCCGCCCCATCTCCGTGAAGATCCAGCCCCAGGAGTTGGCGATCAGCGGGAAGCCGAGCGTCCAGACCGCGGCGAGCCAGTACAGCCGCGTGAGCTTCGGTCCGAGCGGCTTCCGGAACAGCACCACATGGGGCACGTCGTCCTCACCGACCCTCGACGCCGCCGGCAGCATGAACTTCTTCCGGGTCAGCCAGAGCCCGGCCAGGCCGATGGCGAGCGACGTCATGCCGAAACCGATCATCCAACGGAAGCCCCAGTACGTGACGGGGATGTTGGGCCGGTAGTCGCCGGGCCCGTACTTCTCCTGCTCCGCCTTGTTGGTGTCGTTGATGCCGGGCACGTACGACGTGAAGTCGTCGTTCGCCAGGAACGAGAGCAGACCCGGAATCTCTATGGCGACCTTGTTGTGGCCCTTGTCCACGTCGCCGTAAGCGAAGACGGAGAAGGGAGCGGGACCCTCGCCGTCCCACAGCGCCTCGGCGGCCGCCATCTTCATCGGCTGCTGCTTGAACATGACCTTGCCGAGGAAGTCGCCGCTGATCGCCGTCAGCAGACCTGCGATGACCACGGTGACCAGGCCGAGCCGCAGCGAGCTCTTCATCACCGGGACGTGCTTCCTGCGCAGCAGATGGAAGGCGGCGATGCCGACCATGAACGCACCACCGGTGAGGAAGGCGGCGGAGAGGGTGTGGAACACCTGGGTGAGGGTGGTGTTCTGGGTCAGTACGAGCCAGATGTCGGTGAGTTCCGCGCGCCCGTTCTCCTGGTTGATCCGGTAACCGACCGGGTGCTGCATCCAGGAGTTGGCGGCCAGGATGAAGTACGCGGAGAGGATCGTGCCGATGGAGACCATCCAGATGCAGGCGAGATGGATCTTCTTCGGGAGCTTGTCCCAGCCGAAGATCCACAGCCCGATGAAGGTGGACTCGAAGAAGAAGGCGATCAGCGCCTCGAATGCGAGCGGGGCGCCGAAGACGTCGCCGACGAAGCGCGAGTAGTCGGACCAGTTCATGCCGAACTGGAACTCCTGCACGATGCCGGTGACGACACCCATGGCGATGTTGATCAGGAAGAGCTTGCCCCAGAACTTGGTCGCCCGGAGGTACTTCTCCTTGTTCGTACGCACCCACGCCGTCTGCAGGCCGGCCGTCAGCGCGGCCAGCGAGATCGTCAGAGGAACGAAGAGGAAGTGGTAGACGGTGGTGATGCCGAACTGCCAGCGCGCCAGAGTCTCTGGCGCCAAAGCGAGGTCCACGTCGTCTCTCCTTACGTCGGCGTGGTCACATCGGCGTGCTCGTCGGATACGTCACGGCAGTTTGCCCAGGACATCCATGACATAGCGCGAGCTTCCGGACACGCTTGTGAACGCGTTCACATTCACAAGCAATTATGACCCATACCGAATCCGAACCAGCGAGCGGGGGTCCCCGAGCGATACCCCGGCCGGTCGGTACGCACGAGCCCGAAGAGCACCCCTGATCAAGTCAACGGATCGCCGAAGCTCTGGAACGAGGATCGCCCGCCCCCGGAGCGGGGGCGGGCGATCGCGGAACGGCGGCCGACTGCTACGTCCTGCTGCGGAACGCGTCCGCTGCGTGCAGGAAGATGTCGTTCGCCTCGGACTCGCCGATGGTGACCCGTACCCCCTCGCCCGGGAACGGCCGCACCACGACCCCGGCCGCCTCGCAGGCCGCGGCGAACTCGGCCGTACGCTCACCGAGCCGCATCCAGACGAAGTTCGCCTGCGTCGGCGGCACCGTCCAGCCCTGCTTCACCAGGCCCTCGTACACCCGCGTCCGCTCCGCCACCAGCGCGCCGACCCGGCCCAGGAGTTCGTCCTCCGCCTGAAGCGAGGCGACCGCCGCGTCCTGGGCGAGCTGGCTGACGCCGAACGGCACGGCTGTCTTGCGCAGCGCGGCCGCCACCGGCTCGTGGGCGACGGCGAAGCCGACCCGCAGCCCCGCCAGCCCGTAGGCCTTGGAGAAGGTGCGCAGCACCGCCACGTTCGGTCGCGAGCGGTAGATCTCCAGACCGTCCGGCACCTCGGCGTCCCGGATGAACTCCCGGTACGCCTCGTCCAGGACCACGAGCACGTCGGACGGGACCCGGTCGAGGAACCGCTCCAGCTCGGCGCGGTGCACCACCGTGCCCGTCGGGTTGTTCGGGTTGCAGACGAAGATCAGCCGGGTCCGGTCGGTGACGGCGTCCGCCATCGCGTCGAGATCGTGCACGTCGTCCGCGGTCAGCGGCACCGGAACCGATGTGGCGCCGCTGATCTGGGTGATGATCGGGTAGGCCTCGAAGGACCGCCAGGCATAGACGACCTCGTCGCCCGGGCCCGAGGTGGCCTGGAGCAGCTGCTGCGCGACGCCCACCGAGCCCGTGCCCGTCGCCAGGTGCGATACCGGGACCCCGAAGCGGTCGGCGAGCTCGTTCATCAGGCCGGTGCAGGCCATGTCCGGGTACCGGTTGAATTCGCCCGCGGCGGCGACGGCGGTCTCCATCACACCCGGCAGCGGCGGGTAGGGGTTCTCGTTGGAGGAAAGCTTGAACGCGACCGGGCCGCCGGCAGCGGCCGGCCTGCCGGGCTTGTATGTGGGGATGCCGTCCAGCTCGGCGCGCAGCTTGGGGCTCGTCTCGCTCACCGCAGGTCCTCCTCGACCGTCGTGCATCGTGCTCACCAATACTGCTCACCCTATGAGGATTCCCGGCCGCTGCGAATGGGCGAGCCAGGAACAACCGGGGTACGGACCGGGAGCGGCAGCGAGGAGAGGAGCGCTCTTCGGATCACCGCGCGCCGGTGGCTCGCGCCGTGGCGCGCATCCCTCGTAGTGGTGAGTTGAGACCTCTTCGACACCTCAGCCATTTGGCAGGTTCGCGCCTGTCGGCAACCATGAGACACACGCATACGACCTCAACTATCTTGCTTTCCATGGCATTTGACGGCTCATGGCCATGCAGAAACGTGCCTGTCAACGCCTGCATATGCGACCGACTCCACCTCCCCGCCTCGCCCTACTATCGGCCTGCCATGACAGCAGCAGGGAAGCACCAGGTGAGCCGGACGGAGACATCACGCCGGGGCAGCCGGCAAGGCCGAGCAGGCATCCGGGACGTAGCCGCCGCAGCCGGTGTCTCCATCACGACCGTCTCGGACGCACTGAACGGAAAGGGCCGGCTCCCGGACGCCACCCGCCGCCATGTCCGCGAGGTCGCCGACCGGCTGGGCTACCGTCCGTCGGCCGCGGCCCGCACGCTCCGTACCGGCAAGTCCGGACTCATCGGCCTCACGGTGACGACGTACGGGGACGAACCGTTCACCTTCACGGAGTTCGCGTACTTCGCCGAGATGGCGAGAGCCGCCACCTCCGCCGCACTCGCCCGCGGCTACGCCCTGGTCATCCTCCCCGCCACCTCACGCCACGACGTCTGGTCCAACGTCGCGCTCGACGGCACCGTCGTGATCGACCCCTCCGACCACGACCCCGTGGTCGCGGAGCTCGTCCGCCAGGGCCTCCCGGTCGTCTCCGACGGGCGCCCCGCGGGCACCCTTCCCGTCACCGCCTGGGTCGACAACGACCACGAGGCCGCCGTCCTCGACCTGCTCGACCATCTGGCGGCCGGCGGTGCACGCCGGATCGGCCTGCTCACCGGGACCACCACGGACACGTACACCCGGCTCTCCACCACGGCCTATCTGAACTGGTGCGAACGCGTCGGCCAGGATCCGGTGTACGAGGCCTACCCCGCACACGACCCGTGCGCCGGAGCGGTCGCCGCCGACCGGCTGCTCGCCCGGCCGGACCGGCCCGACGCCGTGTACGGACTCTTCGACCCCAACGGCACGGACCTGCTCGCCGCCGCCCGCCGGTACGGACTGCGCGTCCCGGACGACCTGCTGCTGGTCTGCTGCAGCGAGTCCACCGTGTACGCCAACACGGAGCCGTCGATCACCACGCTCTCCCTCAAGCCGCGGCGCATCGGCACCGCCGTGGTGCAGTTGCTGATCGACGCGATCGAGGGAGTGGACGGCGGCCGCCCGATCGAGCAGGTGATACCGACCGAACTCATCGTCCGGACCTCTTCCCAGCGGCGCTCTCCCCGTACGACGGTGAGCGCCCCACGCTCGCCTTCTCAGGACTAGACCAACGCAATTGGGGCGAAACGACCGGTGAACCGGCGGTGTACCCGGATTCAGCACCCCTGGTGCATCACACAGCACGATCCGCGTTCCTATGATGGGCGCACGACACCGCGGACCGTCCCCGACCAGGCCGGTCCGGCGGTGAGGGCGGCGCGACGGTGGTGGAGGGGTCGATGACTCAGGGGGCCGGTCAGGGACCCGTGGTGCGTACGGCGACGTTGCGCGACTTCCGAGTCCCGCCGTACGCACGGGTTCCGGTGCAGTCGGAATCCGCTTCCCATGAATACGTGCTCGCGCACCCGGAGGACTCAGTCCCACGGGCGGTTCCCCGCGAAGCCGGGGAGCCCTCCTCGCGGCCGGCGACCGCCGCCGAGGCCCCCGGAACGGAACACGGCAGCACCCGGACGGACCCGGCCCGCCCCGAGGACTCCGCCCCCCAGGCACCGCAGGTCCACCCCGGCGACGCGTTCCCGGACGACGGGCCGCCCGAGGGCTACACCCCCACCGAGCGCGACCTGCCGGTGATCAACCGCGGCGACACCGTGCAGGTGACCGTCGCCCCCGCCGAGCAGCCGGCCCCCGGCGCCGAGGGCCCCGGCCCGCTCTACGTGGTCGGGGACGTTCACGGCTATCTGGACGAACTCGTCGCCGCGCTCACCGCCCAGGGCCTGGTCGACGCCGAAGGCCGCTGGTCCGCGGGCAACACCAGGCTGTGGTTCCTGGGCGACTTCACCGACCGCGGCCCGGACGGCATCGGCGTCATCGACCTCGTCATGCGGCTCTCGGCCGAGGCAGCGGCGGCCGGCGGCTACTGCAAGGCCCTGATGGGCAATCACGAGCTGCTGCTCATCGGCGCCAAGCGCTTCGGCGACACGCCCGTCAACTCCGGCGCGGGCACCGCCACCTTCCAGGCGGCATGGCTCCTCAACGGCGGCCAGAAGAGCGACATGGACCGCCTCCAGGACGTCCATCTGCAGTGGATGTCCCGGCTCGACGCGGTGGTGGAGGAGGACGGGCATCTGCTCATGCACTCCGACACGACCGCCTACCTCGACTACGGCTCCACGATCGAGGACGTCAACGACAACGTCCACGAGATCATCAACCGCAATGACGCGGACGAGTGCTGGGACCTCTTCCGCAAGTTCACCAAGCGTTTCGCCTTCCGGGACGACGACGGTCCGCAAGCCGTCCGGGAACTGCTCGCCACCTACGGCGGCGGCCGGGTCGTCCACGGCCACAGCCCCATTCCGTACCTGCTGGGCGAGGTCGGCACGGAGGACGCGGACGGCGAGGGGAACTCGGAGCCGCTGGTGGAAGGGCCGCACGTGTACGCGGACGGGCTCGCCATCGCCATGGACGGCGGCGTGACCATGGCCGGAAAGCTGCTGGTGGCCCGGCTCCCGCTGCAGGCTTGAGGCAATCCTGCGCAGGCGATTTCCGGAAACCCCCTGTCACCCCCTGCCATAACCGCTCTACCATCGGCATATCCGTAGCAGGCTCTCCTCCGTTTCCGCCCAACTGCCCGACCCACATGGGCACACCGGCCCTACGGAGCATCGGGGGATGCACATGAACAGCGCTCCGCACCTGCTGGCCGAGGACCGCGCCGAATACGAGCGCATCCTCGACGACGCGCTGCGCACAGCGCACGACCGCCCAGACCTCGACGGCCTGGGCAGACGGCTCAACGCCGAACAGCTGCGCACGATGGCGCTGAACGCCACCGCGCTCATCACCGGCGCCGCCGCCGCCGAGTACGACCACTTCGTGAAGGTCCGCGAGGAGGCACGCACATCCGCGGGAGCGCCCGTCGGCCACTCGGTCCTCGGGCCCGCGGTCGGGGCGTCCTCGGAGACGGGCGCCGGATTCGCCGCGGTGCTCACCGTTCTGGCACCGGTCCTCGCCGGCACCGCCGCGCTCATCTTCCTCCTCGTCGGCTACATCCTGAAGGCCGTCAGCCCCGACACCGGTTTCGCGGACACGCTGCTGACGGCGGGCTGGTTCTTCGGCGCCCTGACGGCGGCCGGACTCCTCGCCGCCGCGATCGGGCTGCTGATCACAGCGATCCGGAACGGGGCCACCCAGGTGCCCGCCGAGGATGCGACGACCGGCGAACTGCCCGACGAGGTGGCACGCGCCAAGGATGCCTGGCGGCACGCCCTCCTGGAACGCGGCGTTCTGCCCTTCCTGCGCGCCGCCCTGGCCGACCCCAGCGCCGATCCGGCCTCCCCTGCCCCGCCCCACCGGGTCAGCCGCTTTCCCAAGGTCGGCTACAGCGGCCCCGACTTCTCGAGCCCGAGCGACGGCACCTCGGCCGGCTCCCGCCCGACGTTCACGAGCCCGGACTTCACCAGCCCCGAATTCGGGCCGCCGGAACACCAGCCCGAGTAGCAGCGGTCACAGCGGGACGACCTCGTCCCGGCCCTCGTCCCGGCCCTCGTGCCGGCCGGGCACGGCGAAGGCCGGGGCAGCACGCGGCTGCCCCGGCACCGGTCGGCGACCCGGCTGAAGCCGCGGACCGGTGCCGTCACCCGGCTCAGTCAGCCAGCGGCAGGTACACCCGGTTCCCCGAGGCTGCGAACTCCCTGGACTTCTGGAGCATGCCCTCGGCGATCTCCGTGTCCGACGCCGCCGGCCCGTCGCCGCCGAACTGCTCCGTGATGCTCCTGCTGATCTTCATCGAGCAGAACTTCGGACCGCACATGGAGCAGAAGTGCGCGGTCTTCGCCGGCTCGGCCGGCAGCGTCTCGTCGTGGAACTCCCGTGCCGTGTCCGGATCCAGGGCCAGGTTGAACTGGTCCTCCCAGCGGAACTCGAAGCGTGCGTCCGACAGCGCGTCGTCCCACTCCTGCGCGCCGGGGTGCCCCTTGGCGAGGTCCGCCGCATGAGCCGCGATCTTGTAGGTGATGACGCCCGTCTTGACGTCGTCCCTGTTCGGCAGCCCCAGGTGCTCCTTGGGGGTGACGTAGCAGAGCATCGCCGTCCCCCACCAGGCGATCATCGCGGCGCCGATACCGGAGGTGATGTGGTCGTAGGCGGGCGCCACATCGGTCGTCAGGGGGCCGAGCGTGTAGAACGGGGCCTCCTCGCAGATCTCCTGCTGGAGGTCGATGTTCTCCTTGATCTTGTGCATCGGGACGTGCCCCGGGCCCTCGATCATGGTCTGCACGTTGTGGCGCTTGGCGATCGAGTTGAGCTCCCCGAGCGTCCTCAACTCGGCGAACTGCGCCTCGTCGTTGGCGTCCGCGATGGAGCCGGGCCGCAGTCCGTCGCCGAGCGAGTAGGTGACGTCGTACGCGGCGAGGATCTCGCAGAGCTCCTCGAAGTTCTCGTACAGGAACGACTCCTTGTGGTGCGCGAGGCACCAGGCGGCCATGATCGAGCCGCCCCGGGAGACGATGCCGGTCTTGCGCCGGGCCGTGAGCGGCACGTACCGCAGCAGCACGCCGGCGTGGACCGTCATGTAGTCGACGCCCTGCTCCGCCTGCTCGATGACGGTGTCCTTGTAGATCTCCCAGGTCAGCTCCTCGGCGCGGCCGTCGACCTTCTCGAGCGCCTGGTACAGCGGCACGGTGCCGATCGGCACGGGGGAGTTGCGGAGCACCCACTCGCGCGTGGTGTGGATGTTGCGGCCGGTGGAGAGGTCCATGACCGTGTCCGCGCCCCACCGGGTGGCCCAGGTCATCTTCTCCACCTCCTCCTCGATGGAGGAGGTCACCGCCGAGTTCCCGATGTTGGCGTTGACCTTCACGAGGAACCGCTTGCCGATGATCATCGGTTCGGTCTCGGGGTGGTTGACGTTGGCGGGCAGGACGGCCCGACCCGCGGCGATCTCCTCGCGGACGACCTCCGGGGAGACGTTCTCCCGGATCGCCACGAACTCCATCTCCGGCGTGATCTCGCCGCGCCGGGCGTAGGCGAGCTGCGTCACCGCCTGCCCGCCGCGTCCCCTGCGGGGCTGGCGCGGGCGCCCGGGGAAGACCGCGTCGAGGTTGCGCAGACCGCCGCGCGGGGACGTGTGCTTGATGCCGTCGTCCTCGGGCCGCACGGGACGGCCGGCGTACTCCTCGGTGTCGCCGCGGCCGACGATCCAGTTCTCGCGCAACGGCGGCAGACCGCGGCGCACATCCGTGTCGGCGTGCGGATCGGTGTACGGACCGGACGTGTCGTACAGGGTCACGTCCTTGCCGTTGGTGAGGTGCACCTGGCGGACCGGCACCCGGATGTCGGGGCGCGAGCCCTCGACGTACCCCTTGTGCCAGCCGATGGACTTCCCCGCCCCGGACGTTCCGGAGGCAGGCGTGCGCGTGTCCGATGTGGTCATGAGACCTACTCCCTACGCCGGCATTACCCGGTAACAGGTTCGGCGGTCGGCGCAGCTGTCCCGTACGGTCGTACGGCGGGTCAGCGCCCTCTCAGCCCGGTGCTCCGAGCTCCCGCGTGTGCAAAGGTGCCACCACGCTAGCGCCCCGCCGGGCGTGCTGAACAGTGGGCCCCCATCCGTTCTTGCGATGATCTGTCGGTGACTTCCTCACAGCAGACGCCGGAACCGGACCACCGCGCGGGCGGTTCGCCGCACTCCCACGCCCATGCCCACGCCCACGGCCATGGGCCGGCCGCCCCCGTATCACGGCATCTGCGGCGTGTCATCGCCGCGGTCCTCATCCCGTTCGCCGCCGCGGTGGTGGTCGGCCTCGTCGCCCTCTGGCCGGGCGGCGCACCGGAGCACGAGCGCACGGGTGTCGGCTTCGACCGGCAGACGGAACAGGCCCGGGTGGTCCGGGTGCAGGAGGTCGACTGCTCCGAGGTGAACGCCGGGCAGGTGCCGCCGACGGGTGACACCACGACCCCAGAGGGCCGCGAAGCGGTCAACTCCCAGCAGCGAGAGTGCAAGAAGGCGACGGTCGAGATCACGTCCGGTAAGGACAAGGGGCGTACGTTCATCGAGATCGTCCAGCCGGACGCCTCGCGGCAGCTGAAGCAGGGCCAGGGCGTGGTCGTGTCGTACGCCCCCGACGCGCCACGCGATCTCCAGTACTCGGTGAGCGATGTGAACCGGGACTTCCCGATGATGCTGCTCGCCGGGATCTTCGCGGTCGTGGTCGTGCTGGTCGGCCGGCTGCGCGGGGTGATGGCGCTGATCGCGCTGGTGCTGAGCTTTGCCGTACTGACCCTGTTCATCCTGCCCGCGATCCTTCAGGGCTCGAATCCGCTGATCGTGGCCGTGGTCGGGGCCAGCGCGATCATGCTGATGGCGCTGTACCTCTGCCACGGTCTGAACGCCCGCACCTCGGTCGCGGTGCTGGGGACGCTGATCTCGCTGCTGCTGATCGGGCTGCTCGGCTCGGTGTTCATCGGCTGGGCGTCCCTGTCCGGAAACACCGACGACAACACCGGCCTGATCCACGGTCTGTATCCGAACATCGACATGTCCGGTCTGCTGCTGGCGGGAGTCATCATCGGTTCGCTCGGCGTGCTCGACGACGTCACGGTGACCCAGACCTCGGCCGTCTGGGAGCTGCACCAGGCGGATCCGGCCATGGGGCCGCGTGGCCTCTACAAGGCGGGCATCCGGATCGGCCGCGACCACATCGCCTCGGTGGTCAACACGCTCGTACTGGCCTATGCCGGCGCCTCGTTGCCGCTTCTCCTGCTGTTCTCGATCGCCCAGTCGGGGGTGGGCACGGTGGCGACCAGTGAGCTGGTGGCGGAGGAGATCGTCCGGACCCTCATCGGCTCGATCGGTCTGGTGGCGTCGGTGCCGGTGACCACGGCACTGGCCGCTCTGGTGGTCTCCGCCGACCGGCCCGGCGGCACGGTGACCGGCGTGGCCGCGGGAGCGGTGCGCAGCAGGGGCCGCCGCCGGCGGGCGAAGTAGCTCCGTCGCGCACGGCCGCGACGGGTGCTCGTGGTCGCAGGCGGGCGCTCGTGGTCGGCAGGCCGTCAGCCGGCGGCTTCCTCGGTGAGGATCCGGCCCAGGGCGGCCTCCAGGTTGTCCTCGAAGTCCCCGAGTGTGCGCTCCTGTCCCAGCGGAACCAGTTTGTCGGTCCGGTCGAGAAAGGCCACCAGGGGCGCGGCTCCGGCCCGGAACAGCGCCCGGTCGACGCCGACCTGGAGCCGGATGTGGACGTCGGACAGCCCCTCCGGCTCGGTCGGGGCGATGTGCACATCGCCGTCCCCGCTGGGGCCGTTGATCCCGTCCAGCAGCAGCTCCCGGCCGAACGCCCAGGTCACGGGGGCGTCCCCGGGCAGGTGGAACGTCATGCGCACCGCATAGGGGTCTCTCGTCTCGTACGTGAGCTCCACAGGGATCCGGAAGGAGAGCTCCTCGGAGACCAGGAAGCTCATCAGGACCTCTGCCTGAACCGACTCGCGCATCGTGTTAACCCCGCAGTGGATGAAGCACCTCGTGAAAACGGCCGGGAGGGTTTCCCCTGGGTCCGTACCGCCATCGTGCTGTAAGTGACCGATAGATCACAAGGAGTAGTTTTTCAGATACTGATAGAGAAGGCGAATGAACTGAGCAGGCTGCCCACGCCACTGCGTAGTTGTTCGACCGCCGGGACCAAACGATCTTCCTGGTGCACCGGAAGGGAAATCGCCATCGCTCCGGCCGTGGAGCCCACGGTGACGGGAATAGCCGCACAGACCGTTCCCAGGGCATATTCCTGTCGCTCGATCACCGGTTGCATCTGCCCCATCGCCCCGAGCCGTTCCAGCAGACTTCCCCGATTTCGCACCGTATAGGGCGTGATCCGGTCCACCGGATACCGGTCGAGATGATCCTTGCGGGCCCGTTCGTCGAGCTGGCCGAGCAGGCACTGACCGAGGGCGTGCGCATGGCCCGTCTCCCGGAAGTCCGCCCATTCCTCCACCGCGGGCGCGTACGGGGTGTCGGCCACGGCCACGAGTTCGATCTCTTCCTCCCGGTAGAGGGCGAAATAGACCGGTACGCCGATCGAGTCCCGCCAGTGCGCCAGGGATTCCTCGATCTTGGTGCGACGATTCTGCATCGCACCGCCCACCGCCAGCCGCACCGCGGCCTCACCGAAGACGAACACGCCCTTCTCGCGCCGCAGATAACCCTCATGAGCGAGGGTCCGCAGCAGGTGGTAGGCGGTGGGAAGGGGCAGGCCCGCCTCACGTGCGAGCTGCTTGGCCGGGGCTCCGTCGGCGTGGGAGGCCACGGCCTCCATGAGTCTCAGAGCCCTTTGCACCGAACCGATCAGGGTCGGAGCGGCGGGCGCAGTGGTGGTGGGCGCAGAGCTGGTAGCCAGTGCCGTGGCCAAAGGTCACCCCCAGGCATGGTGACGGGCGGACCGCCCGCGTGCAGGGGCCGCCCCCGCACGCCCGCCGCGCTCCCCCAGGGCCTGGGCTGCTCCTGAGACCGAATTCGGGAACTGTCCAGGAAGTCGCACGAACCACTGTTCACGGTGATCATCGACCGGGGATTCCCGGGGACGGCGGAGGATTGCCACTCTAATGGCAGCCTCCGACGGGCCGCGGGATCATCTGCGGCATTCCCCCGCGCGGGCTAACGGGCGTACGCACCTGCCGTTTTCCGCCCCGCGACACCCACCGCCCCGCGCTGCCCTCGCGCCTCCGGCGCGCTCTCCCCCGGCCGGTGACCGTACCGCCGGTCGCTTACCAGTCGCTCTTCGAGGACGACGAGCTCATGAACTTCCGCACGACGTAGACCAGTCCACCCACGATCGCCACGAAGAGCAGGACCTTGAAGAGCAGCCAGATCACAAAACCGACGAAACTCGCGATCATCCCGCCGAAGACGACAAGGGCGATCAGAGGGATGGCGACCCACTTCACCCACCAGGGCATCCCCGTCAGTATCTCCCGCACCGGCATCGTCCCTACCTCGCTTCCGTGAGTTCTCCTGCTGTCGATGCTAGAGGCGGGGCGGTGGTCCCCGGGGCGCCCGCGCCCCCCGAAGTCCCCTGAGCCTTCCCCTAGGGAAAACCGGGCCGGCCGGTCAGCTCTCGGGCGGAGAGAAGACGACGAGCACCCGGAGATCCTCGCTGATGTGGTGGAACTTGTGGGCCACTCCCGCCGGGACGTAGACGACGCTGCCCCGCCCCACCTGGGTCGTCTCCGTACCGACCGTGATCGAGGCACGGCCGCTGACGACGAAGTAGACCTCGTCCTGCCGGTGCGGCTGCTGCGGGTCCAGCTCCCCCGCGCCCAGCGCGTACAGCCCGACCGACATGTTCCGCTCACGCAGGAACTGCAGATACGCCCCGTCATTGGCGGCACGCTCCGCCTCGAGCTCGTCCAGCCGGAATGCCTTCATCGTCCGTCCGCCCCTGTCATCGGTCCGATCACGTCTGCCACGATCAGACACATGAAGAATTTCCTCGTCAAGACGATCGCGAACGCCGGGGCACTCGCCGTGGCGATCTGGCTGGTCCAGGACATCACGCTCACCGGCGACAGCACCGCGAAGAAGACCGTCACCCTGATCATCGTGGCCCTGCTCTTCGGCCTGGTGAACTTCTTCGTGAAGCCGATAGTCAGGCTGCTGACGCTTCCCCTGTTCATCCTCACGCTCGGCCTGATAACGCTGGTCGTCAACGCCCTGATGCTGCTGCTGACCTCGTGGCTGGCCGACGTCCTGGACCTGAACTTCCATGTGGAGGGTTTCTGGACGGCCGTGCTCGGCGGGCTGATCATCTCGATCGTGTCATGGGCGCTGAACGTGGTGCTCCCCGACGGCAAGGACTGACCGCACGATGCCCTTCTCCGTCTGTTTCGTCTGCACCGGCAACATCTGCCGGTCGCCGATGGCCGAGTCCGTGTTCCGGGCCCGCGTGGAGGACGCCGGACTCGACGGCCTCGTCGTCGTGGACAGCGCCGGCACGGGAGGCTGGCACGAGGGCGACGGCGCCGACACCCGCACCGTCGACGTCCTGCGGGACAACGGATACGCGTCCGGTCATGTCGCCCGGCGGTTCCTTCCCTCGTGGTTCTCCCGGCTGGATCTCGTGATCGCTCTCGACCGGGGTCATCTGCGGGAGCTGCGCCGACTGGCACCGACCGCGGCGGATGCCGCGAAGGTCCGGCTGCTGCGCTCGTACGACCCGGCCGCCGGTGACGACCTCGACGTCCCCGACCCCTACTACGGCGGGACGGACGGCTTCGAGGAATGTCTGGACATGGTGGAGGCCGCGAGCGGGGGACTGCTCGCCGCGGTGCGCGAGGCGGTGGAGGAGGCGGCGTGAGCACGGGTGAGGGAACGAGGGCGGTACGGGCCGGTCTGCCGGAGGCTCGGAAGTACGAACCGACGCTGCCGGGGCCGGTCTTCGCCGCCCACTACCACCTGCCCGGTGAACCGACGGGCCCGTACGCGTACGGGCGGGACTCCAATCCCACCTGGACGCTGCTGGAGCAGGCGATCGGGGAGCTGGAGGCACCCGGGGAGACCGGGGTCGAGACCGTCGCCTTCGCCTCGGGCATGGCCGCGGTCTCGGCCGTGCTGCTCTCCCAGGTCCGCGCGGGCGACGCGGTGGTGCTCCCGGACGACGGCTACCAGGCGCTGCCTCTGGTACGGGAGCAGTTGGAGGGTTACGGGGTCGAGGTGCGGACCGCGCCCACCGGCGGCGACGCCCAGCTCACCGCGCTGGACGGTGCGAAGCTGCTGTGGATCGAGACGCCCTCGAACCCGGGGCTCGACGTGTGCGACGTACGACGGCTCGCGGACGCCGCGCACGCCGGCGGCGCCCTCGTCGCGGTCGACAACACGCTCGCGACGCCGCTCGGCCAGCGCCCGCTGGCCCTCGGCGCCGACTTCGCGGTCGCCAGCGGCACCAAGGGCCTGACGGGCCACGGCGATCTGCTGCTCGGTTACGTCGTCTGCCGGAACCCCGCACTGGCCTCTCGGGTACGGCTCTGGCGCAAGGTCGTGGGCGCGATCCCGGGCCCCATGGAGGCGTGGCTGGCCCATCGCTCGCTGGCCACGCTCCAGCTCCGCTCCGACCGGCAGTGCGCGAACGCGCTGGCCCTCGCGCGGGCGCTGTCCGGGCGGGCGGAGGTCACCGGACTGCGCTACCCCGGGCTGCCCGAGGACCCCTCGCACGAGCTCGCCGCGGAGCAGATGCGCCGCTTCGGCTCGGTGGTCTCCTTCGAGCTGCCCGGCCGTGACCACGCAGAGCGCTTCCTCGCGGAGGCACGGCTCGTCGACGACGCCACCAGCTTCGGCGGTGTCCGCTCCAGCGCCGAGCGCAGGGGGCGGTGGGGCGGCGACGCCGTGGCGGAGGGCTTCATCCGCTTCTCGGCGGGCGTGGAGGACACGGACGACCTCGTCGCGGACGTGCTCCGGGCGCTGGACGCGGCGGAGGGCTGAGGCACGCACGCGGGGCGGCGGGTCAGCTGCCGCGGGCGCCGTCGGCCCGAGCGTCTTCCGGGCGGGTACGAAGGACGGTCCGAACCTCCCCCCTCATGGCTCGGACCGTCCCTCTTCCGCACGCGGTTCCCGGGCCGGTGACACGTGGCACCACGCACACTCCGCGCGTAGCGACGCATGCAGCGCCCTGAACCAGAAACCGCTCCAGCAAGGCTAGTTGACTCTGCGTCAGTGTCCAATCACAGGAGCGACAGAGAGGTATCGACTTATTTATAGTTGGACGATGGATCTGGCCCTGCTGCGCACATTCGTCACGGTGCACCGGGCCGGGTCGTTCACCCGCGCCGCCGCTCTGCTGGGACTATCCCAACCCGCGGTGACAAGCCAGATAAGGACCCTGGAACGACAGCTGGGGCGGCCGCTCTTCCTCCGGCAGGCGCGCGGGGTCACGCCCACGACCGTCGGCGACGAACTGGCCCACCGGACCGCCCCACATCTGGACGCGCTCGTCGAGATCGTGGAAGCGGGTCTGGACGACGAGTCCGGCGTACGCACCCTCCACCTCACCGGACCGCCCGAGTTCACCTCCGCGCGGGTACTGCCCGCACTGGCCCCGCTGGTATCGCAGGGACTGGCGCTGAGGGCGTCCTTCACGGGCAACGCCGAGGAGGCGCTCGAGGGCCTGGCGGCCGGGCACCACGAGCTCGCCGTGACCACGGCCCGGCCTCGCGGCGGGCTGCTCGCGTCGACCCCGCTCTGCGACGAGGAACACGTCCTGGTCGCCTCCCCGCGCTGGGCGGCCCGGCTGGGCGACGGAGTGCTGCTGCGCAAGGGTGCCGTCGTGCTGGAGCAGCTGCCGGTGGTCGAGGTCCACGAGTCCCTGCCGTTCGTCTCCCGCTACTGGTCCTCGGTCTTCGACAGCCGGCCGCCCGCCGTGGCCGCGGTCATCGCACCCGATCTGCGGGCCGCGCGGGAGTCGGCCGCCGCCGGGGCCGGGCTCGCCGTGCTGCCCCGCTATCTGTGCCGGGGCGACCTCGGCAGCGGCCGGCTGGTGGCGCTGCTGGAGCCTCCCGTTCCACCGCTGCGCACGTACTTCCTCGTCGTCCGGACCGGGACGCTCGCACTGCCGCACATCGCACGTGCGCACGAGGGACTGTTACGTGCCGCGGCCGCCTGGTGACGGCCGGCGACAGCAAGGGGGGCGGGAGTTTCAGAACAGGTGGCGTGGGCCACTCTCTGACCATGACCGAACGGCCAGTGGTCAAGCGCACCGCACGCGCCATCCTGCTCGACGGCGACGACCTCGTCCTGATCAAGCGCACCAAGCCGGGCATGGATCCGTACTGGGTCACTCCGGGCGGCGGGGTCGAGCCCGAGGACGCGACCGTCGTGGACGCCCTCCACCGTGAAGTGGACGAGGAGCTGGGCGCCAAGATCGTCGACGTGGTGCCCTGCTTCGTGGACACCGTCGAGCACATCGTGGACGGCGGCGTCTCGGGCGTGAAGGTGCAGCATTTCTTCGTCTGCCGTCTGGTGGCCATGGACGAGTCCCGGCGGCACGGCCCCGAGGTGGAGGACCCCTGCGGCGAGTACGAGATCGTCCGGGTGCCCTTCAGCCGCGTCGGCATCGCCGCCGTGCATCTCGTCCCGCTGTCCCTGCGGCACTACCTGGACGGCAACATCGAGGGGGTCCGGGCGATGCACGCACCCGACCTGGGCTGAGCACGGAGCCCCTCGGTCCGGGCCGTCCCGCGCCTTGCCCGACGGCCCTGGCGCCGGAGCCACATTCGCAACACGTCCTAGTCGGCGGCGGCGACGAGCTCTTCGAGCGAGTCGTGACGGATCCGCTCCGACGGGATACCGACGCCCCTGAGCGTGTCCACTCCGCTGCGGATCATCCCGACCGGGCCGGAGAGGAACGCGTCGTACTCGTTCCACGGCCCGTACTCGAGCACGGCGTCGGGCAACTGCGTCCTGCCGTCAACGATGGGCCGCACCTGGAGCCACGGATGGCTCTGCTGGAGCCGCAGCATCGTGTCGATGTCGTAGAGGTCGTGATCGCTGCGCGCCCCGTAGAACACCTCCACCGGACGGCGCTCACCGTGCTCGGCGACGTCCTCGACCAGCGCCTTGATGGGCGCGATACCGGTACCGCCGCCCAGGCAGAGCATCCCGTTGTCGGTGGTGTGGTCGACGACCATCGAGCCCGCCGGCGGGCCCAGCCGGAGCACATCGCCGGGCCGGGCGTGATGGACCAGGGCGTTGGAGACCCAGCCCGCCGGGACGGCCTTCACATGGAACGAGAGCAGTCCGTCGGAACGGGGCGCACCCGCGAAGGAGTAGTGCCGCCAGATCCTCGGCCACCACGGCGTCTCGAGGCTCGTGTACTGACCGGCCAAGAACGGGTACGGCTGGTCGGGTCGCACGGTGACGACCGCGATGTCCGGGGTTCTGAGGTCGTGGGACACCACCTCGGCGTGCCACCAGGCCGGCGCGTGCCGTTCGTTCTCAGCGGCAGAGTCGATCATGATCTGGGAGATGGTCGTGTAGGTCCTGACCCACGCGGCTTCGGTCTCCTCGCTCCAGGTCGTCGTCGCGTAGCGGGTCAGCGCCCCGATGAGCGCCTCGCCGACGGCCGGGTAGTGCGCGGGCCGGGTGCCGTACTTCCGGTGACCGCGGCCGAGGTGCTCGAGGTAGTCGACCAGTACGGGCGTGTTGTCCATGTGCTCGGCGGCGGTGAGCAGCGCCTTGAGGAGCCGGTCGCGCTGGGTGTCCATGGCGGCCGGGAAGAGGGACCGCAGATCGGGGTGGCGGACGAACAGCAGGGCGTAGAAGTAGGAAGTGACCTTGTCGGCGACCGGAGCGATCTCCTCCATGGTCCGCCGGATGAGGATCGCGTCGGGGGACGCCTTCTGGTCGGAGACTCCGGGGAACAGAACGGAGCCGGAGCCACCGGCTCCGGCGTCGGGGGTGGGGCCGGAGTGCGGTGCGTCGCCGCCGTGGGACGGGACTGCCTGGTGCGCGTGGTGGGGCGCGGAGCTCTGGTGAGGCGCAACGCCGCCGTGGGACGGGGCGTCATGCCCCGGAGGGCCGTGGTGGGGGTCGTTGTCTCCGTAGGGCGAAGAGGCGTCGTACGCGGCACCCGCGCCGTAGGGGGGCACGACCGGCGGCGCAGGCGACTCATGCGGCGCCGCGACCGGTGGCCGCCGGGCCTCGGGCGCGGTGCGTGTCTGGGGAATGGCGACTCCGCGCGGCGGGGTCCCGGCGGCCCGCTCGGCTCCCGTGCCGACGGGACGGATGGAGGCGACCGGCCGGCTGGGGGTGGCTATTCGCCCGTCGTCCGCCGATTCGGCTCCCCCGCGGGCAGAGCTCTCGGTGCCGCCAGGAGCCGGACTGCCTTCGGCAGGCTGCTTCCGGGGGGTGAACCAGCCTCCCCCGCCCCTCGCGCCGTTCTCACCGGAGGTCCCGTTGTCGGCCGACGTGGTGGTCGGAGCGTCCATTGTGTGCCTCGCCTCGAACATCTCTCGGTCGGTCTGCGCACCTCCGCTGGTTCGGAAGGCGCCTCGATATCCCCGCTCTGCTCTCAATGACTCGTGCCCGCCCACATTAGCCTTCGCGATTATGGGATTCGGGCGAGTGGGACCGGATGGTGACGTTGCCCGCAGCGCTCGTCGTCGCAGCATGCCAGCTCCCGCCCGGCAGCGGACAAAGAGCGGAAAGTCCGGGTATCCCCACCCGCTTTCCCGTTAGGCTGCATCGCACCCATGTCCGTTTACGCGGCCACGACTCGGGTCTCGGTGGGTATGTCCCCGCACCCGAAACCAGCAAGGGAATCCCACCGGTTCGCGTGCCCCCAGTAGTTCTCATCCCGTCCGGTGCGGTGTGGCGAGCCGCCCGGACAGATGATGGTCCGCATTCACCGCGTCCGCAACGGTCGCCACGGCAAAGATCTGCGCATCGGACAGCGAATCGGCAGGGGCGACAGGGACCGTTCAGCCATCATCCCGATCTCTGCACAGAGCTCCTTCGCGACCTTCACCACTTCGTAGCACGAGAATGCAGGACGGTACGACCGGCTCCGTGAACGGAATGGCCGACGGAGATGAACCCCGACGACGCGCGCACTCCGGTTGGGCAATGTCCGGGCGAAGGAATCCCGCTCGCGATGAGGAGCGAGGCCGGCACGCCCGGCCACTCCCCTCGTCGGACGTGAAGAGCGACCCGGCCTCGACACGGTGTTTCACGTGAAACCGCTCAAACGCCCGACTCGGCGGACCCTCCCCGGCAACGACCGCGCCCACCGCCTCTCGCTCCGACCCGGTGTGGATGCCGTAGCCGCCCCGGCCGCCACGGGGCTGCCGGTGACCGATGCCACCGGCCTGCTGGCCGCGTTGTCGTCTCACTGCCGGGCCACTTCCCCGAAAGCGGTGGACGGAAGATCACTGCGTCGGACAGCCTGGCCTCATGCCAACTCCGTTCACCGAGCTCCCCGTCCGGCGTCTGACCACTGCGGACCTGCGCTCCTGCGCGAATCTCTCGGAGGACCGGGGATGGCCGCGCGAGGAGCACAAATGGGGTCTCCTGCTCACGGCGGGCACGGGGTACGGCATCGACGACACCGAAACCGGAGGGCTCGTGGCGGGGTGTGTGGTGACGTCGTACGGTCCGGGGCTCTCCGCCCTCGGCATGGTGCTCGTGGCCGAACGGTACGCCCGGCAGGGTGTCGGGCGACGTCTGATGAGGCACGTACTCGCCGAGACCGGTGAGACCCCCCTGACCCTGCACGCCACGCCGAACGGACAGCCGCTCTACGAAGAACTGGGCTTCACCCACGCGGGCCGCGCCGAGATGGTCCGCGGCCGCTTCCGTCTCTCCGGTCCGGCGCCCCGGGCCGTGACCCGGGCGGCCACGGCGGAGGATCTCCCCGCGATCCTCCGTCTGGACGCCGAGGTGTTCGGGGTGGACCGGACACATGTGCTCGCCCGGCTGCCCGCCTTCGCCGACCAGTTGAGGGTTGCTGAAGCCGACGGTGTCCTCACGGGCTTCGCGGCCGCATGGCCGAACATGGAGACCCAGGTCGTCGGCCCGCTGATCGCACGGGACACGGACACCGCCAAGGCCCTGATCACCTCGCTGGCCGCGGAGACGGAGCGTCCGCTCCGCACGAACATCGATGTGCGACATGAGGAACTGCTCACCTGGGTGAAGGCGAGCGGCATCGAGCCGATCGCCTTCAACGCCGTGATGCTCCGCGGCGCTTCCGCTCTTCCGGGCGACTGGACCCGCCGATTCGCGCCACTGACCGTCGCGGCGGGTTGAGTCCGAGCGGGTCGACCCGCGGTTCCGCCCGGGATCGGTTCCGCCGAGGATGGGACCCAGCGGGCCAGAACCTCCTGCGCATTGCCGCCGACCATCCCCAGTCCGAAGAGAACGAGCAGCCAGGTCACGGAGGCATCGGCGAATCCGGCGACCTCGGTCATCATCGGTGTGATGTAGGTGATGGCGGCGAACACGCCCCCGAAACCGAGCACGGTCATCGCCATGGCCAGCAGCACCTGGACATTGTGGAAGGCCGCCATCTCGTGTCGCAGCCGTACGCCTTCGGGCCCGGGCTGCTCCGGAACGAGCCTGGCGATGCCGGCGAGCCCCAGCACACCGAGCCCGGCCACGATCAGGAACGTGGCTCGCCAGCCGATGCTCTGCCCGATGAAGGTGCCCAGAGGGACGCCGACGACATTGGCGACGGTCAGGCCGGTGAACATCATCGCGATCGCCCCGGCCTTCTTCTCCGGGGCCACCAGGTCGGCCGCGACGACCGAGCCGATACCGAAGAAGGCTCCATGGGCGAGCGAGGCCACCACACGGCCGGCGAGCATGACGCCGAAGACGGGAGCGACGGCCGAGAGCACGTTGCCCGCGATGAAGAGCCCCATCAGCAGCATCAGCATCCTCTTGCGGGACACCTTGGTGCCGAGCACGGTCATCAGGGGCGCGCCCAGCACCACGCCGAGGGCGTACCCGGTCACCAGGAAGCCGGCGGTGGGAATCGAGACCTGGTAGTCGTTCGCGACCTCGGGCAGCAAGCCCGTGATCACGAACTCGGTGGTTCCGATACCGAATGCCCCGATGGCGAGGGCGAGAAGGGCGAGAGGCATGGGGGGCACCTTCTCAAGTGTTTGCGCGCGCTCTTTACATGCGTCAACAATAATTGTTGAGTTATTTAATTGCAGGAGCGGGCTATTGCATTGGTCGTCTACCCTTGGAGTCGCGTCACTCCGCAGGGGCCGAGGCCAGGCCCGCACGGACGCTCCTGGACGGAGGAGAGATCGATGACAGCGACGGACCCGGCACTCACCGCACTCGCTCAGAGCTGGTGCGCTCTCTCCCTGTTGCACGGAAGGATCGAGGGCCATGTCGAGCGGGCCCTCCAAACGCATCACGATCTGAGCGTGCGGGAGTACTCACTGCTGGACGTACTCAGCCGCCAGCACAGCGGCCCGGGCGGCCACCTCCAGATGAAGCAGGTCGCCGACGCCGTCGTCCTCAGCCAGAGCGCCACCACCCGCCTCGTCACCCGGCTCGAGGACCGTGGGCTGCTGAGCCGCTACCTGTGCGACACCGACCGGCGCGGCATCTACACCGATGTCACGGAAGCCGGCCTGGAACTACTGGCCGCAGCCCGTCCGACGAACGACCGCGCACTGCGCGAGGCCCTCGACGAGGCAGCCAAGGACCCCGAACTGGCTGCGCTGGTCCGGGCGGTCGAGGAGCTGAAGCTTCCCGCATCCACGGCCCCCGCACCGACCGCCGCCTACGGGTGAGACCGCCAACCGCTTCACCATGAGAGGCGCATAGGGTGCGGATCATGAGTGATGTGCAGATACGGCCCGCTTCCCCCTCCGACGTCCCCGCGATCGTGGCGATGCTCGCCGACGATCCGCTGGGCGCGCAGCGCGAGTCGCTCGACGACCCGGCCCCCTACCTGGCCGCGTTCGAACGACTCGCAGCAGACCCGAACCAGCACCTCGTGGTCGCCGAGCTCGACGGCCGGGCCGTCGGCACCCTGCAGCTCACCGTCATCCCCGGGCTGTCCCGCCGCGGAGCCACCCGCTCGATCATCGAAGCGGTACGGATCCATGCAGACGAACGGGGCGGCGGGCTCGGCACCCAGCTCGTCGAGTGGGCGGTCGAGGAATCAGGCCGCCTCGGCTGCCGCCTCGTCCAGTTGACGTCCGACGCCTCCCGCACCGACGCCCATCGCTTCTACGAACGCCTGGGCTTCGAGGCATCGCATCTGGGCTTCAAGCGAGTGCTCTGACGCCTCCGCCGGCCGCTCCCGGCTCGCGCACGGGTCCCACACTGATCTTCCGTCCGGCGTCTGCCGTCCGGCCCCGGGCAGGAAGCCTCAGCCGTGATCGAAGGAGGCCCCCGACTGCCGGGGTCCGTCGGGTACGAAGGTTCCGCGCTTCCGCGCCGTCGAGCAAGCCGCCCGTCCGAGCAGCCGGAGGCGTTTCACGTGAAACCGCCACCGGGCGCCGACTCAGGACGGCGCCCGACCGAGGCGCGCGAGCCGCTCGTCACAGCGGCAGGCCCCGCCAGCCTCCCTCGTCAACACCACCGGGCACTTCGGCAGCCGGATCGTACGGTTCCCGGGTGAAGACGAAGGACCCCAGGTCGAGATGGACCGACTGCCCGTCCGACCCGCGCACCATGCGCAGGGTTTCGCCCGCGAAGTAGCCGTCCAGCCCGGCCCATGTCCCGTCGGGGCGAGCTCGGAACCGCGAGCCCCGGCCGTTGCCCGACAGTGGGTACAGCTCGACACCCCTGTCCGCGACGAGCTTCAGCCCGAAAGCGGCGGTGCCCCAATACCAGGCGCCCGTCAGTTCAAGCAGCGCCTCGTCCACTTCCGGCATCGGACGCCACGGCTCCGGGAAGCGAGGCTCGGCATCCGCCACGATGTGGACGAGGTCCGCGGCCGCGGCGGCCGGCAGCGGCCCCGACGTCGCATTGGCAAGCACCACGGCGGCCACACCTTCCTCCGCGTCCGTCCAGAGGCAGGCGACGAATCCCGGCAGCGACCCGGTGTGGCCGATGAGCGTACGCCCGTTCCTCCGGACGATCTGCAGACCGAGCCCATAGGCGCTGTCCCAGTCCCCGGGCTCGGAGGGGGCGGACGCGGTTCCCATCTCGCGCACGGAGTCCGCGCTCAGCACCCGTTCATCGCCTTCGACAAGAAACCCGGCAAAGCGGCAGAGGTCGGCCGCGGTCGACCAGAGCTGACCGGCCGGGGCCATCAGGCCCAGGTCCTCGGCCGGTTCGGGCATCATCACATCCGCCCACGGATGCACCGCCCAGCCGCTCGCATGAGGGGCCTGGGGGTCACAGCTCGTGCGGTGCATGCCCAGCGGCTCGAGGAGCTCGGTCCGCAGCACCTCCTCCCACGGCTTGCGCCGCACCGCCTCGATGAGCGAACCCAGCAGCGTGTAACCGGTGTTGGAGTAGTGAAAGCGGCGCCCGGCGGGGTGCAGCACGGGCTGCTCACCAAGCACGTCGGCCAGCTCCGGACGCAGCGCCCCAGGCGTGCGCTCCCACCAAGGGGCGGGGCTCTCGGCCGCAAGTCCCGCGCTGTGAGAGAGGAACTGGGCGACGGTCGCCTCGCCCACACCGGTTCCCGGTAGGTACTTGTCCAGCGGATCGTTCAGATCGAGCACCCCTTCGTCCCGCAGCCTCAGCACGAGCGCGGCGGTGAAGGTCTTGGTGAGGGAACCGATGCGGTACTGGGTGTCCACGTCCGGCATGTCTGCTTCGGGGCAGCCGCGGGCGCCGCTCCAGACAAGACGCCCGTCCCTGGCCACCGCCCCGACGAGGGAGGGTGCGCGTCCCTCGGACTGGGCGACGGCAACACGGTGCAGCAGTGCGCGTTCCGTACTGCGCAGCAGCCCTTCGAAAGATGAGATCATGAACCATATCTATCCGACCGCACGCCCGGAGTCGACCGCCCGACATGGAGAATGCGGTCCTGCAAGACCGCTGTACGTTTCTCGTGATCATCAGCACTGGGCCCTGCGGAAAAGCCAGAGTCCGGGCTTCGTGAGCAGCGGCCGTGTCGGCCGGCTGTGAAGGATCGGGACCCACGGGCTGCGAGGGTGGTTACTTTCCGTGGTACCGCGGAGCGCACCCAGGAAGTCATTTCATCTGACGAGGCTGCTGTGGCGGACGAGTGTTTCTCCTCTCTTTCCCGAAGACGCCGCCAACCAGGCGTCGGATTCCGCTTGGCGGCGGGCTCAGCCGCATTCCCGGTGGCTCATGAACCAGTGGGTGTCGGAATGGCGGGCCATCGTGTACGGGTGGTGCGGGTCGACGAGGATGCGGCAGACGAACTCGGCGGCCCGGCAGTCGCAGAGGAGGTCCTCGCCGTCGAAGGACCGGACCACGATGGGCCAACGGTCGGGGTCGTCACCGTCGGCCCTCCAGCAGTACAGGTCCTCGTGCTCCGTGCCCGCCCAGATGAGCAGTCCGTCTTCCCTGGGATCCGTCCACGGCTCCTGGTTCAGGCCCAGGAAACCGTCGAAGGCGCCTACTGTGAGTCGCGGATCCTGGAACCGCGGGCTCAGGTCTGGGCCATGTCCACGAAACGCGAGTAGTGGCCCTGGAAGGCGACCGTGATGGTCGCCGTCGGACCGTTTCGGTGCTTGGCCACGATCAGGTCCGCCTCACCCGCGCGCGGCGACTCCTTCTCGTACGCGTCCTCGCGGTGGAGCAGGATGACCATGTCAGCGTCCTGCTCGATGGAGCCGGACTCACGCAGGTCCGAGACCATCGGCTTCTTGTCCGTACGCTGCTCGGGACCACGGTTGAGCTGTGAGAGCGCGATCACCGGGATCTCCAGCTCCTTGGCCAGCAGCTTGAGGTTTCGGGACATGTCCGAGACCTCTTGCTGACGGCTCTCGGCCCGCTTGGAGCCACCGGACTGCATCAGCTGCAGATAGTCGATGATGACGAGCTTCAGATCATTGCGCTGCTTGAGACGCCGGCACTTCGCTCGGATCTCCATCATCGACAGATTCGGGGAGTCGTCGATGTAGAGCGGCGCCTGGGAGACATCGGGCATACGACGGGCGAGCCGGGTCCAGTCCTCGTCGGTCATCGTGCCGGAGCGCATGTGGTGCAGGGCGACGCGGGCCTCGGCGGACAACAGACGCATCGCGATCTCGTTCCGCCCCATCTCGAGGGAGAAGATCACGCTGGGCAGATTGTTCTTGATCGACGCTGCTCGTGCGAAGTCCAGCGCGAGCGTCGACTTGCCCATCGCGGGACGGGCAGCGATGACGATCATCTGCCCGGGGTGCAGACCGTTGGTGAGTGAGTCGAAGTCGGTGAACCCGGTCGGGACGCCCGTCATCTCGCCACTGCGGGAGCCGATCGCCTCGATCTCGTCGAGCGCACCCTCCATGATCTCGCCGAGTGGAAGGTAGTCCTCGCTGGTGCGCTGCTCGGTGACCGCGTAGATCTCCGCCTGCGCCGAGTTCACGATCTCGTCGACGTCGCCGTCCGCCGCGTATCCCATCTGGGTGATGCGTGTGCCCGCCTCGACCAGGCGCCGCAGCACGGCACGCTCGTGCACGATCTCCGCGTAGTACGAGGCGTTCGCGGCCGTCGGGACCGACTGGACGAGCGTGTGCAGATAGGAGGCCCCGCCGACACGAGTGATCTCTCCTCGCTTGGTCAGCTCGGCCGCGACGGTGATGGGGTCGGCAGGCTCACCCTTGGCGTAGAGATCGAGGATCGCCTGGTAGACGGTCTCGTGCGCGGGCCGGTAGAAGTCATGGCCCTTGATGATCTCGACGACGTCCGCGATGGCGTCCTTGGACAGCAGCATGCCGCCGAGGACGGACTGCTCGGCATCGAGATCCTGCGGAGGGACCCGCTCGAAACCCGGTGAACCGTCGTCCCAGGCCACGCTCTCCCTGCCGCGCTCGTGCTGCTCCTCACGGGCGCCGCTTCCCCGGCCATCTCCTCGACGGGGGCGGGAGACGGGCAGACGGTCACCCGGACCGATGTCGGTCCAGGGCTCGTCAAGGGGCTCGGGAACGCTCACCGGCCGCCTCCTCCCGTCCGCTCCGCGGACCTCTGCGTGGCACTCTTTTTAGGACACGGCACTGACAACACGAGAGGCCCGATTCCGCTGGGCGGCACATCGGGCGCCGGTCCACGTTAGGGCTGTCGGCACCGTCAGCCAATCTGGTTATCCACAGGCCATGTGGACGACGGAGCAGATGCTGTGGAGAACCCTGCGGAACCTGTGCACGGAGCGGGGGACAGGACTGTGGACAAAGTCATGGCACTCACTCCACGCCGCCACTGACCTGCACTTTTTCCGTCCACCGGCTGTGGGGGAGAAAAACTTCCCCAGCCGGATCAAGATCAGAACAAACGGCGCACAGCAGAAGCCCCGTCCCACTATTTGGTAAGGATCACTTACCCTTTGCATCTCTTACCTGTGGAAGATTAGATTGGCCCCCATGACACAGGCCCCTGCGGCGACCAGATCCAGCCGCCGACGACACGATCGCGAGATCGTCGCGCTCGCCGTCCCCGCCTTCGGAGCGCTCGTCGCAGAGCCGTTGTTCGTGATGGTCGACAGCGCGATCGTGGGCCACCTCGGCACGCCCCAGCTCGCCGGACTGGGTGTGGCAGCCGCACTGCTGATGACTGCGGTCAGCGTCTTCGTCTTTCTCGCCTATGCCACCACCGCCGCAGTCGCGCGCCGAGTGGGCGCGGGGGACCTGAGTGCCGCGATCCGACAGGGCATGGACGGCATCTGGCTGGCGCTGCTGCTCGGTGTCGCGGTCGTCACGGTCGTTCTGCCCTCGGCTCCATGGCTGGTCGACGTCTTCGGAGCCTCGGACACGGCCGCACCGTACGCCATCACCTATCTGCGCATCTCGAGCTTCGGTATCCCGGCCATGCTCGTGGTCATGGCCGCCACCGGCGTACTGCGCGGCCTGCAGGACACCCGCACTCCTCTCTATGTGGCGATCGGCGGCTTCGCCGCCAACGCGGCCCTCAACCTCGGCCTCGTCTACGGCGCCGGGCTCGGCATCGCCGGCTCGGCCTGGGGCACGGTCATCGCCCAGTGCGCAATGGCCGCCGCCTATCTCGTGGTGGTCATCCGCGGGGCGCGTCGCCACGGTGCCTCCCTGCGGCCGGACACCGAGGGCATACGGGCGAGCGCTCAGGCAGGTGTGCCGCTGCTGATCCGCACGCTCTCCCTGCGAGCCGTACTGCTGATCGCCACCGCCGTCGCTGCTCGGCTGAGCGACACCAGCATCGCCGGGCACCAGATCATCCTTTCCCTCTGGAGCCTGACGGCCTTCGCTCTGGACGCGATCGCCATAGCCGGCCAGGCCATCATCGGCCGCTATCTGGGCGCCGGCGACCCCGCAGGGGCGCGAGCCGCGTGCCGGCGCATGGTGGAGTGGGGAATCGCCTCGGGCGTGGTGCTCGGGCTTCTGATCGTGCTGGCACGTCCGCTCTTCATCCCCCTCTTCACCAGCGACCCCGCGGTCAAGGAAACTCTGCTGCCGGCTCTGCTCGTGGTGGCCGTCTCCCAGCCCATTGCAGGCGTGGTGTTCGTTCTCGACGGTGTGCTGATGGGCGCCGGTGACGGTCCCTATCTGGCCGGGGCCATGCTGATCACCCTCGCGGTGTTCGCACCGATCGCCCTCCTGGTGCCGGTGCTCGGCGGTGGGCTCACCGCGCTCTGGTGGGCCATGGCCCTGATGATGACAGTCCGCATGGCGACTCTGTGGCTGCGGACCCGTTCCGGGCGCTGGATCGTGACGGGCGCGACGCGCTGACAAACGGCGTTTCACGTGAAACGTCCCTTCGCCGCACCCTTCGGGCGCACGCACAGGACAGGTGGGCCCCGTCGACGGCACACCACGGCAGCGGGGCCTCGCACCGGAACCGAGAAAGGGCCGCACCCAGACGGGTGCGGCCCTCTCATACTGCTCTGCGGGCAGTCGCTCAGGCGGCGACGACCTCGACGCCGAGCTTCGCGGCGACCTCGGGGTGCAGACGCACGGACACCTGGTGCGAGCCCAGGGTCTTGATCGGCGAACCGAGCTCAACACGGCGCTTGTCGACCTCCGGACCACCGGCGGACTTGATCGCCGAAGCGATGTCGGCCGGGGTGACGGAGCCGAACAGGCGGCCGGCGTCGCCGGAGCGAACGGCCAGACGCACCTTCACGCCCTCGAGACGGGCCTTGATCTCGTTGGCCTGCTCGATGGTCGCGATCTCGTGGATCTTGCGGGCACGGCGGATCTGCTCGACGTCCTTCTCGCCACCCTTGGTCCAGCGGATCGCGAAACCGCGCGGGACCAGGTAGTTGCGAGCGTAACCGTCCTTGACGTCGACGACGTCGCCGGCAGCGCCGAGACCGGACACCTCGTGGGTAAGGATGATCTTCATGTTTCGGTCACCCTTCCCTTAGCGCGCGGTGGACGTGTAGGGCAGCAGCGCCATCTCACGGCTGTTCTTGACGGCCGTGGCGACGTCACGCTGGTGCTGCGTGCAGTTGCCGGTCACGCGGCGGGCACGAATCTTGCCGCGGTCGGAAATGAACTTCCGCAGCATGTTCGTGTCCTTGTAGTCCACGTACGTGACCTTGTCCTTGCAGAAAGCGCAGACCTTCTTCTTCGGCTTGCGCACAGGCGGCTTCGCCATGGTGTTTCTCCTGTGTGATCAAGAAGTGGGAGTACGAGCTCTCCCTGGAATCGCCCCTGAGGGCCCGATTCCTAGAAAGGAGGCTCGTCCGAGTAGCCGCCGCCGGAGCCTCCGCCCCAGCCGCCACTGCCGCCGCCCTGCTGCTGCTGACCGCCGGCCGGCGCGCTGCTGGCCCACGGGTCGTCGGCGGGAGCACCGCCGCCGCCCTGCTGCTGGCCACCGCCGGAGCCTCCGCCCCAGCCGCCGCCCTGCTGCTGGCCACCGCCGTAGCCGCCCTGGCCACCGCGGCCGGTGGTCTTGGTGACCTTGGCCGTGGCGTTCTTGAGGCTGGGGCCGACTTCCTCGACGTCCAGCTCGAAGACCGTGCGCTTGACTCCCTCACGGTCCTCGTAGGACCGCTGCTTCAGCCGACCCTGCACGACGACGCGCATGCCTCGCTGGAGCGACTCGGCGACGTTCTCCGCCGCCTGACGCCAGACCGAGCAGGTGAGGAAGAGGCTCTCGCCGTCCTTCCACTCGTTGGTCTGGCGGTCGAAGGTGCGGGGAGTGGACGCGACACGGAACTTCGCGACCGCCGCACCGGACGGGGTGAAGCGCAGCTCGGGGTCGTCGACGAGATTGCCGACGACCGTGATGACGGTCTCGCCTGCCATGGGTGAACCTCTCGGCGGGATTGCTTCTGGCTGCTTGCTGCTACTCGAACCCGATGACCTCTGAGCTAGGTGCTCAGTGGGTCTCGGGACGGAGGACCTTGGTCCGGAGGACCGACTCGTTCAGGTTCATCTGGCGGTCGAGCTCCTTGACGACCGCAGGCTCGGCCTGCAGGTCGATGACCGAGTAGATGCCCTCGGGCTTCTTCTTGATCTCGTAAGCGAGACGACGACGGCCCCAGGTGTCGACCTTCTCGACCTTTCCGTTGCCCTCACGGACGACGGAGAGGAAGTTCTCGATCAGCGGGGAGACAGCGCGCTCCTCGAGATCGGGGTCGAGGATGACCATCACCTCGTAGTGACGCATGTGGAACCCACCTCCTTTGGACTCAGCGGCCACGGTCGTTCCGTGGCAGGAGGGTCGTGATGCGTTGAGCATCGATGCCTACGCAGTAAATCAGGCGGCTCTGACAACGGCCCCCGCCTTCGGTACGGGAGGGCGAGGTATCGAGTGCCGACCTGGGCAGACACCGGTGCGGACGCTACACAGTACCCGCACACCCGCTTCCGGTTGAAATCCGGCGTCCACCCACCGCACCCTGTACGCATCGGGTGTGGGCGGCGTCATAGTACGCCGCCCTCCGGGAATGCCAGGAGGTGCTTCATGGCGCAGTCGCAACCGAATCCCACCGGATCTCTCCTCGCCACGGACGGAAAGCCCCATCCACTTCAGGACACCCTGATGGTCGTGACCCTGGTCCTGGGTGTGGTGGCCTTCGTGACGGCACAGTTCCACAACCTCCACCTGCTCAGTTCCTGGTCCGGCCTCATCGGGATCCTCACGGGCGCGTACGGCCAGTTCATCTCGGCCACCACCCGCGAACGCTTCCTTCTCGTCATCGGGCTGGGGGCCTCGGCCGTCGGCTTCTTCCTCGGTATGGCTCAGGGTGGGCTCTTCGGCGGCCTGATCGGCTACTAGCCCTCGGCCCACGCCCACGCGGGGCGCTTCCCGGGCCCAGTAGGCTTCGGCGCGAGAGCCGGAGCCCCTGACCCATGGGGACACACCAGCCGAGGAGCGCCCCGCATGAGCCTGACCCTGAGGACCATCAGCCGAGAGCAGCATCTGGCGTACGTCCAGAGCCTGCCTTCGGCGAGTCACTGCCAGGTCCCTGCATGGGCGGATGTCAAGACCGAGTGGCGCTCCGAGAGCCTCGGATGGTTCGACAAGGGCGGACAGCTCGTCGGCGTCGGCCTCGTGCTGTACCGCCAGCTTCCCAAGATCAAGCGCTACCTGGCCTATCTGCCAGAGGGCCCGGTGATCAACTGGTACGCCCCCAATCTGGACGACTGGCTCCAGCCGATGCTGGCGCACCTCAAGAACCAGGGCGCCTTCTCGGTGAAGATGGGTCCGCCGGTCGTGATCCGCCGCTGGGAGGCCCCGGCGATCAAGGCGGGCATCCAGGACCCGGACGTGAAGCGCCTGCGCGACGTGGAGGCGACCCACATCGAGCCCCGGGCCTTCGAGGTCGCGGACCGGCTCCGCAAGATGGGCTGGCAGCAGGGCGAGGACGGCGGCGCGGGCTTCGGCGACGTGCAGCCGCGGTACGTCTACCAGGTCCCGCTGGCCAACCGGTCCCTCGACGACGTGCTCAAGGGCTTCAACCAGCTGTGGCGCCGGAACATCAAGAAGGCCGAGAAGGCCGGCGTCGAGGTCGTCCAGGGCGGCTACGAGGACCTGGCGGAGTGGCAGCGGCTCTACGAGATCACGGCCGAGCGCGACCGTTTCCGCCCCCGCCCGCTCTCGTACTTCCAGCGCATGTGGACGGTCCTGAACTCCGAGGACCCCAACCGCATGCGGCTGTACTTCGCACGGCACAACGGGGTGAACCTGTCGGCGGCGACGATGCTCGTCGTCGGCGGCCACGTCTGGTACTCGTACGGCGCCTCCGACAACATCGGCCGCGAGGTCCGGCCCTCGAACGCGATGCAGTGGCGGATGCTGCGGGACGCCTACGCCATGGGCGCCACCGTCTACGACCTGCGCGGCATCAGCGACTCGCTCGACGAGTCGGACCACCTCTTCGGACTGATCCAGTTCAAGGTCGGCACCGGCGGCGAGGCCGTCGAGTACGTCGGCGAGTGGGACTTCCCGCTCAACAAGCTCCTGCACAAGGCTCTCGACATCTACATGTCGCGCCGCTGATCGTTCCGTAACCTCACTCATACCTCTCATACACCGCTGCACCAGAAAGGCTTCGGACCCGGCCATGGCGCTCTCCCTCTACGTCGACACCGCGCGCTGGCGGGCGCACCAGAAGTCCGTGATCGACCAGTTCCCGGGACTCGTTCCGGTCTGCAAGGGCAACGGCTACGGGTTCGGCCACGAGCGTCTCGCCGAGGAAGTGACCCGCTTCGGGGCCGACATGCTCGCCGTGGGCACCACCTACGAGGCGGCCCGGATCAAGGACTGGTTCAGCGGCGACCTCCTCGTGCTCACGCCCTTCCGCCGCGGTGAGGAACCGGTGCCGCTTCCAGACCGGGTCATCCGCTCGGTCTCGTCCGTCGACGGGGTGCACGCCCTGGTCGGCGCGCGGGTCGTCATCGAGTGCATGAGCTCGATGAAGCGGCACGGCGTCGCCGAGAGCGACCTGCACCAGCTGCACTCCGCTATCGAGGACGTGCGGCTGGAAGGCTTCGCCCTCCATCTGCCCCTGGACCGCACGGACGGCTCCGACGCGGTGGAGGAAGTCATCGCCTGGATGGACCGGCTGCGGAGCGCGCGGCTGCCGTTGCACACCATGTTCGTGAGCCATCTGCGGGCCGACGAACTCGCCCGGCTTCAGCAGCAGTTCCCCCAGACCCGCTTCCGTGCGCGAATCGGCACCCGGCTGTGGCTCGGCGACCACGAGGCCACCGAGTACCGGGGGGCCGTCCTCGACGTGACCCGCGTCGCCAAGGGCGACCGCTTCGGATACCGCCAGCAGAAGGCCGCCTCGGAGGGCTGGCTGGTGGTCGTCGCCGGCGGCACATCACACGGAGTGGGCCTGGAGGCTCCCAAGGCCCTCCACGGCGTCATGCCGCGCGCCAAGGGCGTCGCCCGCGCCGGTCTGGCCACCGTCAACCGCAATCTGTCGCCGTTCGTCTGGGCGGGCAAGCAGCGGTGGTTCGCGGAGCCCCCGCACATGCAGGTCTCGATCCTCTTCGTCCCGGCCGACTCGACGGAGCCGAAGGTCGGGGACGAGCTGGTCGCACACCTGCGCCATACGACCACCCAGTTCGACCGTCTGGTCGACCGCTAGCCGTTCGGTCCCGGCAGGCTTCGGGGCCGGGCCACCCAAGGGCCCGTGAGCGGGCGTCCGGGCCCTCTCAGCGGGCCGCCGGGCCGGTCCTGCCCCATTCCACCCGCGGGCCCTCCACGGCGTGCGCCGCATGCCGCGGCGGATGGGCTGCCTGGCCGAGCACGAAGACGTCCGTCGCCCTGTCCAGGACACCGCCGGACGGGTCGTCCGAACCGTCCTGCCGCACCACGTCACGCTCGGGCATGAGGACGTCCCGCACGACCACGGCGCACAGATAGAGCGTTCCCAGCAGGTGCAGGGCGATCGCCAGCTGGTAGCCCTCCGGGGGCAGGCCCTGGTGCTTGTCCCCACTCGTGGTGTACGCGAGGTACATCCAGATGCCCAGGAAGTACATGACCTCGCAGGCCTGCCAGATCAGGAAGTCCCGCCAGCGCGGCCTGGCCAGCGCGGCGAGGGGGATCAGCCACAGCACGTACTGCGGTGAGTAGACCTTGTTGGTCAGGACGAACGCCGCCACGACCAGGAACGCGAGCTGCGCGAACCGGGGTCTGCGCGGAGCCGTGAGGGCCAGCCCGGCGATACCGGCGCACACCAGCAGCATGAGCGCCGTGGCGTAGGTGTTGACCGTGTCGACCTCGATCGACTCGCCCGTGCGCTGGGTGATGATCAGCCAGAAGGACCCGAAGTCGACCTGGCGCTCCTGGCTGAACGTGTAGAACTTCTTCCACCCCTCGGGCGCCGCCAGCATCACCGGCAGATTCACCACCAGCCAGGCCCCGGCCGCGCCGAGGAGCGCCGTCCCGTACTCCCGGTACCTGCCGGCCCGCCAGCACAGCACCAGCAGGGGGCCGAGGAGGAGCACCGGGTACAGCTTGGCCGCCGTGGCGAGCCCGACGAGGACGCCGAAGGCCAGAGCCCGTCCGCGCGACCACATGAGCATCGCCGCCGCGGTGAGGGCGACCGCCAGCAGGTCCCAGTTGATGGTGGCGGTGAGGGCGAACGCGGGTGCCAGGGCCACCAGCAGTCCGTCCCACGGCCTGCGGCGATGGGTTCGCGCGACGCACACGGCGATGATCGCGGCGCAGATCATCAGCATGCCCGCGTTGACCATCCAGTAGATCTGCTCACGGTGCTGGATGGAGCCGCCCGACGGTGTGAGCCACGCGGCGACCTGCATGAACAAGCCGGTCAGCACGGGGTACTCGAGGTACTCCATGTCGCCGTCCAGCCGGTCGAAGTACGGCACCAGGCCCTCGGAGAAGCCGCGTCCGAGGAACAGATGCGGGATGTCGGAGTAGCAGGCGTGCGTGTACTGCGAGCTGGCGCCCCGGAACCACGCCCAGTCGTAGCAGGGGATCTTCTGCACCATGCCGAGCGCGAACATCCCGATCGCGACCAGGGCGACGACCCTCACGGGCGTGAGCCGGCTGCCGCCGACCCGCGCCCAGCGGCCGAGAGGGCCCCCGATCAGCTCACTGCCGGCAGCCGCGATCTCGTCCCTCCGTGTGGGACTGACCGGCGCCTCGTCGTGCTGCGGCATCGTCTTCTCCGGGCTCGCCATGGAGCACATCCTGCCGTACGGGGCCGCCACCGCGTACGGCCTGTGGACAACGGCCTGTGGACAACGAAAGAGGGCCGTGGCACCCGGAGTCCTCCTCCGGGTGCCACGGCCCTCTCGGCGTGTTCACCAGCGCGTCGTCAGCCCTCCGGTCCTCCCAGCCAGCCGCCGTCGCTCCCGTTTCCTTGCGTGCCGTTGCCGTTGCCGCCGTCCGACGGTGACGGGCTGGTGCTCACACCACCGTCCGTCACGCCGCCGTCCGTGGTGCCCGTGTCGGTCCCGCCGTTGCTCGGATCACCGTCCTGCCCGGCGGTCGGGTTACAGGTCCAGTCGAACCGGTCACAGGACTTCGAGGGCTTCGGGGACTTGGACGGCGTCTCGGAGGGCGTCTCCGACGGCGTCTCGGAGGGCGTCTCCGACGGCGTCTCGGACGGGGTCGGCTCGGGGCTGGTGAGACCGCCGCCGTAGACGGCGTCGCCGTCGAGGGACTCGGGCTCGGAGAAGCGCTCGACCTCGGTGCCCTTGAGCGCGTCCTCCATGTAGTCGTGCCAGATCTCGGACGGGAACGACGAACCGTGGATCTTCTGCTGACCGCCCGTTCCGAACATCTCCAGGAACTTGCGGTTCTTGTTCTCCGCGTTGTCGTCCATCCGGTACATGTCGATGGCGGTCGCCAGCTGCGGCGTGTAGCCCACGAACCACGCCGACTTGTTGCCGTCGGTGGTACCGGTCTTGCCGGCCACGTCACGACCCGGGAGACGGGCGTTGCGGCCCGTGCCCTCGGGGTCCTCGACGACGTCCCGCAGCACGTCGGTGACGTTGCTGGCGACGGCCGAGGAGAACTTACGCTCCGACTTGTCCTCGTGCTTGAAGATCACCTCGCCGCTGTGCTCCACCTGCTTCACCGAGTACGGCTCGCGCTGCTCGCCGTTGGCGGCGAAGGTGGCGTACGCGCCGGCCATGCGGATCGCGCTGGGGTCGGAGATGCCGATCGAGAAGGAGGGGACGTCTGACTCGACCAGCGAGTCCTCGCGCAGCCCGGCGTCCATCGCCGCCTCGCGCACCTTGTCGATACCGACGTCCATGCCCAGCTGGACGAAGGGCGAGTTGGCGGAGTGGATCATCGCTTCGCGGAGGCTGATGTCCTTGTAGGACTCGTCACCGTCGTTGCGCTGCAGCCACTCCTCGCCCTTCTCGTTCCGCCAGACGCTGCCGTCGTACTGCTTGATCTTGAGCTTGTTGACGCCGTTGTACCGGCTCTTGTCCGGGTCGAGGATCCTGCGCTCGTCCGGGCCCTGGACGGGTCCGGAGTTCGGGTCGCGCACACCGTCCCGCATGGCCGCGGCGAGCACGAACGGCTTGAAGGTCGAGCCGACCTGGGCACCGGTCTTGTCCGCGTTGTTGGTGAAGTGCTTCGTCGCGTCCTCACCGCCGTAGATGGCGACGATCGCCCCGGTCTTGGGGTTCACGGAGGCGCCGCCGAACTGGACGTGGGTGTCCGTCTCCGGGCGCTTCTTCGCGTCGATGTTCTTCTTGCGGACGTTCTCGACGGCCTTGGTCAGCTTGTCGACCTTCTTCTTGTCGAAGGTCGTGTGGATCTCGTAGCCGCCCTTGGCGAGATCCTCGGCGGTGATGCCCCGGTCGTTGTTGTTGATGAAGTAGGCCTTGGCGAGGTCGACCAGGTAACCGGTCTGACCGCCGAGCTGCGCGTTCTTCTTCGGCTTGTCGGGCTTCGGGAACTCCTTGACGGCCTCCGTGTACTCCGCGTCCGTCAGGTGCCCGTCCTTGCGCATCTCGCCGAGGATCCACATCCAGCGCTTGGTGGCGCGCTCGGTGTTGGCCTTCGGCGTGGCCTTGGGGTCGATCTCCGTCGCGCCGGCGGGGTCGTAGTACGTCGCGCCCTTGAGGAGGGAGGCGAGGAAGGCGCACTGGCTCGCGGTGAGGTCCTTCGCGTTCTTGCCGTAGTAGGTGCGGGCGGCGGCCTGGATCCCGTAGGCGCCGCGGCCGTAGTACGACGTGTTGAGGTAGCCCTCCATGATCTTGGGCTTCTCGACCTCGGTGCCGACCTTCATGGAGATGAAGAGCTCCTTGACCTTGCGGCTCAAGGTCTGGGACTGGTCGCCGAGCATGGCGTTCTTCACGAACTGCTGGGTGATGGTCGAGCCACCCTGGGTCTGGCCGCCTTTCGCCATGTTGACCACGGCACGGGCGATACCCATCGGGTCGATGCCCTTGTCGGTCTCGAACGTCTTGTTCTCGGCCGAGATCACCGCGTTCTGCATGTGGGAGGGGATGTTGTCGATCGAGACGATCTGACGGTTGACCTCACCGCCCGTCGCGGCCATCTGCGACTTGTCGGCCCAGTAGTAGACGTTGTTCTGCGCCTTGGCGGCCTTGTCCTGCTCGGGAATCCCCACCACCGCGTAGGCGATGGTGCCGGCGGTCATCAGGCTGCCGAGGAACGCGAGGCAGAGGCCTGTCACGAGCTTCCACGACGGCACCCAGCGGCGCCAGCCGTACTTGTCGTGGCGCGGATAGTCGATCAGCCGCTTCTTCCCGGGACCACCTCCCCGGCCGCGGCCCGGTCCTCCCGGACCGCCGCCACCGCGGCGGCCACCACCGTGACCACCGATCCCGGCGCCGCCGGCCTCCGAGACCCTTCTGCGGCCGCCCCCACCGCGCTGGGCGGCGCGCCGGGCGGCAGCCCGGCCTCCGTACGGTTGCTCTTCTCCGTGCGGCGCGGAGGGAGAACTGGTGCTTGCGCCCCGGGCCGCACGGCGGCCAGTCGGAGGCTGCTGGGCGGCGCGCCGGGCCGCGGCACGTCCGCCACCCTCGGGCTGCGGCGGTTTGCGACGGTGCTCGCTCATCGAACGACTACTCCTCGAGCAGGCGCGAACGCCTGGAAGCGGCAGTTGAGATCCGGTCCCCCCGACATCAATACGGACCAGCCCGGCGGAGGGCTCATCCGCAATGCATCCAGGACGAGGACGCCTCCTGGTGTCACACGGTTCCCGGTGGTCTGCATGGCGCACAGACTACGCACGAACAAAAACCTCTCGTGCGGAAAATTCATCCCAAATAAGGCAACTCACTTGCTGCGAATCGGTGATGTGATGCCGGTCACAAGGACCCCTCTTGTCGCAACAGACGCGTCGCTCTATCGTCTGGATGTATCGATTCGATACATCAGCACGGCATAACCATCCGGGAAGGCAGAGGAGGCGACCGATGAGCCGACGTTCCGGCATCCTCGAGTTCGCCGTTCTCGGCCTTCTCCGTGAGGCCCCCATGCACGGGTACGAGCTGCGTAAGCGGCTCAACACCTCGCTGGGGATCTTCCGGGCCTTCAGTTACGGGACCCTCTACCCCTGCCTCAAGACGCTGGTCGCCAACGGCTGGTTGATCGAGGAGCCGGGCAGCGCGCCCGAGGACGCCCTCGCCGCCTCGCTCGCGGGGCGCCGGGCCAAGATCGTCTACAGGCTGACGGCCGAAGGCAAGGAGCACTTCGAAGAGCTCCTGTCCCACACCGGCCCCGACACCTGGGAGGACGAGCACTTCGCGGCCCGCTTCGCGTTCTTCGGCCAGACGGAGCGCGAGGTGCGGATGCGGGTGCTGGAAGGCCGGCGCAGTCGGCTGGAGGAGCGTCTGGAGAAGATGCGCGCCTCCCTCGCCCGTACACGAGAGCGCCTGGACGACTACACGCTGGAGCTTCAACGGCACGGCATGGAGTCCGTCGAGCGCGAGGTGCGCTGGCTGAACGAACTCATCGAGAGCGAGCGGGCGGGGCGGGACCAGCGACGGTCCACGGCCACCGGGGAAGCCGCTCGGCAGGACAACACATCTGGAGAGTCGGGCGGCCTGCCCCGGCACGGGGACGAAGCGTCCCCCGAGGGTGTCGCACCGCGGCGCCCCACCCCGCCGGATCCGTCCGAAGACACCACCAACTGAGACCCCGCGCCTGAGCAGGGTCTCGCACGAGAACACACAGGGAGCAGCCGGAATGGGTTCGGTTCGCGTAGCCATCGTCGGCGTGGGCAACTGCGCCGCCTCGCTGGTGCAGGGCGTCGAGTACTACAAGGACGCCGACCCGGGCAGCAAGGTGCCGGGTCTGATGCACGTCCAGTTCGGCGACTACCACGTCCGTGACGTCGAGTTCGTCGCCGCCTTCGATGTCGACGCGAAGAAGGTCGGCCTCGACCTTGCGGACGCCATCGGTGCCAGCGAGAACAACACCATCAAGATCTGCGACGTGCCGTCCACCGGCGTGACCGTCCAGCGCGGTCACACCCTCGACGGTCTCGGCAAGTACTACCGCGAGACCATCGAGGAGTCCGCCGAGGCTCCGGTCGACGTCGTCCAGGTCCTCAAGGACAAGCAGGTCGACGTTCTCGTCTGCTACCTCCCGGTGGGTTCCGAGGACGCTGCCAAGTTCTACGCCCAGTGCGCCATCGACGCCAAGGTCGCCTTCGTCAACGCCCTCCCGGTGTTCATCGCGGGCACCAAGGAGTGGGCGGACAAGTTCACCGCCGCCGGTGTGCCGATCGTCGGTGACGACATCAAGTCGCAGGTCGGCGCCACGATCACGCACCGTGTGATGGCGAAGCTCTTCGAGGACCGCGGCGTCGTCCTGGACCGCACGATGCAGCTGAACGTCGGCGGAAACATGGACTTCAAGAACATGCTCGAGCGCGAGCGGCTGGAGTCCAAGAAGATCTCCAAGACCCAGGCCGTCACCTCGCAGATCCCCGACCGGGAGCTCGGCGAGAAGAACGTCCACATCGGCCCGTCCGACTACGTCGCATGGCTGGACGACCGCAAGTGGGCCTACGTCCGCCTGGAGGGCCGCGCCTTCGGCGACGTCCCGCTGAACCTGGAGTACAAGCTCGAGGTGTGGGACTCCCCGAACTCCGCCGGCGTCATCATCGACGCGCTGCGAGCCGCGAAGATCGCCAAGGACCGCGGCATCGGCGGACCGATCCTCTCCGCGTCCTCGTACTTCATGAAGTCCCCGCCGGTCCAGTACTTCGACGACGTGGCCCGCGAGAACGTCGAGAAGTTCATCAAGGGCGAGGTCGAGCGCTAGTTCGGCACCGGACCGCGTACTCCGCAGTCCTCCCGGCCTGTCGAGAGTCCCCGTGGCATCTGCCCGGGGGCTCTCTTCGTGTGTGACGCTTGCCCACATGCCTGTCGTACGTGATCTGCGCGTACTCCTGCGCCTGACGAACTTCCGCCGTCTGCTCACCGTACGGCTGCTGTCGCAGTCGGCCGACGGTGTGTACCAGGTCGCGCTCGCCACGTACGTGGTCTTCTCGCCGGAGAAAGAGGCCTCCCCAGGAGCAATCGCCGCTGCCATGGCGGTACTGCTCCTGCCCTACTCCCTCATCGGTCCGTTCGCAGGCGTCCTCCTGGACCGATGGCCGCGCCGGCAGGTCTTCCTCCACGGGAATCTCCTGCGAGCGGTCCTCGCCTGCTCCACGGCCATGCTGATGTTCGCCCCGGTCCCGGAATGGCTCTTCTACGCCTCCGCGCTCTGCGTCACGGCAGTCAACCGCTTCGTCCTGGCGGGACTCTCCGCGGCGCTTCCGCGCGTCGTCGACGAGCAACGGCTCGTCATGGCCAACTCCCTCTCGCCGACGGCCGGCACGCTCGCAGCCACGGCCGGCGGCGGCCTCGCGTTCGCCGTACGCATCGCCGGCTCCGACTCGGACGTGGTCGTCGTACTCCTCGGTGCGACGCTCTATCTCTGCGCGGCTCTCGCTTCCCTTCGCATGGGTCGCGAACTCCTCGGTCCCGAACCTGATTTGCTGCAGCCACGGCTCAGCGCAGCCCTGGCTTCGACGGTCCGCGGCCTCGCCAGCGGACTACGCCATCTGGCCGAACGGCGCACCGCCGCCCGCGCCCTTGCCGCCATGACCATGCTGCGCTTCTGCTACGGCGCACTGACCGTGATGGTCCTCATGCTCTGCAGGTACACCTGGTCCTCGACGGAGTCGCAGGGTCTGAAGCTCCTCGGCCTGGCCGTGGCACTCTCCGGCGCCGGATTCTTCGCCGCAGCCGTCATCACTCCCTGGGGGGTCGACCGACTCGGCCACTACGGATGGATCGCGACCCTCGCAGGCGCGGCCGCCGTTCTGGAACCGGCCCTGGGACTGACTTTCGCTCCCGCGCCGATCCTCATCGCCGCGTTCGCCCTGGGACTGGTCACCCAAGGCTCCAAGATCACAACGGACACGGTCGTGCAGACCTCCGTCGACGATGAGTACCGAGGCCGGGTCTTCTCCCTCTACGACATGCTCTTCAACGTCGCCTTCGTCGGCGCAGCCGGAGTGACGGCACTGATGCTGCCTCCGGACGGGCGATCCGTCCCGCTGGTCGCCCTGCTCGCCGCGCTCTACGGTCTGAGTGCCGCGACACTTCTGCGCTGGCGCCGAACCGGAGCGCACCCGTGAAACCCGTGAAGGTCAATGAGCGATGTTTCACGTGAAACATCGCTCATTGCCCCTCGGCGCGAGGGCATGTTTCACGTGAAACATGCCCTCGCTCGCGGTCACCTTTGAGTCGCCCACCACTCCTTGAGCGCCGCCACCGCGTCGTCGTAAACCATCGGTCCGTTCTCGAGCCGCAGCTCGAGCAGGAACGCGTAGGCCTTCCCGATGACAGGTCCAGGGCCAACCCCCAGGATCTCCATGATCTGGTTGCCGTCCAGGTCCGGACGGATCGCGTCCAGCTCCTCCTGCTCCTGGAGCTGGGCGATGCGCTCCTCCAGTCCGTCGTAGGTGCGCGAAAGGGCGCTCGCCTTCCTCTTGTTGCGCGTGGTGCAGTCGGAGCGAGTCAGCTTGTGCAGGCGCTCGAGCTGCGGCCCTGCGTCGCGCACATAACGCCGCACGGCCGAGTCGGTCCACTCGCCGGTGCCGTACCCGTGGAAGCGCAGATGCAGCTCCACAAGGCGAGCGATGTCCTTGACCATGTCGTTGGAGTACTTCAGCGCCGTGAGGCGCTTCTTCGTCATCTTGGCACCCACCACCTCGTGGTGGTGGAAGGAGACTCGCCCGTCCGGCTCGAAACGCCGGGTCCTCGGCTTGCCGATGTCGTGGAGGAGAGCGGCGAGACGCAGGACGAGGTCCGGCCCCTCCTCCTCCAGGTCGATGGCCTGCTCCAGCACGATCAGTGAGTGCTCGTACACGTCCTTGTGCCGGTGGTGCTCGTCACTCTCCAGCCGCAGCGCCGGCAGTTCCGGCATGAAACGTTCGGCGAGCCCCGTGTCCACGAGCAGCGCGAGGCCCTTGCGGGGGTTCGGAGCGAGGATCAGCTTGTTGAACTCATCGCGGACCCGCTCGGCCGAGACGATGTCGATACGGTCTGACATCTCGCGCATCGCGGCGATGACCTCAGGCGCGACCTCGAAGTCGAGCTGGGCGGCGAAACGTGCCGCACGCAGCATGCGCAGCGGATCGTCGGAGAAGGAGTCCTCCGGGGTCCCCGGTGTACGCAGCACCTGCGAGGCGAGGTCCTGCAACCCTCCGTGAGGGTCGATGAACTCCTTCTCCGGAAGAGCGACGGCCATGGCGTTCACGGTGAAGTCGCGACGGACCAGGTCTTCCTCGATGGAGTCGCCGTAGGAGACCTCCGGTTTCCGTGAGGTCCGGTCGTAAGCCTCGGAGCGGTAGGTCGTGATCTCGATCTGAAAGCGCTGAACGCCGTCACCGACGTGGCCGTCCTTCTGGCAGCCGACCGTGCCGAAGGCGATGCCCACTTCCCACACGGAGTCCGCCCAGGGACGGACGATCTTCAGAACATCCTCGGGAAGGGCATCGGTGGTGAAGTCGAGATCATTGCCGAGCCGGCCGAGCAAAGCGTCCCGTACGGAGCCACCGACCAGCGCCAGACGGAATCCGGCATCCTGGAATCGACGGGCGAGATCATCGGCGACCGGGGACACGCGCAGCAGCTCGCTCACGGCGCGGCGCTGCACCTGGCTCAGTTCGGTGAGGTTGTCTTCGTTGGCGTTCGGCACAACAGAAAAGGGTACGTGCACCTACGGCCCCGCGGCCTCCCTGTTTCCCGCCCGCCCGCACCGCCCTTCCGATCATGTGGAGCAGTCCCGAGCACTTCGCCGCAGCGCACCTCGTTACCATGCGGGGACGCACCTAGCGACACCCACCAACGGCAAGAGACGACGAGGGACGGACGAGCGCGTGGCCGAGGCGGCAGAATTCCAGGGGATGGCTCCCTCTCCTGCCCGCCGGTGGCTGCGGCGCGCAGCCGCCCTCCTCGCGGGGACTCCGTTGCTCGCCGGACTGCTGTACCTGCCGGCGGCACCGGCCACGCACGCCGCGAGCAGGGCGAGCGACGCCGACACCGTCGATGTCGCGCTGAACAGCCTCTCTCCCAGCGCCCCTGTGAAAGACGACACGCTCACCATCTCGGGCACCGTCACCAACAAGGGCAAGAAGACCATCACCGACGCAGAGGTCGACCTGCGCGTCGGACCTCGCCTGTCGGGCCGTCCTGACATCGACGAGGTCTCGAAGGCCACCGGCTACACCCCGGGGGCCGACGCCAAAGCACTCGGCGGTCCGTACAGCGTCAAGATCGACCGGCTCGCCACCGGGATCAGCGAGGACTTCACGCTCACCGTCCCGGTCAGCAAGCTGAAGCTGGACGAGGCTGGGGTCTACCAGCTGGGTGTGTCGCTCTCCGGGCAGGCCGCCGGCGACTCCTACGACCAGGTGCTCGGTATCGAGCGCACCTTCCTCCCCTGGCAGCCGGAGTCCGTGGGCAAGAGGACCCAGCTCACCTTCCTCTGGCCCTTGATCTCCACCACCCACCTGTCGGCGGAGACCGGATCGGACGAACAGCAGACCCCGGTCTTCGAGAACGACGCGCTCGCCGCCGAACTCGCACCCGGGGGTCGGCTGGATCAGCTCGTCTCGCTCGGAAGTCAGCTCCCCATCACCTGGGTCATCGATCCGGATCTGCTCGCCACGGTCGATGCGATGACCAGGAACTACGAGGTCAGGACGGAGACGGGGGACACCGTGCCGGGCCGGAACCAGGCCGTGGCCAAGCAGTGGCTGAGCTCCCTGGAGAAGGTGGTCCAGGACCGGCAGGTCGTCGCGCTTCCGTTCGCTGACCCCGACCTGGCGTCCCTCGCACACCGCGGCAAGGACGTCTCCGGTTCGCTCAGCCATCTGCAGCCGGCGACGGCGGTGGCGGAGACGACGGTGGAGACCGTCCTCCACGTGAAGCCGTCGACGGACTTCGCCTGGCCTGTGGAAGGCGCCGTCGATCCGTCGATCGTCGACGTCGCCACCTCTGCGGGCGCCCACAACATCATCGCCCGCAGCGACAGCCTCAAGGAGACCGGACCGGTCTCGTACACGCCTTCCGCCGCACGCCCCATCGGCGGTGGCACGACGGCCGTGGTCGCGGACGCACGGCTCTCCAAGGCCTTCTACGGGGACCTGAGCAAGGCCGGTACCTCCACTCTCGCGGTCCAGCAGTTCCTGGCCCAGTCACTGGCTCTCACGCGGCAGGCACCGGACGCCCAGCGCAGCATCGTGGTCGCTCCTCAGCGGATGCCGACGGCAAGCCAGGCACAGACGATGGCCAAGGCGCTGCAGGGACTGGCCGGCCAGCGCTGGACCCAACCGCTGGATCTGATCGGGGCCGCCGAGGCCAAGCCCGACCCCGACGCCACGACCCGGGTGCCGGCCGCATCCCAGTACCCGAAGAAGCTCAGGGCCCGCGAGCTGCCCGTCCAGACCTTCCAGGACATCAAGAGCACGCAGGAGACACTGGACAACTTCAAGGTCATCCTCACGTCCCCGGACCGGGTCGTGACCCCGTTCGGCAACGCGATCAACCGCGAGATGTCCACGTCCTGGCGCGGTAAGGCTGGTGTGGCTGCCCAGTACCGCAACGGAGTGCAGAGCTACCTGGAGGACCTCACCACCGAGGTGCGGCTGATCCAGAAGTCGGCTCTGACCCTGTCGGGCCGCAGCGCCACGATTCCCGTGACGGTGCAGAACAAGCTGGTCCAGGGGGTCGACAATCTCGTCCTCCGGCTGAAGTCCTCGAACCCGACCCGGCTCAAGCTCGACGACGGCAGTGTGGTCGCCGAACAGCCCATCAAGATCAACGGCGGGCACAGCCAGTCGGTGAAGTTCACGGCGGCCGCCAACGCCAACGGTCCGGTCCAGGTCACGGCCCAGCTGTACACCGAGGACGGCAAGCTGTACGGCGGACCGATGACCTTCACGGTCAAGGCTTCCGAGATCACTCCGACCGTGATGCTTGTCATTGCCGGCGGTGTGCTCCTGCTCGTCCTCGCAGGCGTCAGGATGTACACCCAGCGCAAGCGGGCAGCGGCCCGGGAAGCTGCCACCACAGGCGAAGCGGCTGATGAGGCCCACTACAGCGCGGTGCCCGTCACTCCGGCGCAGCCGAGTGACCCGACACCGGACACCGGACCGGAAAACGCCGACCCGTCGGGTGCGGGTGAGAAGGTGGACCGTTGAGCGATGTCGTGGCCAGCGGGCCGGACGATGAGGTGGGGTAACCATGAACGCGCCGTACGACGGTGACCGCGGGCAGGGCGCGGACGGCACCGCGCCCTCCTCGGGCGCTCCGTACCCCTCGCACGGCCCTCAGCAGGCGGAGCAGCCATCGACGGCCCAGGTGCCGCCGCAGGCCGGCGAGGCGCCCGACGACCCGTACATCCAGGACGCGTACGACCACGATCCGTACCGGTCCCGTGATCTCTCAGCCCAGGATCCCGTGTCGGAGGCGCTCTACGACCGTGCCGCGCACCCCCCACCACCGCCGGGCAGCGTTCAGCAGTCTCAGCCGCTGTACCAGCAACCTCCGGCTCAGCAGCACGCTCCCGACCCCCGGATCTGGGCCCAGACCCCGCCGCCCGAGCCGGACGGCCCGTCCCGTCATCTGCCCTATGGGGACGATGCGCGGACCGTGCAGTTCACCGGTGTGGACGACCTGGTGACCAGGGCCGGCGAGGACAAGTCGGAGCCCGACGCATTCGCCCACCTCTACCGGGACCAGCAGACCACCGGGCGCACCACGGCCCCCGCCGAACCTGATCGGGATCCGGAGCCCGCCCCTGTGCCCGCCGCTCGGAAGGGGGGCGGCGGCCGGGCCTCCAGCCTGCTGAAATCCAGCGCCGTCATGGCCGCCGGAACCATGGTGTCCCGCCTCACCGGTTTCGTCCGCAGCCTGGTGATCACCGCTGCGCTCGGCGCCGCACTGCTCGGTGACTCCTACACGATCGCCCTGACCCTGCCGACGATGATCTACATCCTCACGGTGGGTGGCGGACTGAACTCGGTGTTCGTCCCGCAGCTCGTCCGGGCCATGAAGAACGACGAGGATGGCGGGGAGGCGTATGCCAACCGGCTGCTGACCCTCGTCATGGTCGCCCTCGGCGCGATCGTCCTCATCGCCGTGTTCGCGGCCCCGCTGCTGATCAAGGCCCTGTCGCCGACGATCGCCGGCAATCCCCCGGCGAACAGCGTCGCCGTCACCTTCGCCCGTTTCTGCCTGCCCACGATCTTCTTCATGGGTGTGCACGTGGTCATGGGGCAGATCCTGAATGCCCGCGGCAGGTTCGGCGCGATGATGTGGACGCCGGTCCTCAACAACATCGTCATCATCTTCACCTTCGGCCTGTTCATCTGGGTCTACGGCAGCTTCGCCGAGTCGCAGATGAGCGTCCGGACGATCCCGCCGGAAGGCGTGCGGCTGCTGGCCATCGGAACCCTGCTCGGTCTCGTCGTCCAGGCTCTCGCGATGATTCCGTACCTCAGAGAGACGGGTTTCCGTTTCCGCCCCCGCTTCGACTGGAAGGGCCAGGGCCTGGGGAAGACCGTCAGGCTCGCCAAGTGGACGGTGCTGTTCGTCCTCGCCAACCAGGCCGGCGTGCTCGTGGTCACCCAGCTCTCCACCGCCGCCGGTGCGGCGTCCGGCAAGGACGGAGCGGGATTCCTCGCCTACTCGAACGCCCAGCTGATCTGGGGCATGCCGCAGGCGATCATCACCGTGTCGGTGATGGCGGCTCTGCTCCCGAGGATCTCCCGAGCCGCACACGACGACGACCCCGGCGCGGTCCGCGACGACATCTCCCAGGGGTTGCGGAACTCGGCGGTCGCGATCGTGCCGGTCGCGTTCTCCTTCCTGGCGCTGGGCGTCCCCATGTGCACCCTGCTGTACGCGTCGGCGGGCACCGAGGCGGCCCGCTCGATGGGCTTCATCCTGATGGCGTTCGGCCTCGGTCTGATCCCCTATTCGGTCCAGTACGTGGTCCTCCGCGGCTTCTACGCCTACGAGGACACCCGCACGCCCTTCTACAACACCGTGATCGTGGCCGCGGTGAACGCAGCCGCCTCGGCTGCCTGCTACTTCCTCCTTCCGGCCCGGTGGGCCGTGGTCGGCATGGCCGGCTCCTACGGCCTCGCGTACGCGGTCGGCGTCGGGGTCGCCTGGCGGCGGCTGCGGAACAGGCTGGGCGGCGACCTCGACGGCACCCAGGTGGTGCGCACCTACGCCCGGCTGTGCCTGGCATCCGTGCCGGCGGCCGCGGCGGCTGGCGCCGTGGGCTACTTCGTGCTGAAGGCCTTCGGCGAGGGCGCGCTCGGATCGCTCGTCGCACTCGTCGCGGGTGGTGCGATCCTGCTCGGAGTCTTCTTCGTAGCGGCGAGAAGGATGAGGATCCAGGAGCTCAACACCCTGGTCGGCATGGTGCGCGGCCGACTCGGTCGGTAGGGACCGGCCGTCCCAGCACAACCATCGTCCGCCACCGTGTGTCGTGCATAGCAGCGGACTGTGGGCACAATTGGCATGGCTGTTGGATTTGGCGCAACGGATGGGGAGGCAGGGAACGACGGTGGCGGAACGTAGCACGGCTGCCGTCGACGTGGCCGACAACAGCGGTGACGACCCGCTGGCCGCCCAGGCGGACAAGGCCGCGACCGACGGGGAGGCGCACGCCGACGAAGCGGCGGAGCAGGGCGCTCAGGACACGGGCGGCGAACGGAAGACCCGGGAGCAGTCGGCCATCAGCGCTCCCGAACTGCACAGCGGCCATAAACTCGCCAGACGCTACCGGCTCGAGGAGTGCGTCACCCGTCTGGACGGATTCAGCAGTTGGCGTGCTGTCGACGAGAAACTGCGCCGCGCCGTCGGCGTGCACATTCTGCCTGCCGACCACCCCCGGGCTCGGTCCGTGCTGGCCGCGGCCCGGTCGGCGGCTCTGCTGGGCGACCCCCGTTTCGTTCAGGTGCTGGACGCCGTCGAGGAGAACGACCTCGTCTACGTCGTGCACGAGTGGCTGCCCGACGCGACCGAGCTCACCGCGCTGCTCGCCGCAGGGCCGATGGAGGCCCATGACGCCTACCAGTTGGTGAGCCAGCTCTCCCAGGCCATGGCAGCGGCCCATCGGGAGGGGCTCGCCCATCTGAGGCTCACCCCCGGCGCCGTACTCCGCAGCTCCACGGGGCAGTACAGGATCCGCGGCCTTGCCGTGAACGCTGCCCTGCGGGGCATCAGCGCCGACCGGCCGCAGCGGACGGACACCGAGGCGATCGGGGCTCTGCTGTACGCCGCGCTGACTCAGCGGTGGCCCTACGAGAGCGACGCGTACGGCCTCTCCGGGCTTCCCAAGGGCGTCGGGCTGATTGCCCCCGACCAGGTACGTGCGGGCGTCCACCGCGGACTGTCCGAGCTGGCCATGCGTGCCCTGGTCAATGACGGGGCCACCGCATCCCGCCAGGAGCCGCCCTGCACCACTCCGGACGAGCTCACCAAGGCGGTGGCGGCAATGCCCCGCATCCGCCCGCCGGAGCCGGCCTTCACCGCCCCGCCGGAATACCAGCGCACCACGTACCAACAGGGCACATACGGCCGTACGGCGGCCCACCCCGGCGGCGGTCTGACGCAGCCGGTGGTGGTCCCGCCGGCGCCCCTGGAGAGCCGCACCGGCAAGCTCCTGAAGTGGACGGTGTCAGCTCTGCTCATCGCCGCACTGGGACTGGGTAGTTGGCAGATCGCCGACAAGCTGCTGGACAACCGGAGCCCTTCGGGGGGCGACCCCAAGGGCACGACCCAGACCGCGGGCGGCGATGACAAGGACGACAAGCGGCCCACCTCTCCGGGGAAGCCGCTGAAGATCACCGGTGCGACGGAGTTCATGCCCGGCGGTACAGGGATCCAAGAGGATCAGGTACCGCTGGCAGTGGACGGCAAGACGGACACCGCGTGGATCACGCCCGAGTACCTGGGTTATCCGAACTTCGGAAACCTGCCGACGCGCAAGGACGGCAGCGGCATAGTCGTTGATCTAGGATCCGTACAAACCGTCACCGGGTTCGACATTGCCATGTCCACCAGCGGGCAGACGGTAGAGGTGCTCGCTGCCGACGAGAACGCATCGAGTCCGACATCCCTCGGCGATTTCTCACAGCGGCTCAGCCAGTCCGAGAAGGTCGGCGAGCAGATGAAGAAAACACTGGAGCGCCCGACGCGCACCCGGTACGTGCTGATCCACGTGACCGAGCTTCCCGCGGCAGGCTCATCGGACCGTTACAGGGGCGGAATCTCGGAGATCAACGTCCTGGGCTGATGCCTGCAAGGGCCAGCGCACCGTCGCCGGTCGTGTTCGCGGTGGCTGGGGAGGGAAGGCGTCGATGGAGGACCACACGCTCGGCAACGTCAGTGACCAGGACTTGCTGGCCCAGCACGTCGCCGGGGATCCGGATGCCTTCGGTGAGCTCGTACGGCGCCACCGCGATCGGCTCTGGGCGGTGGCCCTGCGCACACTGGGGGACCGGGAGGAAGCGGCGGACGCCGTACAGGACGCTTTCGTCTCCGCCTTCCGGGCCGCCCACACGTTCCGGGGACAATCCGCCGTGACGACCTGGCTGCACCGCATCACCGTCAACGCCTGTCTCGACCGGGCCCGCAAAGCGGCGTCCCGCAAGACCTCGCCGGTGGACGACACCGAGCGGCTGGAACAGCTCCTCGAGCCCCATGAGTCCGCCGAGGCGCCCGCAGAGCGCCAGGACCTCCATCGCGAGCTCCTGGCGGCGCTCGCCACGCTTCCCGTCGACCAGCGTGCCGCGCTGGTGCTGGTCGATATGCAGGGATACCCGGTTGCGGAGGCAGCCCGTGTGCTGGACGTCCCGACGGGCACCGTGAAAAGCAGATGCGCCCGCGGCCGTGCCCGCCTGGTTCCTCTACTCAGGCATCTACGCGGTGATACGAGGGATAACGGCGTCCCCGACGGGGGAAGGAACCGGACGCCTGGGACATCCGTCCCACCGGCGACCGGAGAAAGGGACGCGGGGCCGAATGGTCCTGCTGCTGTGAAGGGCGGAGGTGGACGCACGTGACCTCCACGACCGGCACGGCTCAGCACCCGGAGGTATCCGAGATCGCCGATCTCGCCGAGGGACTTCTCCCGCCGACCCGCCAAGCGGCCGTGAGGAAGCATCTCGAAGCCTGCGATCTGTGTGCCGACGTGCGCACCTCACTGGAGGAGATCCGCGGCCTGCTCGGCACCCTGCCCGGCCCGCAGCGCATGCCCGCCGATATCGCCGGCCGTATCGACGCGGCGTTGGCGGCCGAGGCTCTGCTGAATGCCACTGCCCCGGCTGATGAGCCGACCGACGTTTCACGTGAAACAGCGCCCACGGCACAGCGCCCCGAGACCTCGGCGACCGATCGCCCCGCGGGACGCGCCCGTGCGGCCACGGGACCGGGCCGCGCCCCCTCGTCCCGTCGACGGCGGCGCGTCACCGTGGTCACTGCCGCATTCAGCGCTGCCGCCGTCGGCCTGAGTGTGGTGCTGCTGCAGACTCTCGGAGGCCCGAGCAACGACACCTCCGAGAGGAAGGCGGACGCCGCCGCGAGCACCGCGTCGGGCGGTCATGACTTCACGGCGGCGACTCTGCAGACACGGGTGCACTCACTGCTGTCCTCCGAGGGGGCTCCCCAGGACTCCGGGGGATGGACGGCAACCGGGCCCCGGCTGGAGAAGGACGCCTCCGTCGACTCGGAAGCCACCCCCCTGCGCTCGCCGGACGTTCCGGTGCCTCCCTGTGTCCAGAAGGGCACGGGCCGCACCGACGCGGCGATCGCGGTCGATCAGGGTACTTTCGAGGGCACCCCGGCCTTTCTCGTGTTGCTGCCGCACGCCGAGGACGCCTCCCGCGTACAGGCATATGTAGTGGCGGCGGCGTGTGTGGAAACGGCCCCCGCAAGCAAGGGCGAGCTGTTGCTGACTCATGCCTACGCTCGCCCCTGAAACAGCCTCCGTGCCGCTCGGCCATGGCGGGAATGCATGCCCCGTAGGATCCGTTGGGTGGGGTGAGAGTCGTTGACCGGCCCCAGTAGGCAGCAGTCTGCAGAGACGAGGAAGAAACCCGTGAGCGACGTCCGTAACGTGATCATCATCGGCTCCGGGCCGGCCGGCTACACGGCCGCGCTGTACACCGCGCGTGCGTCGCTGAACCCGCTGGTGTTCGAGGGTGCCGTGACCGCCGGTGGCGCGCTGATGAACACCACCGATGTGGAGAACTTCCCCGGTTTCCGCGACGGGATCATGGGCCCGGATCTCATGGACAACATGCGGGCACAGGCTGAGCGCTTCGGCGCTGAGCTGGTTCCGGACGATGTCGTGGCCGTCGATCTGGCAGGCGAGATCAAGACCGTGACGGACACCGCCGGTACGGTGCACCGTGCCAAGGCCGTCATCGTCACCACCGGTTCACAGCACCGGAAGCTCGGCCTGCCGAACGAGGACACCCTCTCGGGACGTGGTGTCTCGTGGTGCGCCACCTGTGACGGCTTCTTCTTCAAGGACCAGGACATCGCGGTCGTCGGTGGCGGCGACACCGCGATGGAGGAAGCCACCTTCCTCTCACGCTTCGCCAAGTCCGTCACCATCGTCCACCGTCGTGACAGCCTCCGTGCCTCCAAGGCCATGCAGGAGCGGGCCTTCGCCGACCCGAAGATCAAGTTCGCCTGGGACAGCGAAGTGGCAGAGATCCACGGCGAGCAGAAGCTCACAGGCCTGACCCTGCGCAACACCAAGACCTGCGAGACGAGCGAGCTGCCGGTCACAGGACTGTTCATCGCCGTCGGCCACGACCCTCGCACCGAGCTCTTCAAGGGTCAGCTGGAGCTGGACGAGGAGGGCTATCTGCGGGTGGATGCTCCGTCGACGCGAACGAACCTCACCGGTGTCTTCGGCGCCGGCGACGTGGTCGACCACACCTACCGGCAGGCCATCACCGCTGCGGGTACCGGCTGCTCCGCCGCCCTGGATGCCGAGCGCTTCCTCGCTGCCCTCGCGGACGAGGAGAAGTCCGCGGCAGCGACCGTCTGACACCCTCTCGTTCCCACCCCACCCTGCAAGGTAAGGAGTCCACCGTGGCCCTCAAGACCGTGACCGATGCGACCTTCGAAGAGGAAGTCCTCAAGAGCGACAAGCCCGTGCTCGTCGACTTCTGGGCCGAGTGGTGCGGGCCGTGCCGCCAGATCGCTCCTTCGCTGGAGGCTATCGCTGCCGAGCACGGCGAGAAGCTCGAGGTCGTCAAGCTCAACATCGACGAGAACCCGGCCACGGCCGCCAAGTACGGCGTCATGTCCATCCCGACGCTGAACGTGTACCAGAACGGTGAGGTCGCCCAGACGATCGTCGGCGCCAAGCCTAAGGCCATGCTCGTCCGTGAGCTCGATGCCTTCATCGGCGATGAGGTCACGAAGGCCTGACACCCTTTGTTTCACGTGAAACACGAATGGGCCAACCCCAGCGGGTTGGCCCATTCGGGGTCTCTGCGTCCGTCGCTCCCCGGAACACCTACAGCGGTCGCAGAGCCGGCTCCTTCTGTACCGCGCCCAGAAGCCGGTCGAGAGCCAGCTCCACGTCCTCCTTCCAGGAGAGCGTCGTACGCAGCTCCAGCCTCAGTCGGGGATAGGTGGGATGTGGGCGGACGGTCTTGAAGCCGACCGCCAAGAGATGATCGGCCGGCAGCACACAGGCCGGCTCGGTCCAGCGAGCGTCCCCGAACGCCTCGATCGCCTTGAAGCCCCGACGAAGCAGATCCTTGGCGACTGTCTGCACCATCACTCGCCCCAGTCCCTGCCCCTGGTAGCCGGGAGTGATCCATGCGGTCATCAGCTGTACGGCATCGGAGGAGACCGGACTGGTGGGGAAGGCGGTCGAACGCGGAACGTAGGCGGGTGGGGCGTAGAGCACGAATCCGACGGGCACCTCGTCGACGTAGACGACACGGCCGCACGATCCCCACTCGAGCAGGACGGCCGAGATCCAGGCCTCCTTCTCCAGCTCGGGTCTGCCCGCCTTTACTGCTGCTTCTCCGCTGACTGGGTCAAGCTCCCAGAAGACACAGGCTCGGCAGCGCTTGGGGAGGTCTGAAAGGTTGTCCAGCGTGAGCGGGACGAGCCGACGGCCCATGAAGGCTGTTCCTCACTTCCTTGGACTGCCGCGCCAAGAGCAGCGGACAGCTCACTCCGCTCCCGGAGTAGGCTGCCGATGAATCCGCCGACCGCGCCAATGCCCAGTCCGGCTGTCAATAGGTGGCCGCGGCTCACCGATCGCATGGCTCGCCTTCCTCTGAGATGGTGCAAGGTGGATGCGTCATACCAGAACGCATCGTATCCACCCAGCGGGGACACGCCTACTGTGAGACGGCAAAGGGCGGATCGTGTCCGCTGGGAATTGGACACGACCCGCCCTGATCGGCTGAGGCGAAGTCTCAGACCTGCTCTTCCTCGGCCTCCTCGGAGAGTCCCTTCTCCATGACCCGTCCCTCACCCGGGGCGAGCGTGCCGAGGATGCGGTCGAGATCCTCTATCGAGGCGAACTCTACGACGATCTTGCCCTTCTTCTGACCGAGGTCGACCTTCACTCGGGTCTCGAAGCGGTCAGAGAGACGGGATGCGAGATCGGTGAGCGCGGGGGACAGGCGGGCGCCGGCACGAGGGCCTTTGGACTTCGGCGTGCTCTTCGGACGGGACCCCATCAGGGTCACGATCTCCTCCACGGCTCGCACCGAGAGTCCCTCGGCCACGATGCGGTGGGCCAGCTTGTCCTGCTCCTCCGAGTCCTCCACCGAGAGCAGTGCCCTGGCATGACCGGCGGACAGCACGCCGGCCGCCACCCGTCGCTGCACGGGAGGGGAGAGACGGAGCAGTCGCAGTGTGTTGGAAACCTGAGGACGCGAGCGTCCGATCCGGTCGGCCAGCTGGTCGTGGGTGCAGTTGAAGTCCTTCAACAACTGGTCATAGGCGGCCGCCTCTTCCAGCGGGTTCAGCTGGGCCCGGTGGAGATTCTCCAGGAGCGCGTCCAGAAGAAGCTTCTCGTCGTCGGTTGCCCGCACGATCGCAGGGATGCGCTCGAGGCCCGCCTCTCGGCAGGCGCGCCAGCGACGCTCTCCCATGATGAGCTCGTACCGCTCGGTTCCCAGTTGCCGTACGACGACCGGCTGAAGAAGACCCACTTCCTTGATGGAGGTCACCAACTCAGCGAGCGCGTCCTCGTCGAACACCTCGCGCGGTTGCCGAGGGTTCGGAGCGATGGCGTCCAGCGGCACCTCGGCGAAGTGCGCACCGGCCGGGCCAGGTTCGGAGAGGGCCTCCGACTCCGGCTCGGCCGCACGCTGCTCCGGCGTGAGAAGGCCGGCAGGCAGCGTGGTGACCTTGGCCGCGGCCACACCGCGGTCCGTCGTCAGAACCGGGGAGCCTGCTCCCGCATCCGAAGGACCCGGCCTCTCCTGTGGAGCTGCCGGGATCAGTGCACCGAGCCCACGCCCCAGACCTCTACGTCGCTCGCTCACTGGATCCCCTCCGACAAACTCTGCTGACTGTTCTGGCTGAGCACATGGGCGGGATGGGCTTCATAGTGGATCCCCACACCGCGCAGTGCGATCTCACGGGCAGCCTCAAGATACGACAGCGAGCCACTGGAGCCCGGATCGTAGGTGAGAACGGTCTGCCCATAGCTGGGCGCCTCGGAGATGCGGACAGATCGCGGAATGCTCGTTCGCAGCACCTCATCGCCGAAGTGGCTGCGTACCTCCTCCGCGACCTGGGAGGCGAGCCTGGTGCGACCGTCATACATGGTGAGCAGAATCGTGGAGACATGGAGCGCGGGGTTGAGGTGTCCACGCACCAGGTCAACGTTCCTCAGGAGCTGCCCCAGCCCCTCCAGCGCGTAGTACTCGCACTGGATCGGGATCAGCACCTCGGCACCCGCCACGAGCGCATTGACGGTCAGCAGGCCGAGCGACGGCGGACAGTCGATCAGGATGTAGTCCAGCGGCTGTTCATACGCCTGGATCGCGCGCTGCAGCCTACTCTCCCGTGCCACCAGGGACACCAGCTCGATCTCCGCACCGGCGAGATCGATGGTGGCCGGGGCACAGAAGAGTCCCTCGACGTCCGGGACCGGCTGGACCACGTCGGAGAGCGGCTTGCTCTCGACAAGGACGTCATAGATCGAGGGTACTTCCGCATGGTGGTCGATACCCAGGGCCGTGGATGCGTTGCCCTGCGGGTCGAGGTCGATCACAAGGACACGCGCACCGTGCAGCGCGAGCGAGGCGGCAAGATTGACCGTCGTCGTCGTCTTGCCCACCCCACCCTTCTGGTTGGCGACGACCATGACGCGCGTCTGCTCAGGTCGGGGAAGACCCTCACCGGCACGGCCCAGAGCCTCCACCGCCAGTTGGGCAGCACGACCAATGGGGGTGTCGTCCATCGGCGGCGGTGTTTCACGTGAAACATCCTCCCCCGCCGATTCGGTACGGGGACCAGGGACCGGATCGGTCATCGGTCCCGCGATGTTGGCGTCGGACCGCAAGGATTCACTCTCCTCGACTTCAGGCTCGCGATGAACAGAGCCTGCCATGGTTTCGGGGTCCCGAACCAGCGAGGCCGGTGGTTCTGTGGAGAATTCCACCTCTGTGGACAAGTCAGTAACCCTCGCGAGCGGCTTGCGGTCACGTGGCGCGGCGGCCGCACGGCCACGGCTGATGATTCCCTGCAGCAGTGAGCGACGTTTCACGTGAAACACGATGCACACACCGCAGGGTCACATCGTTACGACACTCCGAAATGCGTACGTACCGGGGATGCAACGCCGCAATCGGACAGCAGTGACGGAACAGCTCAGCGGCGACGACGGACACGGCCGGCGCGGGCAGCCTTTGCCCTCTTGGCAGCGAACCGCACCCCGCCCGGACTCTCCCCGACCTCGACACGGACCACCGTGGACAAGGGATCGACGATTCCCTGTCCCACCTGAACCACGGAGGTCTCCACCACGCCGAGCTTACTCAGCGCCGCCCGTGCCCCGTCGAGCTCTTCCTGGGCGGTGTCGCCCTTGAGAGCGAGCATCTCCCCATAGGGCCGCAGCAGCGGTACGCCCCAACCTGCCAACCGGTCCAGGGGTGCCACAGCACGCGCGGTGACCACATGCACGGGGGGTAGCTTGCCGAGCATTTCCTCGGCTCGGCCACGCACCACCGTGACATGGTCCAGGCCCAGCAGCTCCACGACTTCCTGCAGGAAGTTCGTACGACGCAGCAGCGGCTCCAGAAGGGTGATCTTGAGATCGGGCCGGACCAGGGCCAGCGGAATGCCCGGCAGTCCCGCACCGGAACCCACGTCGCACACCGTCACCCCCTCCGGCACGACCTCGGACAGCACCGCGCAGTTCAGCAGGTGCCGCTCCCACAGTCGCGGCACCTCACGGGGGCCGATCAGGCCGCGCTTGACTCCCGCATCCGCGAGCAGCTCCGCGTACCTGACGGCCTCAGGGAAGAACTCACCGAATACCGTCCGCGCCTCTTCTGGCGCCTGGGGAAGCTCTGCTGCCTCCGTCACCGGAACCGTCCTTCCGTACCGCACCGCGCTGTAATGGCTGAATTATCAGGCTGACAAAGTTCGGCCCCGCCTGCGAACAGACGGGGCCGACAGAACGCTGCAGGTCAGGCGGGGAGGACGACGACGAAGCGCTGCGGCTCCTCGCCCTCGGACTCGCTGCGCAGACCGGCGGCCGCGACCGCGTCGTGAACGACCTTCCGCTCGAACGGGGTCATCGGCTTCATCTTCACGGGCTCACCCGTGTTCTTGACCTCAGCCGCGGCCTTGGCGCCGAGATCCGCGAGTTCGGCACGCTTCTTTGCGCGGAAACCCGAGATGTCCAGCATCAGGCGGCTGCGGTCACCGGTCTCCCGGTGCACGGCGAGCCGGGTCAGCTCCTGGAGTGCCTCAAGCACCTCACCATCGCGGCCCACGAGCTTCTGCAGGTCACGGCTGCCCGAATCGCTGATGATCGATACCGAGGCCCGATCCGCCTCGACGTCCATGTCGATGTCGCCGTCGAGATCGGCGATGTCGAGCAGGCCCTCGAGGTAGTCAGCGGCGATCTCCCCCTCCTGCTCCAGGCGGGACAGGGTGTCGCCACCCTCAGCGGCGGCGGAGGTGGTGCCTTCCGTCACGGATGGACTCCTTCTTACTTCTTGGACGACGGGTGCTTGGGCCGCTGCGAGCCCTTGCGCTGTCCGGACTTGGCTTGGCGAGGGGTACCGGGAGAGCTCTTGCCCGCCGGCTTCGGCGGTGTGTCCTGCTGCTTCTCAAGCGAAGGCTTGGCCTCGCCCGTCTGAGGGGTACCGCCCGACTGGCGCTGGGCCTTGCTCTGACGCTTGGGCTGCTGACGCCGGGCGGCGGAACCACCTTCGGCATCCGCCGTGACCGTGTCGCTCTTGAGCACGGTGCCGTCCGCCTGAGCCGCGAAACCCGCCTTCGCCAGGCCGGCGATGAACTTGCGCTCGTTGTCGTTGCGGTCCGCACCCTTGGCCACGATGGCCTGGACGACCGAACGCCTGCGACGACCACGAACCTCGCCATGAGAGCTGACGCTCTTCAGCAGACGCTGCAGGTAGTTGTCCTGCGCCTTGGAACCGGGCGTCGGGTTCTGGTTGATCACGTACATCTGCTGGCCCATGGTCCACACGTTGGTGGTCAGCCAGTAGACGAGGACACCGACCGGGAAGTTGATACCCGTGACGGCGAAGATCAACGGGAAGATGTACATCAGCATCTTCTGCTGCTGCATGTACGGCGTCTTGACCGTGAGGTCCACGTTCTTCTGCATCAGCTGGCGCTGTGTGTAGAACTGGGACGCGGACATCAGGACGATCATGATCGCGGTGACGATGCGGACGTCGGTCAATGAGGCGCTGAGCGCCGCGACCTTCTCCTCGGAGTCCATGAACTTCGCGGCGATCGGGGCACCGAAGATGTGGGCCTCGCGCGCGCTGTTCACCAGTTCCTGGTTGAGGACGCCGATGGTGTCACCCGAGGCGATCTTGCTCAGCACGTGGTACAGCGCGAAGAAGAACGGCGACTGCGCGAGGATGGGCAGGCACGAGGACAGCGGGTTGGTACCCGTGTCCTTGTACAGCTTCATCATCTCTTCGGACTGACGCTGTCGGTCGTTCTTGTAGCGCTCCTGGATCGCCTTCATCTTGGGCTGGAGCGCCTGCATGTTCCGCATCGACTTAATCTGCTTCACGAAGAGCGGGATCAGGCAGATACGGATGACCACCACCAGGGACACGATGGACAGTCCCCATGCCCAGCCCGTGTCCGGGCCGAAGATCGCCCCGTACAACTTGTGGAACTGGACGATGATCCAGGAGACGGGTGTGGTGATAAAGCTGAAGAGACTGGCAATCGTGTCCACTAATCAGGCTCCTTGAGCATTGGGCGAGGTCTCTGCGGCCGGGCTGGTCTCAGGGGGTTGCCCGCCCTTGCCGCCGCGCAGGTGGTCGCGCAGCAGCTCGTGCCAACGAGGTCGTTTACGGGGAGGGACATGGTCCACACCGCCGGGCGACCACGGGTTGCACCGCAGGATGCGCCAGGCAGTCAGTGCCGTGCCTTTCACCGCGCCATGCCGGTCAATGGCGGTGTACCCGTAGTGGGAGCACGACGGGTAGTACCGGCAGACGGGGCCCAGCAGCGGGCTGATCGTCCACTGGTACAGCTTGATCAGAGCCAGCAGCGGGTACTTCATCGCGCGCCCCCTCCCTGCAGCCGCTGGAGAGCGGCGTCCAGGTCTCGGGCCAGCTGTGCATGCTCGGCGTCGCCCGCTCCGGGCAGCGCCCGTACGACCACCAGGCTACCGGGGGGCAGCTCGGACAGTCGTTCGCGCATTAGGTGGCGAAGCCGACGCTTCACCCGGTTCCGCACCACCGCACCACCTACCGCCTTGCTCACGACGAAACCCGCACGCGTCGGGGAAGCGCTCTCCCCAGGCGCGTGCGGGTCCGTTGAACCGCTGCGAAGATGGACGACGAGAAGCGGGCGTCCGGCCCGGCGTCCCCGGCGTACCGCGGTCGCGAAATCCTCGCGCCGCCTCAGCCGATTTTCGGTAGGCAGCACGTCATGACCTGTGCTGCAGATCAGGCGGACAGGCGGGCGCGACCCTTGCTACGGCGGGACGCGAGAATCGCGCGGCCGGCACGGGTGCGCATCCGCAGCCGGAAGCCGTGGGTCTTCGCGCGACGACGGTTGTTCGGCTGGAAGGTGCGCTTGCTCACTCGGGGGCTCCAGTAATGATTCGTGTGGTGGCGGGGCATCGCCTGGCTGTCACCGTGCGCCCACGAGTAGCTCGCAATACGCCCGAGTGCACCGCTTCACAATCACCGATCGTGATCTACTGATCGTGATCTTTGCCCATCGGAGGCAGGCGGCAGCAGCCATCGACAACTCGACCTGGTTACGGTACGCGCGGCTACGCCATCCGGTCAAACCAGGGTCACAGCGGCACCGACTGTACACAGGCTGTGGACAACAACTTGAACCGTACGGGTCGCCCTGACTACCGTGACTGGACTCGAATTCCTTTCCCACCCGCCTGCCGGGCCTGACCGACCCGTCCCGAGAACCACATATTCGTGGGACCTGTGAGAGAGCGTGCCTTGTGGCTGACGTACCTGCCGATCTTGCCGCAGTGTGGCCACGCGTGCTGGAACAGCTTCTCGGAGAAGGCCAGCAGGGCATCGAGCCCAAGGACAAGCAGTGGATCGAACGCTGCCAGCCGCTGGCGCTGGTGGCCGACACCGCTCTCCTCGCCGTCCCCAACGAATGGGGCAAGCGCGTACTCGAAGGTCGGCTGGCGCCGCTGATCAGCGACACCCTCAGCCGCGAGTGCGGACGCCCGATCCGGATCGCGATCACCGTCGACGACTCCGTGGCCGAGCCCGTCGCCGCGCCGGCACCGCCCGTGCAGCAGCCTTCCCGCTACCAGGGCCCGCAGCACGACGAGCCGCGCCACGCTGACGCCTACGACAGCTACGGCCACCGGTCCGGGGACGGCGACGGCCTGCCTGGCGCCCGCCCCGCCTATCCCGAGTACCAGCAGCGCCCGGAGCCCGGTGCCTGGCCGCGCACCCAGGAGGACCTGTCCTGGCAGCAGCCCCGGCTCGGCGGCTTCCAGGAGCGCGACCCCTACGCCACGGCCCGCCCCTCGCAGCGGCAGCACGACTACCGCTCGCCCATGCCCGACCGCGGGCAGTACGACCACCAGCGCCACGACCGGCACGAGCTCCCGGATCCCGGGGCCCCTCGGCACGGCGGTCCAGGGGGCGGAGCGCCGGTTCCGGGCGCGCCCGGTCCCCTCGGCGCGCAGCCCGCGCCGGCCCCGGGCCCTGGTGAGCCGCACGCCCGGCTCAACCCCAAGTACCTCTTCGACACCTTCGTCATCGGCGCGTCCAACCGGTTCGCCCACGCGGCCGCCGTCGCGGTGGCCGAGGCACCGGCGAAGGCGTACAACCCCCTCTTCATCTACGGGGAGTCGGGGCTCGGCAAGACCCATCTCCTGCACGCCATCGGGCACTACGCGCGCAGCCTCTATCCCGGCACCCGGGTGCGGTACGTGAGCTCGGAGGAGTTCACCAACGAGTTCATCAACTCGATCCGCGACGGCAAGGGCGACACCTTCCGCAAGCGCTACCGCGATGTGGACATCCTGTTGGTCGACGACATCCAGTTCCTCGCGAGCAAGGAGTCGACGCAGGAGGAGTTCTTCCACACCTTCAACACGCTCCACAACGCCAACAAGCAGATCGTGCTGTCCTCCGACCGGCCGCCCAAGCAGCTGATGACCCTGGAGGACCGGCTGCGGAACCGCTTCGAGTGGGGTCTCACCACCGACGTCCAGCCGCCGGAGCTGGAGACCCGCATCGCGATCCTGCGCAAGAAGGCGGTACAGGAACAGCTCAACGCGCCGCCGGAGGTGCTGGAGTTCATCGCCTCCCGGATCTCGCGGAACATCCGCGAGCTGGAGGGCGCGCTGATCCGGGTCACGGCGTTCGCGAGCCTGAACCGGCAGCCGGTGGACCTCGGCCTCACCGAGATCGTCCTGAAGGACCTCATCCCGGGCGGGGAGGACACCGCTCCGGAGATCACCGCGGGCGCGATCATGGCGGCGACCGCCGACTACTTCGGGCTGACGGTGGAGGACCTCTGTGGTTCCTCACGCAGCCGGGTCCTCGTGACCGCGCGTCAGATCGCCATGTACCTGTGCCGGGAGCTCACGGATCTGTCGCTGCCGAAGATCGGTGCACAGTTCGGCGGGCGGGACCACACGACGGTGATGCACGCCGACCGGAAGATCCGTGCGCTGATGGCCGAGCGACGCTCCATCTACAACCAGGTCACCGAGCTCACCAACCGCATCAAGAACGGCTGAAGAGACCGGGCGCGGCCGCGGACGCCCGGGACACCCCGCCGGCCGGAAGCCGCGACCCCGAACGGGCGTCCGCGGGCTGCCGCAGCACCCGAGGATCCGATCGGCATGGACGCGGCTTCCTTCCGCACCCGCCCCCGTACTGCGGCGGACGGGCGGCATGCACGGCCGCCGCCGGGGCCCGTGTGGCTCCGATCCCCGCACGGACGCCGAGGCGCCGGGCTGCGGGCAGTCCGCCCGGCGCCTCGGCGTCCGCTCCCGGCGTGCCCCGCCGCATCCGGCCCGCTCCCGCCCCGTCCTCCTCCTCCTGACTCCTCCTGGCCGCCGACACCCTGACGCCCTCACGCTGTTCGAATAGATGGCGCGGCGGGGCCGTTCTCCACAGAAGTGGGAAGAATCTTCCGTCCACAGCCTGGGGACCTGTGAGTTGTCCAGATTGCGTCCACAGGAGCGGTGGGACTGGACTTGATCATGGCAGGTCAGCAGGGTGTGGATTTGTGTCCAACCGTGCTCCACAGGCTGTGGACGCACAGACCGTCCACAGGGTGGGATCCGCGTTGTCCCCACCCGGCCCACAGGTACGGCGGCGTTGCCCACAGCTTCTCCACACGCCTGTCCACTGTTCGGCAACGAAACGCCCGAGCTCACCGGAGCGAGTGAAAGGCGTCACACCAAGACGCTGGGTTGGGCTGTGGGGAACGTGGGTAAAGCTGGGGACGGTGCTGGGGAGAAGTCCCTGTGACCTGTGCATCGGGTGTGCAGAACTTTCCGGTGTCCACAGCGCGCCCCGGTTGTCCACTGCTCCCGCCCACAGGGCCCGTGGACAAAAATCAGGGTCTGACCTGCGTGGATGGCGTTATCCACGGTTTCCACAGCCCCTACTACTACTCCCACTCAGAGATACCGGGGAATTCGCTTCGAAGAGGGGCCTGTGCACAACTCGCTGCCGGAGCTCCGGCAGCCTCTCGTCCCGACTTGACCCCGAGCCGCACCGAGTGTCGGTGCAGTGCGTCAGACTGTTCTCCGGCATCGGCCCCCACCACCGGTCGGGGTGCCGTGTGCCGAAGAAGGCCGGCAGGGCGAGCGAGCAACAGCAGGAGGCGGTTCCGGTGAAGATCCGGGTGGAGCGCGATGTACTCGCGGAGGCGGTGGCGTGGGTGGCCCGGAGCCTCCCGGCACGTCCGCCGGCGCCCGTTCTCGCGGGCCTTCTTCTGAAGGCGGAGGACGGCGCCCTCAGCTTCTCCAGCTTCGACTACGAGGTCTCCGCCAGGGTCTCGGTCGAGGCCGAGGTCGAGGAGGACGGGACGGTCCTCGTCTCCGGCCGCCTTCTCGCCGACATCTGCCGCGCCCTCCCGAACCGCCCGGTGGAGATTTCCACAGACGGTGTACGGGCGACCGTGGTCTGCGGCTCCTCCCGCTTCACGCTCCACACCCTTCCCGTGGAGGAGTACCCGGCGCTGCCCCAGATGCCCACCGCGACCGGCACCGTCCCCGGCGAGGTCTTCGCCTCGGCCGCCGCCCAGGTCGCCATCGCCGCCGGTCGCGACGACACGCTGCCCGTGCTCACCGGCGTGCGGATCGAGATCGAAGGGGACACCGTCACCCTGGCCTCCACCGACCGCTACCGCTTTGCGGTCCGCGAGTTCCTGTGGAAGCCGGAGTCCCCGGACGCCTCCGCGGTCGCCCTGGTGCCCGCCAAGACCCTGCTCGACACCGCAAAGGCCCTGACCAGCGGCGACACCGTCACGCTGGCGCTGTCCGGCTCGGGTGCCGGGGAGGGCCTGATCGGTTTCGAGGGCGCCGGCCGGCGTACGACCACGCGTCTGCTCGAAGGCGACCTGCCGAAGTACCGGACGCTCTTCCCCACCGAGTTCAACTCGGTCGCCGTGATCGAGACCGCCCCGTTCGTCGAGGCCGTCAAGCGCGTCGCCCTCGTCGCCGAGCGGAACACCCCGGTGCGGCTCAGCTTCGAGCAGGGCGTGCTGATCCTGGAAGCGGGTTCCAGCGACGACGCACAGGCTGTGGAGCGGGTGGACGCCCAGTTGGAGGGCGACGACATCTCGATCGCCTTCAACCCCACGTTCCTGCTGGACGGGCTCAGCGCCATCGACGCTCCGGTCGCACAGCTCTCCTTCACCACCTCCACCAAGCCGGCGCTGCTCAGCGGCAAGCCCGCCGCGGACGCGGAGGCGGACGAGGCGTACAAGTACCTGATCATGCCGGTGCGCCTCAGCGGCTGAGCCCCGGTCCGGCCGGACTCCCGGACCGCTTCGGCCCTTGTCTGGCCTGTACTTATGAGCGCTCGACCCCACAGGTGTGTGCCCGTGCCCCGGCGTAGGCTCGGACGCGGGTACGAAACACCACACTGTAAGGATTCTTTCTGATGGAGCTCGGTCTCGTCGGCCTCGGCAAGATGGGCGGCAACATGCGCGAGCGCATCCGCCGCGCAGGCCACACCGTCATCGGTTACGACCGCAACCCGGACCTCTCCGACGTCCCCAGCCTCGAGGCCCTCGTGGACAGGCTCGAGGGCCCGCGGGTGGTGTGGGTGATGGTCCCCGCCGGCGCCGCGACCCAGGCCACCGTCGACGAGCTGGCCGGGCTGCTGTCACCCGGCGACGTGGTCGTCGACGGCGGCAACTCCCGGTGGACGGACGACGAGAAGCACGCCGTCGAGCTGGGCATCAAGGGCATCGGCTTCGTCGACTGTGGTGTGTCGGGAGGCGTCTGGGGCCTGGAGAACGGCTACGCGCTGATGTACGGCGGCTCCGAGGAGAACGTCGCCAAGGTGCAGCCGGTCTTCGACGCGCTGAAGCCGGAGGGCGAGTACGGCGCGGTGCACGCGGGCAAGGTCGGCGCCGGCCACTTCGCGAAGATGGTCCACAACGGCATCGAGTACGCCATGATGCAGGCCTACGCCGAGGGCTGGGAGCTGCTGGAGAAGGTCGACTCCGTCACCGATGTGCGCGAGGTCTTCCGCTCGTGGCAGGAGGGTACGGTCATCCGTTCCTGGCTGCTCGACCTCGCGGTCAACGCGCTGGACGACGACGAGCACCTGGAGAAGATCCGCGGTTATGCGCAGGACTCCGGCGAGGGCCGGTGGACTGTGGAAGCCGCGATCGACAACGCGGTGCCGCTGCCGGCGATCACCGCGTCCCTGTTCGCGCGGTTCGCGTCCCGTCAGGACGACTCCCCGCAGATGAAGATGATCGCGGCCCTGCGGAACCAGTTCGGCGGGCACGCGGTCGAGAGCAACTAGTCATCCACAGACTGCGGCAAACGGTCTGTCCTGGAGCAGTAAGCGGTAGGCCGGGGGAGGTCGGCGTCCACATGCATGTCACGCATCTGTCGCTGGCCGACTTCCGCTCGTACGCCCGGGTCGAGGTCCCGCTCGAGCCGGGCGTCACCGCTTTCGTGGGGGCCAACGGGCAGGGCAAGACCAATCTGGTGGAAGCCATCGGCTATCTCGCGACGCTGGGCAGCCACCGCGTCGCCTCGGATGCGCCGCTGGTGCGGATGGGAGCGGAGCGGGCGGTCATCAGGGCCGCGGTCACCCAGGGGGAGCGGTCCCAGCTCATCGAGTTGGAGCTCAACCCGGGGAAGTCGAACCGGGCGCGGATCAATAGATCCTCGCAGGTCAGGCCCAGGGACGTGCTGGGGATCGTCAGGACCGTGCTGTTCGCGCCGGAGGACCTGGCCCTGGTGAAGGGCGACCCCGGCGAGCGCCGGCGCTTCCTGGACGAGCTGATCACGGCACGCTCTCCTCGGATGGCCGGAGTGCGCTCGGACTACGAGCGGGTGCTCAAGCAGCGCAACACGCTGCTGAAGTCGGCGGCGATGGCGCGCCGGCACGGCGGCCGCTCCATGGACCTGTCGACCCTGGACGTGTGGGACCAGCACCTGGCCCGGGCCGGAGCGGAGCTGCTGGCACGACGGCTGGATCTGATCGCCACCCTGCAGCCGCTGACCGACAAGGCTTACGAGCAGCTGGCTCCCGGGGGTGGTCCGGTCACGCTGGAGTACCGCGGGTCGGCGGGCGGCGGCCCCGCCCAGTCGCGCGAGGAGCTGTGCGAGCGGCTCGTGGCCGCGCTGGGCGAGGCGCGCAAGCAGGAGATCGAGCGCGGGGTCACGCTCGTCGGACCGCATCGCGACGAGCTCCTGCTCAAGCTGGGCGAGATGCCGGCGAAGGGCTACGCCAGCCACGGCGAGTGCTGGTCCTACGCGCTCGCGCTGCGGCTGGCCTCCTACGACCTGCTGCGGGCTGAGGGCAACGAACCGGTGCTGGTGCTCGACGACGTGTTCGCCGAACTCGACGCCCGGCGGCGGGAGCGGCTGGCGGAGCTGGTGGCCCCGGGTGAACAGGTGCTGGTGACGGCAGCGGTGGACGACGACGTTCCGGGGGTGCTGGCGGGGGCGCGGTACAGAGTCGCGGACGGATCGGTGGAGCGGGTATGAGCGGGAACGAGATTCCGCAGTTGTCCGGGACGGGCCCGCTGTCCGGGCCGGCGTCGAACCCGGCGCCCGAACCCTCCGGTGTCGATCTCGCGCGTGTGGCGCTGCGTGCGGCGAAGGAGCAGGCCCGTGCCCGGGGCGCGGCCGCCCAGGAGAAACGCCAGGCCAGGCGGGGCGGCGGGCTGCGGTCCGGGGCACGTGCGGACGGGCGGGATCCCTTGCCGCTGGGCGCGGCGATCAACCGGCTGATCACGGAGCGGGGCTGGGAGACGCCCGCGGCGGTGGGCGGCGTGATGGGCCGCTGGCCGCAGATCGTGGGCGAGGACCTGGCGAAGCACTGCGTTCCACTGCGGTACGACGAGGATCCGGGCGAGCGCGTCCTCACCGTCCAGTGCGACTCGACGGCGTGGGCGACCCAGCTGCGCCTCCTCGCGCCCCGGCTCGTAGCCCGGCTGAACGAGGACCTCGGCCAGGGCACGGTTCGCATGATCAAGGTTCTGGGCCCCGGCGGCCCCGCCCGCCGCTTCGGCCCCCTGCGCGCGCCCGGCAGTACGGGCGCCGGCGACACCTACGGCTGAGCCCCGGTGGGTCGGGACCTCGACCGACCCGTCCCGTTCGCAACGGGCCACCGCGGCCGACGGCCGGTCCCCCGGCGCCGTCGTGAAGTGGTCCGCATCACACATACGAGTCGCTCCCCTCCCGCCGAAGGCTGCCGCGGCCGGGTTCCCGCGACTCCGGGCACGGTCCCCGGGCTGGGGACAGCCGTCCGGCGGGCACGACTCCGGAGGCGCGGTGCCCCGAGCTCCCCGGAAGCCGGACGGGACGCCTGCCGGGGAACGCCGTGCCCACCTGCGCCCCCGTCTCTCTGCGGAGAGACCCCGAGTTGACCGAGGACGATCATTGTCGCAGGTCAGGTGCCTTGTCGGTGCTCCCGATGCGCCTCCGGTCCGCATGCCCGCGCCGTCCGCCGGCCCGTTCTCGGGAGCGGTGGTGCTTGTGGGGCGCAGGGGGTGTCCCTCACCGTAGCCGGAGGTTGACAGGCCGAAGCTCTCAAAGCCCGTGTGAGCCTCTTGGAGGCCCTTCCCGAATATGGGGAGTCGGCAGCCGCCCGTTGAGGGCGGCACATGCGGACTCAGGTACCGGCAAACCCCCATTCGTGTCTGCGGTACCGGTAGACTGGTGGAGAATCCCGCCACTGTGCGGGACACGTCGATTACAGCCGAACGACGCAGCCGGTCCGGCTTGCCCGGAGAACGGTTTGTGCTGTGCCAGAAAGGGCGCTTCGTGGCCGATTCCGGCAACCCCAACGAGAACATTCCTTCCACTGCCGCCGACGAGGCCCGCGAGGGCCTGGGGCCGTCGTCGTACGACGCCAGCGCGATCACCGTCCTCGAGGGTCTGGACGCGGTCCGCAAGCGCCCCGGCATGTACATCGGGTCGACCGGTGAGCGTGGTCTTCATCACCTCGTCCAGGAGGTCGTCGACAACTCCGTGGACGAGGCCCTGGCCGGGCACGCGGACACGATCGACGTGACGATCCTCGCCGACGGCGGGGTCAGGGTCGTGGACAACGGCCGTGGCATCCCCGTCGACATCCACCCCGTGGAGAAGAAGCCGGCCGTTGAGGTCGTCCTCACCGTCCTGCACGCGGGCGGCAAGTTCGGAGGCGGCGGCTACGCCGTGTCCGGCGGTCTGCACGGCGTCGGCGTGAGCGTCGTCAACGCGCTCTCCACCAGGGTCTCGGTGGAGATCAAGCGTGACGGCTACCGGTGGACGCAGGACTACAAGTTGGGCGTGCCCACCGCCCCGCTGGCGAAGCACGAACCGGTCGAGGACTCGGGAACCACGGTCACCTTCTGGGCCGACCCGGACATCTTCGAGACGACGGAGTACTCGTTCGAGACGCTCTCGCGCCGCTTCCAGGAGATGGCCTTCCTCAACAAGGGCCTGACCCTGACGCTGACGGACGAGCGCGAGTCCGCGAAGGCGACCGTCGGCGCGGACGACCCGGACGCGGAGGCGGCGGCCGAGCCCCAGGCGCGCACGGTCAAGTACCACTACGAGGGCGGCATCGTCGACTTCGTGACGTACCTGAACTCGCGCAAGGGCGAGCTGATTCACCCCACGGTCATCGACATCGAGGCCGAGGACAAGGAGCGGCTGCTGTCCGTCGAGGTCGCGATGCAGTGGAACTCGCAGTACAGCGAGGGTGTCTACTCCTTCGCGAACACGATCCACACGCACGAGGGCGGTACCCACGAGGAGGGTTTCCGCGCCGCGCTCACGGGTCTGGTCAACCGTTACGCCAGGGACCGGAAGCTGCTGCGCGAGAAGGACGACAACCTCACCGGTGAGGACATCCGCGAGGGCCTGACCGCGATCATCTCGGTCAAGCTGGGCGAGCCCCAGTTCGAGGGCCAGACCAAGACCAAGCTGGGCAACACGGAGGCGAAGACCTTCGTCCAGAAGGTGGTCAACGAGCACCTCACCGACTGGTTCGACCGGAACCCCAACGAGGCCGCGGACATCGTCCGCAAGGGCATCCAGGCCGCCACGGCCCGTGTCGCCGCCCGCAAGGCCCGCGACCTGACGCGCCGCAAGGGCCTGCTGGAGAGCGCCTCGCTGCCGGGCAAGCTGTCCGACTGCCAGTCGAACGACCCCACCAAGTGCGAGATCTTCATCGTCGAGGGTGACTCCGCGGGCGGCTCGGCCAAGTCCGGCCGCAACCCGATGTACCAGGCCATCCTGCCGATCCGAGGCAAGATCCTGAACGTGGAGAAGGCGCGGGTCGACAAGATCCTCCAGAACACCGAGGTCCAGGCGTTGATCTCCGCCTTCGGCACCGGTATCCACGAAGACTTCGACATCGAGAAGCTTCGCTATCACAAGATCATCCTGATGGCGGACGCCGACGTCGACGGCCAGCACATCAACACCCTGCTGCTGACCTTCCTCTTCCGCTTCATGCGGCCGCTGGTCGAGGCGGGCCACGTGTTCCTGTCCCGTCCCCCGCTCTACAAGATCAAGTGGGGCCGTGACGACTTCGAGTACGCGTACTCGGACCGGGAGCGCGACGCCCTCGTCGAACTCGGCAAGCAGCAGGGCAAGCGGATCAAGGAAGACTCGATCCAGCGCTTCAAGGGTCTCGGTGAGATGAACGCCGAGGAACTGCGCGTCACCACGATGGACGTCGAGCACCGAGTCCTCGGCCAGGTCACGCTGGACGACGCCGCGCAGGCGGACGACCTGTTCTCGGTGCTGATGGGCGAGGACGTCGAGGCACGGCGCTCCTTCATCCAGCGCAACGCCAAGGACGTCCGCTTCCTCGACATCTGAGTCGGTCTCAGCTGACCGCTCGAAAGGACTGAAGACCAGCAATGGCCGACGAGACCTCTCCCGTCCCCACCGGGGACACCCCCGCTCCCGTCACCACCGGCACCGAAGAGGAAGGCTCGCAGCTGCGGATCGAGCCCGTCGGGCTCGAGACGGAGATGCAGCGCTCCTACCTCGACTACGCGATGTCCGTCATCGTGTCGCGTGCGCTGCCCGACGTGCGGGACGGCCTCAAGCCCGTCCACCGCCGTGTGCTGTACGCGATGTACGACGGCGGCTACCGGCCCGAGAAGGGCTTCTACAAGTGCGCCCGCGTCGTCGGTGACGTCATGGGTACGTACCACCCGCACGGTGACTCCTCGATCTACGACGCGCTGGTCCGTCTCGCGCAGCCGTGGTCGATGCGGATGCCGCTGGTGGACTCGAACGGAAACTTCGGTTCCCCGGGCAACGACCCGGCGGCCGCCATGCGCTACACCGAGTGCAAGATGGCGCCGCTGTCCATGGAGATGCTCCGGGACATCGACGAGGAGACCGTCGACTTCCAGGACAACTACGACGGCCGGAACCAGGAGCCGACGGTCCTGCCGTCACGTTTCCCGAACCTGCTGGTCAACGGCAGCGCTGGTATCGCCGTCGGTATGGCCACCAACATCCCGCCGCACAATCTGCGCGAGGTCGCGGCCGGAGCCCAGTGGGCCCTGGAGCACCCGGAGGCCACCCACGAGGAGCTCCTCGACGCGCTGATCGAGCGGATCAAGGGCCCGGACTTCCCGACCGGTGCGCTGGTCGTGGGTCGCAAGGGCATCGAGGAGGCGTACCGCACCGGCCGCGGCTCCATCACGATGCGCGCGGTCGTCGAGGTCGAGGAGATCCAGAACCGCCAGTGCCTGGTGGTCACGGAGCTTCCGTACCAGGTGAACCCGGACAACCTCGCGCAGAAGATCGCCGACCTGGTGAAGGACGGCAAGATCGGCGGCATCGCCGACGTCCGTGACGAGACCTCGTCCCGCACGGGTCAGCGCCTCGTCATCGTGCTGAAGCGCGACGCCGTCGCCAAGGTCGTCCTCAACAACCTGTACAAGCACACCGACCTGCAGACGAACTTCGGCGCCAACATGCTGGCGCTGGTCGACGGGGTGCCGCGCACGCTGTCGCTGGACGCGTTCATCCGCCACTGGGTGACGCACCAGATCGAGGTCATCGTCCGCCGGACGAAGTTCCGGCTGCGCAAGGCCGAGGAGCGCGCCCACATCCTGCGCGGTCTGCTCAAGGCGCTCGACGCGATCGACGAGGTCATCGCGCTGATCCGGCGCAGTGAGACGGTCGAGGTCGCGCGCGAGGGCCTGATGGGCCTGCTGGAGATCGACGAGATCCAGGCCAACGCGATCCTCGAGATGCAGCTGCGTCGGCTGGCCGCCCTGGAGCGCCAGAAGATCGTGCAGGAGCACGACGAGCTCCAGGCGAAGATCAACGAGTACAACCGGATCCTCGCCTCCCCCGAGAAGCAGCGCGGCATCGTCAGTGAGGAACTGGCCGCCCTCGTCGAGAAGTTCGGCGACGACCGGCGCTCCAAGCTCGTGCCCTTCGACGGCGACATGTCCATCGAGGACCTGATCGCCGAGGAGGACATCGTCGTCACGATCACGCGTGGCGGCTATGTGAAGCGCACGAAGACCGACGACTACCGCTCGCAGAAGCGCGGTGGCAAGGGCGTCCGGGGCACGAAGCTCAAGGAAGACGACATCGTCGACCACTTCTTCGTCTCCACCACGCACCACTGGCTGCTGTTCTTCACCAACAAGGGACGGGTCTACCGGGCCAAGGCGTACGAGCTGCCGGACGCCGGCCGCGAGGCCCGCGGCCAGCACGTCGCCAACCTGCTGGCCTTCCAGCCGGACGAGCAGATCGCCGAGATCCTCGCGATCCGCGACTACGAGGCCGCCCCCTACCTGGTCCTCGCCACCAAGGCGGGCCTGGTGAAGAAGACCCCGCTGAAGGACTACGACTCCCCGCGCTCCGGCGGTGTCATCGCGATCAACCTCCGCGAGACGGAGGCCGGCGGCGATGACGAGCTGATCGGTGCCGAGCTGGTGTCGGCCGAGGACGACCTGCTGCTGATCAGCAGGAAGGCCCAGTCGATCCGGTTCACCGCGACGGACGAGGCGCTGCGCCCGATGGGCCGTGCCACGTCGGGTGTGAAGGGCATGAGTTTCCGCGAGGGCGACGAACTCCTCTCGATGAATGTGGTGCGGCCCGGTACTTTCGTGTTCACTGCCACGGACGGCGGGTACGCCAAGCGGACCGCCGTCGACGAGTACCGCGTCCAGGGCCGCGGCGGCCTCGGCATCAAGGCCGCCAAGATCGTGGAGGACCGCGGTTCGCTGGTCGGCGCGTTGGTGGTGGAGGAGACCGACGAGATCCTCGCCATCACGTTGTCCGGTGGTGTGATTCGTACGCGAGTCAATGAAGTCAGGGAGACGGGCCGTGACACCATGGGCGTCCAACTGATCAATCTCGGCAAGCGGGACGCCGTCGTGGGCATCGCGCGCAACGCGGAGGCCGGTCGCGAGGCCGAGGAGGTCGACGGGGCCGACGACGCCGGAGAGGGCGCCGAGGCCGGGGCCCCCGAGGTCACCGCGGCCGCGGAGAACGGCCAGGGCGCGGAGCCCTCGGCCGGAGAGCACGACGAGGAGTAGAACGTGAGTGGAGCCACCGGCGCCGGATCGGCCGATGCCGGCGACGCTTCTGGAACGAACGGTGCCAGTGGCTCCGCCTCGCACTCCCCGGCTGGGGGCGCCCCCGCCGAGGGCAGGGGGACGACCGTGACCGACACCCGGGGGCCGCAGCCCCCGCACGAAACCTATGGTGGGGAGCAACCGGTGCAGCAGGGAACCCAGCCGTACCACCCGCCCCAGGCGTACCCCTCCCCTCCCGGGGGGACGCAGGGCGGTCAGCAGCATCCAGGACAGCAGACGGCCTCGGGTGCGGCGGTCCGCCGGCCGCGGACCGGGGCGACCACACAGCCCCGTACGCGCAAGGCCCGTCTGCGGGTGGCCAAGGCCGACCCGTGGTCGGTGATGAAGGTCAGCTTCCTGCTCTCGATCGCCCTGGGCATCTGCACGATCGTCGCCGCGGCGGTGCTGTGGATGGTCATGGACGCCATGGGCGTCTTCTCGACGGTCGGCGGCACGATCAGCGAGGCTACGGGCTCGAACGAGAGCAACGGTTTCGACCTCCAGTCGTTCCTCTCGCTCCCCCGTGTCCTCCTCTTCACATCGGTGATCGCGGTCATCGACGTGGTGCTGGCCACGGCACTGGCGACGCTGGGCGCCTTCATCTACAACCTCTCCGCCGGGTTCGTGGGCGGAGTCGAGCTCACGCTGGCCGAGGACGAATAGCCCGAGGTCCCAGGGGGTGGATAACCGATTTTGGGACTGCCCCCCACGTGCGCTAACCTTCAGGGGTCAGCGCGCAGCGCGGCGGGGCTATAGCTCAGTTGGTTAGAGCGCATCCCTGATAAGGATGAGGCCACAGGTTCAAATCCTGTTAGCCCCACCAGCACGAAGGCCCCCAGCCAATCACGGTTGGGGGCCTTCGGCGTGCATGGCCGACATCAGCCGACGAGGACTGGGCGGGTCGGGCGGCAGGCCGTGATCGCTCATGAGCGGAGCCAGGAGCGGTGCGCACTTCAGGGGCCGATCGTTTCCGGGCCGAATCAGACGTTTCGTGGACGCCGGTACATGCTCACGTCATCGAGGCGGCATCCCTCGCGCATCCGCCCCGGCGGGTTGCTGCCGGGGCGGATACGGGCCCGAATGCCGTCTCCGGAGCCGTGATCCGCCGAGGCGGGTCCCGTGACGGCTCCAGACGGCCCGGGGCGGTGCGCGGGGCGGGACTGCGGAGGAGAGGTGCAGGGGCCGCCGGTTCACGCCCTGTGACGTACCGTGGCGGGATCGGTGGTGCCCACGGGAGGGCTATCCCTGTTGGCGGAAGGGGGAGTTGGCCACTCGGGGGGCTCCGGTCGAGGCGTACGCAGGTCACCGATCGGTATCGATCGGTGTGTATAGTCGGGCGCCAGAAGTCCCCTACGTCAAGGAAAGACGAGGTCGCGCGGTGAAGAAGCTTCTCCTGGTCGCACTGGCCGCCATCGGCGGGCTCCTCGTGTACCGCCAGATCCAGGCGGATCGCGCCGAGCAGGATCTGTGGACGGAGGCGACCGACTCCGTGCCCGCAGGTTCGGGTGTGTGAGACGCAGACAGTCTGAGAGTGACGGAGCCCCGGCCGCCGAGCGGCCGGGGCTCCGTGCTGTCCATACCGACGGGGCTCCGGGATCCCGCTCTGGATTCGCTTGAGCAAATAGATTGCTTGCATGAGTGAAGCCACCGTGCCGGCGGCCCTTTCTGCAGGTCGCGTGCGGCGAGGGCGGCGATTCGGGGCCGCGCGAAGACAGAGGCCCGGACCGCGCGGCAGGATGGACCGGCACCACGACCGCACCGGCGACAGGCGGTCCCGCCCGGTGGATCGCGACCGGGATCCGTGAGTGTCGTTACGGGCCGTAAGAGCGCTCCGGCGTCCCGGGGCGATGACGGAGTCGACAAGGGGAAGCGCGGAGATGAGGCAGCGCAGCAGGGGCAAGGTGGCACCGGTCGTGACGGCGGCGGTGTGCGCGGCGGCGGCACTGGCCACCGTCCCGGCTCGGGCGGCCGACCAGCCGGACCCGTATGTCTTCGGCGCGGACGCGCAGCGGATCGAGGGCGCGGAGAGCAGCTCCGACGCCGAGGAGCTGAGGGCAGGCACGACCTACCGCTCCTCGATCGGGCCGGGCGGGAAGCTCAACTTCCGCGTCGATCTGGATGCCGCGCGGAACGCGTACGTCTCGGTCGTGGCCATCCCCGGCCCGGGAACCGGGCTCGCCTACAACGCCGGCATCGAGGTCACTCTCCAGAACGGCCAGGGCGCCGACTGCAGCAGCGCCGACGACAAGGTGGGGCCGGGGAGGTTCGCCAGGCCGCTGGCCGCCACCGCGCACCGCACGATCGGGAACGGCCGCTCGACCTGCCAGGAGGGCGGTGCCTACAACGTGGTCGTGGAGAGGACCGGAGACGCGGCCTCCACGTCCGCCGACGCCTCCGCCCCCGAGGACTGGGAGCTGGAGATCCGCCATGTCACCGAGCCCGGGCTGAAGCAGCAGGGACCCACCGAGGCCCCCACGGAGTGGCCCTCCGCCTCACCCGGACTGCCCGGGGGCGGGGCGAGGGACGCCGTCGGCGGAACGGGGTTCAACGACGCGACCGAGATCGCCGAGGGCGAGTGGATCAGCCGCATGGAGGCAGGGCGCACGTACTTCTACCGGGTCAAGGTCGACTGGGGGCAGCGGATCTTCGGGACGGCCTCCCTGGGAAGCACGAACACCGAGCGCCCCACCTTCGTCAGCGAGGCCCTGTCCATGCGGCTGTACAACCCCGTGCGCGGTCTGGTCGAGGACTCCGGGACGAGGTCGTACGACGGTCGGCAGAAGCAGGCCGTACTGGACCCGCTGCCTGAGGTCGCCTACGAGAACCGGTTCGGCAGCGACGACAAGGTGGAAGGCATGCGGCTCAAGGGCGACTACTACCTTGCCGTCAGCCTGAATCCCCAGCTGGCGCAGAAGTTCGGCAAGGAGCAGTTCGGCGTGACGCTCCGGGTCAACGTCGAGGGCGAGGCCAAGGCCGCGCCGCCGTATGCGGAGCCGGTCGGCGACCTCGGCGTCTCCGAGAGCGAGAAGGCCGAGAAGAGCGACATGATGCGGCTGGTCGGCATGGCCGGAGTGAGCACGGGGACGGTGCTGGTCCTGGGACTGGGCGCCTGGACGCTGCTGGCGCGTCGGCGCGCTGCCGCACCACCGCAGGACGGGCCGTCCTCCGGCGCCGGGCAGGGGCGCGGCACACCACGGGTTCCGGCGGGTACCCCGCTCCACACCCCCGGTCTCCCGGCAGGCCCCGGTGGGACGCAGACTCCGGGGACCGGTTCTCCGTACGGGCACGGCCACGGGTACGGGCCCGCTGCCGGATCCGGTCACCCGGAGGGTACGGCGCCGGCTGACGGCACGGCACGGACCGACTACGGCCCGCCTCCCGCTCGGTGAAGCCGACTGCCGCTCGGTGAAGTCGGCTTTCGCGCGCGGCGACCGCACTTCTCGTGCCGCGCCGATTCTCAGGTCTGGGCGAGGGCCCAGATCCCGACCGCGAAACAGACCAACGCGACGAGCAGCACCGGGACCGCCACCTTCGCGGGCGGTCCCGGTCGTTTCCGCGCCGAGGGCAGGGGCACGGACGAGGGGGCGTGGGCCGGGGCATGGAGCGGCGCGTACGGCACTGGATGCGCCTGACCCGGCACCTGGGGGCCGTGGCCGGTGTACTGACGGGTGAGGGGTTGTTCGTGCGGGACCGCAGCGGTCGGCGCCTGGGCGAAGTCCGGTGCCGGCGGCGGTTGATGCCCGTGGGGGTGGTCGGCATGGGCGGGTGCGGGGGTGCCCTGAGGCGCGGAGGCGGACGGTAGGTCCCCGGCCCGGGACGGCGCCGGGGACTGGGGCGGCGGGGGCAGACGGAAGGAGCCGGTCTCCGACGGCGACGGCAGGGGAGCCCCCTGCGAGCCGTAGGAGCCGAGCCCGCCCTGGAACGCCTGTCCGGTCTGCTGGGGCTGCGGCTGGGGCTGCGGCTCTGGATCCGGCCGGGGCTCGGGTGGGCGCGACCAGGAGTCCGCGTCGTCCCCCCGTGCGGCTTGCTGAGCCTGTCCGGTGCGGTCCGTACGGCCGGTGTGGCCGCCCGTCGGTTCCCCGGACGGCGCGGCGTCGGTCCCCGGCCCGCCCGGTCCGCGTCCCGCAGGGCCGTCGGGGCCGAAGCCCGAGGGCAGCGGCCCCAGTTGGTCGAAGACCTCGACCGGCTCGTCGTCGACGGCGGGCTCTGGCAGCAGTTCGACTGCCGACGTGAGGGCCTTTCGCGCGCCGGTCGCCGTGCGGAAGCGGGCGTGCGGGTCGGGCTGGAGCAGCCCGGCGAGGACCTGCCAAAAGGGTTCCGGAATACCCTGCGGGGCGCCCGGGGTGCCGTGCGCGGCGAAATGCTCGACCAGGGCCCGGGAGTCGGGCTTCTGGCCCTGGAGCAGATACAGGGCCACGAGCCCCACGGCGAACAGGTCGGCGGGAAAGTCCGGCTCCGCGCCCAGCATCTGCTCGGGCGCGAAGTAACCGGGCGTCCCCACCACGTAGTTCGTCTCGGTGAGCCGCGGTTCGCCCTTCCGCATGGAGATGCCGAAGTCGGACAGCCGCAGATGCGGCCGCCCGGTGCCGGTGGCCTCCAGCAGGATGTTCGCGGGCTTGATGTCGCGGTGCACGACCCCCTCGGCGTGCACCGCGGCGAGTCCCGACAGCAGCTGGTCCAGCAGGGTGCAGACGAACCGCGGCGGCAGCGGGCCGTAGTCGCCGATGACGTGCGCCAGCGACCCGCCACTCACCAGATCCATGGTGAACAGCACCTTGTCGTCGTCCGCGGCCCAGCTGGCCGGGGCGAGGACGTGCGGATGGTCGATGCGGAGGGCCTGCTCGCGGACGAAGCGCAGCAGCGAATGGGCGTCGCTCTGCTGCAGGACCTTGGCGGCCACATAACGCCGCCGCCGATGGTCCCAGGCGCGCCACACGGCGCCGACCCCACCGCGTCCGATCGGGTCGATCAGCTCGTACCGACCAGCGAAGACCTCACCCATTGCGCTGCGCCCGCTCCCGGTTCCCTGTTCCGGCGTCCTGCTTCGTCCGGTGTGCTTCCCGCCCGCCCGCGTCCCGCCACGGTCAGCTCTGGTGCGACTCGTAGTGGGCGACCGCCTCCGCGGTGCGTCCGGCGCCGTACACCCTGAGGAACTCTGCCAGTTCCGGATGGGTGGGGGCGAGCGAGTCGGCCGCGTCGATAATGTCGCCCGCCGCCGCGACCGAACGGAGCAGCGACTGGATCTCCCGCACGACCCGGCGCACGGTCGGAGCTCCCGAGCTCGTCGTGGACTGCCCCGTGCCGGTGAGCACGGAGCCTCCCTGGGACTTCTTGATCTCGTCCATGCGCTCCGTGGCCTCGGCCGCGCTGACGCTGCCGTCGGCGACCTGATTGGCCAGCTCCTGCAGGGCCTGGACACGCTGGACGACCGCCGGGTTGCCGATCTTGGCGCGCTGGCCGCTCATCAGCTGGGAGAGCATCGGAGCCGACAGCCCGAGCACCGCGGCAAGCCGGGCCTGGTTCAGGCCCAGATCGTCGATGAGCCGGCGGAAGAGCGCCCCCAGCGGCTCCCCGTACCAGCTGCGCTGCAGCTCTCTCGCTCTCGCGGTCGCGTCCTGCTGTGCTGCATCCATGTTGCGTCTCCCCATCGCTTCCCCTGGCGTGGCTTCGCTGGTGCGAACCCGACGAGCATCCTACGGAGAGTGGTCGAATACCGGGAGCCCTAATCCTTTTGGAAGATCCCGGGGGTTACCCGGTACTCTGGTCTCCGTTCCGGGGCCTTAGCTCAGTTGGTAGAGCGCTGTCTTTGCATGGCAGATGTCAGGGGTTCGACTCCCCTAGGCTCCACTCGGTAAATGCCCTCTGGCCTGCGGAAACGTGGTTTCGGAGGGCGTTTTCGTACCCATCGACGGGCACGGTGGTGCCCGCGAGTGGTGCGAGACCGCTTGGTTCCCGAGGGCATGGGGGCCCGAGCCTCCCCCGGGGGATCCCGCGGTGTCCGGTGAGCCACGTGGGCGCCGGCCGAGCTGCGGGTGCGCGGGGAGAGCCCGGTCGAGGCGGGCGGCGCGCAGCTGTTCGGCCTCGGCTCGGCGCTCGATTCGGCCATGCTCAAAGTGGTCGACGCCTTGCCCGAAGGCCTTCGGGATACCGCGGCCGGCGCGGCGCAGCGATTACCCGTCGAGCCGGAGACCGGCACCCTCTCGCGCCGAGTGGCCGCCGAAGACGACACCGTAGTGGCCGAGGTCCGGCGCGCGGTGTTCGTGCGCGCCGCCGCGATCGCCGCCCGCTATGGAGCGCCGGCCCGAGCTTGTTCGCGACCGGCCGCGGAGCGTTTGCGAAAACTGGCAGACCGGCGCCGACTCTCCTGGGATCCATCCGGCAAATGCCCTCTGACCTGTGCAAGTGCAGGATCAGGGGGCGCTTTCCGCGACAGGGTCCCAGGACGCAGCGGGGGCGTCCGGTGCGTCCCCGTGGTCCCGGCGGGAGTGCATCTCCCGGGCCGCTCGCCCAGCCGTGCACGGCGGCCGCCGCAGGGAACCCCCGTGCCCAGGGCCCCACCCGGCCGGGCGGCGGCCTCCCCGCTGTGTGTCCCGCTCCGATGCCCGTCCGGAGCAGCGGCCGGTATCCGTTCCGGGTTGCGGGATGTGTGGCGCCGCGTTAGGCGTCGCCCGCGCCGTCGGGATGGGCTGTTTCCGCAGGCGGGATGGGGGTGAGGTGCTCGGTTCCGGTATGACGGCGGCTCAGGGGTGGTAGGCCGCACGGGTGGTGTTCATCGGAAGATCCGCCGACCCGGCGCCGAGGTCCCACGATTTTCGAGGTGCGTCCACATCATGAGGAACGTATGTAAAACGCCCAATCCGAAAGCGAGGAGCCATGGCCGCCGTCAAGGTCACCTCTTTGTGGACCGCCTTCGTCTCCCTGATCGTCACCCTGCTCACCTCCCTCGGCTTCGCCCCCTCCGCCAAGGCCGCCGAGCAGTCGGCCGGTCCCCGTCAGCCCGAGGGCCCGGCGGAGCAGAAGCCCACCGTCCCCGGCGCGCGGAGCGCGGGCAACAGAGCGGGTACGCACGAGCGTTCCTTCGGCGCGCGGAGGGTGGGGAAGAGAGCGGGTGCGCACGAGCATCCCGCTGGGGCGCGCCCGGTGCCCGCGGCCGCCGCGGGAACGCACGGGACCATGGCCGTGCACGGTTTCTGGTACCAGGTGGTGCGCCAGAGGACGCCTCGTGACCGCGCTCTGCCGCCGACCATCGAGCAGCGGATCCGCGCCGAGGCCCACGGTGCCTCGCCCGCCGTCCGGAAGGTGCCCACCCTCAACGACGCGGCCGAAGCGCAGCGGGAGTCCTCGTACATCGATGACGAGGCGCGCGTTCCGGCGGCGGCATGAGGCGCCGGGAGGCTCTCTGCCCGCCAGGCGCCGCCCGTCCGGCATCACACGTCGTCAGCGATGTCGTGCGTGGCCGGGACGGTCGGAGACGGCCGGAACCCCTGCTGCCCAGGCCGATCGGTGCTGGCAGGCCGGCACTGTCGGGACCGCTGAAGGCGAAGGGCGTACGCCCACGGCCCTCCGAGGCCGACCGGTGCGGAACCTCCGGCAATGCCCGGCTGGAGTCCTCCGGCCAGGGTGGGCGACGGTCATCGAAAGCCCCCGACGGTCCGCGGAAGCCATGCACCGGCGTTCCGCAAGACCATCACCAGCGGCCCGCAGGACCGGCCGGTGACAGTCCTGCCGGCAGAGCGCCGGTGACGGGCGTCCCGGAACGTCAGCGACGGTCCTCGCGATCCGACTCCGCCTCGTTCTCCGTCTGCTTGGCCTGAACCTCCGGGTCCAGCACCGACTCGTCGCTCCCGTCGACCGACGACAGTGAACGGTCCGGGACCTCGGTCGCGGCGGGAGGCTCCACCAGCCAGTCCGGGTTGGCCTGCTTGTCCCACCACTTCCACACGGCGAACAGCCCCGCGGCGACGGCGCCGACCACCAGCGCGCCCTTCGCGGCGCTACCGCACTTCGCACGCCGCTCGTTCTTCCTCGCGAGCTTCTTGATGTCGTCGGCCGTGACCGAACCGCGCAGTGCGGCAAGGGCGGCGGCGGACCGGGCGACGGCCTCCTGCCCCACGGGCTGCGCCACCGCGACGGCGTGCTCGAGGCGTGGAGTCGTGTAGTCCGCCGCTTGACGTGCGGCATTCCGGGTCATGACGGCGGCCCGGTGAGCCGCGTCGTCCACCTGCGGTGGAACGTGCGGTGCGACATGGGACTTGTACTGGACGCGGGCTTGATGGCGCGCCTGGCGAGCGGCCTTCTTCACCTTGGGCTCGAGGGCGACACGAGCCTGGTGGGCGTAGACCGCGGCCTGGTCCTTGGCCGTGCCGGCGTAGGGCGCCACCGCTTCCGCGGCGTGCAGCACGCTCTCCTTGGCCGTGTCCGTCGCGGCGCGCACGCTGTCCATGCGGGTCACGGGATCCTCCTCCTCGGTGGCGTTCGCGGGCGTCTGGGGTGTTTGTCGACCCAGCAAAGGCACCATCCGCCTTTCCACCCATTTCGAAATCATGCCCGCTGGGGGACGGCACGGCATGCGGGACGGGCATCCGGGTCATTTTCCGCGTCCGCGGCCCTCCCGTGGGAGGATCTGGGGACGTCAGAGAAGACTTACGGAAGGCAGATCGTGGCCGAGCAGCTCCACGCCACCCTGAAGACCAACCACGGCGACATCGACATCCGGCTTCTGCCGAACCACGCGCCGAAGACGGTGAAGAACTTCGTCGAGCTCGCCACGGGTGAGCGGGAGTGGACCCATCCGGCGACCGGGAAGAAGTCGACGGACAAGCTGTACGACGGCACGGTCTTCCACCGGGTGATCAGTGGCTTCATGATCCAGGGCGGCGATCCGCTGGGCAACGGCACCGGCGGTCCGGGCTACGAGTTCGCCGACGAGTTCCACCCCGACCTGGCCTTCGACCGGCCCTACCTGCTGGCCATGGCCAATGCCGGCCCGGGCACCAACGGCTCGCAGTTCTTCATCACCGTGGCCCCCACCGCCTGGCTGACCCGCAAGCACACGATCTTCGGCGAGGTCACGGACGAGGCCAGCCGGAAGATCGTGGACGCCATCGCGGGGGCGCCGACCAATCCGCGCACCGACCGCCCGCTGAACGACGTGGTGATCGAGTCCGTCGTGATCGAGACCCGCCAGGGCTGACCCCCGGGGGGCCGCGGCGGGAACCAGCTGCGGGGGCCGGGTTCCGTACGGGAACCTTTACGCCCCGCTCGTCCGTAAGACGAGCGGGGCGAAGCATTGCGCGGGAGCCCGCGCGGAAGACGAGGGGACCTCATGGATCAGGCGCCAGGAAGCCCGGACCGGCCCCGGGCCGCACACGGGCTGCCCAGCTGCTACCGGCACCCGGGCCGGGAGACCGGCATCAGCTGTACCCGATGTGAGCGGCCGATCTGCCCCGACTGCATGGTCAGCGCGTCGGTCGGTTTCCAGTGCCCGGAGTGCGTGCGTACGGGTTCGGGTACCGGACACGCCCCGTCCGCGAGCCGTCCCCGTACGATCGCGGGGGCCGAACTCACCTCGGGCGACCCCCGGCTCGTCACCAAGATCCTTCTGGCCGTCAACGCCGCGGTGTTCCTCGCGGTGCTCGCCGACCGGACCGTCGCGGACCGGCTCGATCTGATCGGGCTGGCGTTCAACCCGCGGATCCAGGAGGTCGTGGGAGTCGCGGACGGCGAGTGGTACCGCCTGGTGACCTCGGTGTTCCTGCACCAGGAGATCTGGCACATCGCCTTCAACATGCTGGGGCTCTGGTGGCTGGGCGGCCCGCTGGAAGCGGCGCTCGGCCGGGCGCGCTATCTCGCGCTGTACCTCCTCTCCGGACTGGCGGGAAGCGCGCTGGTCTATCTGCTGGCGGAGCCGAACCAGGGTGCGCTCGGCGCCTCCGGGGCGATCTGGGGACTGCTCGGCGCCACGGCCGTGCTGCTGCGCCGGCTCGAATACGACCTGCGTCCGGTGATCGCACTCCTGGCGCTGAATCTGCTCATCACCTTCACCATGCCCGGCATTTCCTGGGAGGCCCACGTCGGCGGTCTGGTCGGTGGCACGCTGATCGCGTTCGGCATGGTGCACGCCCCTCGTGAGCGGCGGGTCCTCGTGCAGGTCGGTGTCTGCGCTCTCGTTCTGGTCGCCTCGGTCCTGTCCATCGTGCTGAGGACCCAGTCGCTGCTCGCCTGAGCGTGAGCTTTCCCCAAAGTTGTCCACAGCGTGTGGCGGATCTTGTGCGCCTCGTGGGGAACAACTGTGCCCCCTGTCCCTGACCTGGGTTTTCCCAGGAGGGACAAGGGGCTCACAGGGTGGGCGATCGTCGCTGGATCGGCCCCAGTGGTCACACCGGCGTCAACAACCGGAGGGTTATCCACAGATCGTCAGACCTTTTCCTCATCTGTGGACGACGCTGTGGATAACTTGGGGGCAGAGCTTGACAGCGGCCGGTCCACCGGCTCCACCGTCGGTCGCCGCTACTTCCACTGGGTGGAGACGGCGAAGCCGCCCGCGATGAAGCCGAAGCCGACCACGATGTTCCAGTTGCCCAGGGTCTTCACGGGCAGCGAGCCGTCGGTGACGTAGAAGACGACGATCCACGCCAGCCCGATCAGGAACAGCGCCAGCATCACGGGAGCGACCCAACTGCGGTTGGTCAGCTTGATGCTCGTCGCCTGCTTCGAGGACGGCGGAGGCGTGAAGTCGGCTTTCTTGCGGATACGTGACTTCGGCACGAGGGACTCTCCTGTCGATGCGCTGCGTGACCGCGCAGGGGAAACTGTGGCTGGCGCCGGCGGGGGATGAGGGGGACCTGGTCCTCCCCCGGGCGTCCGTTAGCGTAGTCCTTCCGCAGCGCCTGAAGGGTAAGGGTACGTTGAGCAATTCTGCCGACTCCCCCGGTGGGCCGGTCCGTCGTTCCTCGTGGCGACCGGTCCGGTTGCTGACCGCTGCCGTTTTCGCGCTCGCCGGAATGATCTTCGTCACCAGTTTCAACACGGCCAAGGGCACCAACCTCCGGACCGACGACTCACTGCTGAGGCTCTCCGACCTGATCCAGCAGCGCAGCCACGAGAACGCCGAACTCGACGAGTCCACGTCGGCGGTCCGCGAGGACGTCGACGCCCTCGCCCGGCGCGACGACGGCTCCACCGCGGCCGAGGACGAGAAGCTCCGGGCGCTGGAGACGGCCGCGGGAACCGAGAAGCTCAGCGGCCGGGCGGTCTCCGTCACTCTCAATGATGCTCCCCCGAACGCCCAGGCGGCACCCGGTTACCCGGAGCCGCAGGCCAACGACCTGGTCATCCACCAGCAGGACCTGCAGGCCGTGGTCAACGCCCTCTGGCAGGGCGGCGCCCGTGGCATCCAGGTCATGGACCAGCGGCTGATCTCCACCAGCGCCGTGCGCTGCGTGGGCAACACACTGATCCTGCAGGGCAGGGTCTACTCACCGCCGTACAAGGTCACCGCCGTGGGCGACCCGGATCGGCTCAAGCGGGCGCTGACCGCCTCCCCCGCGATCCAGAACTACCAGCTCTACGTGAAGGCGTACGGGCTGGGCTGGAAAGTCGACGAGCGCGAGGCGGTGACTCTCCCGGGCTACTCGGGCACAGTGGATCTCCACTACGCGAAGCCCGTGCAGTAGCCCCCGGGGAGGCCGGCCCGTGTCGGTGCGACTGATCGTCCGGACGTTCAGTGAGATATGCATCACCACGGGTGCGGTGATCGTGCTGTTCGTGGCGTACGTGCTGTTCTGGACCGGTGTGAAGGCCGAGGGAGCGACCGACGACGAGATCGTCCGGCTCCATGAGGAGTGGGCGAGGCAGCCGCAGGCGCCGTCTGCGGCACCGGAGGCGAGCGGCCCCGCCGTCTCGCCGCCCGCCGCGGATCCCGCTCCGCCGGCAGCGAAGCCGTACGAGCGGGGCCGGCCCTTCGCGGTGATGTACGTGCCGCGCTTCGGCGCCGGCTGGGACTGGCCGGTGCTGGAGGGCACCGAGGCGGAAACCCTGAAGAAGGGGCTCGGGCACTATGCGGGCAGCGCCCGGCTCGGCGCGACGGGGAACTTCTCGGTGGCCGGCCACCGCCGTACCTACGGGGACCCGTTCAAGGACTTCCCGCGGCTGCGTCCCGGCGACGCGGTCGTCCTCAACGACGGGACGATGTGGTTCACCTACCGCATACGGAACAAGCCGTACCGCACCGTGCCCGGGGACGTGGGAGTCATCGACGCCGTTCCGGTGAAGTCCGGATTCGACGGACCGGGCCGCTACCTCACCCTCACCACCTGCGATCCCGAGTGGGGCAGCAGCCACCGGCTGGTGGTCTGGGCGCACCTCGACGCCACCCGGCCTGTGACCCACGGCAAACCGGAAGCTTTCCACAGCTGACCCACAGGTCCCCCGCGCCCTCTAATCTGGTCCCGTACCGAAAGGAAAGGGACGGCATGTACGGCTGGATCTGGCGGCATCTGCCGGGCAACGCGTGGGTGCGGGCGTTCATCTCGCTCGTGCTGGCCCTCGCGGTCGTGTACGTGCTCTTCCAGTACGTGTTCCCCTGGGCGGAGCCTCTGCTTCCGTTCAACGACGTGACGGTGGACGGCCAGTGAGCGCGCGGATTCTCGTCGTCGACAACTACGACAGCTTCGTCTTCAACCTCGTTCAGTATCTCTACCAGTTGGGCGCCGAGTGCGAGGTCGTGCGCAACGACCAGGTGTCCACTGCGCATGCGCAGGACGGCTTCGACGGGGTGCTGCTGTCCCCGGGGCCGGGTGCCCCCGAACAGGCCGGGGTGTGCATCGAGATGGTCCGTCACTGCGACGCCACCGACGTCCCCGTCTTCGGCGTCTGCCTCGGCATGCAGTCGATGGCCGTGGCCTACGGCGGGGTGGTCGACCGGGCGCCCGAACTCCTCCACGGCAAGACCTCGCTCGTGCGGCACGAGGGCAAGGGCGTGTTCGCCGGGCTGCCCTCTCCCTTCACGGCGACCCGCTACCACTCGCTGGCGGCGGAGCCGGGCACCGTACCCGACGAGCTCGAGGTCACGGCCCGCACGGAGGACGGAATCATCATGGGCCTGCGCCACAGGGTGAAGCGGGTCGAGGGTGTGCAGTTCCACCCCGAGTCGGTGCTCACGGAGCACGGCCATCTGATGCTGGCCAACTGGCTGGTGGAATGCGGTGACGCGGGGGCGGTGGGCCGGTCGGCGGGGCTCGCGCCGGTGGTGGGCAAGGCCCTGGCGTGAACGGCGAGGGGGGACCGCCTTGGTACCGCGCTCCGGATGTTCCCGGACAGCGCGGACCGCAGCAGTCCCCGCCACGGGAGTGGCCCGACCACGGCCAGTACCCCGCGGCGTACCAGGAGGACTTGCACGGACAGCAGGCGTATCCCCGGGGCCGGGAAGAGACCCAGGTCCAGGAGCAGTCCCGGGGCCGGGTCCGGGGCCGGACCGGCTCCATGACGGGGGCTGGGTACCCGTCGCCGTCAGGGACTGGAGCCGACAGTCCGACCGCGGCCGTGCCGTCGCCGTTCTTCCCGCCCGAGAACGAGACCGCGGGGCTTCGGGTGCCCGGAACGGGCCCGTCGGAGCCCGAGCGGCCCACCGGAGGCCGCGCAGAGCGCCGTAGGGCGGCCAAAGCACAGGGACGGGGCCGCAGACGCCGGGCACCGACCGCCCGGCCCGCGGCGCCCAAACCCTCGGAGACGGGGGCCCCGCTCTCCCGCGTGGAGGCTCGGCGGGCGGCCCGGGCGGCCAAGGACAGCCCGGCAGTGATCGCCAGCCGGGCCTTCGGCGAGCTGTTCATCACCATCGGCGTCCTCATGCTGCTGTTCGTCACGTACCAGCTGTGGTGGACCAACATCCTGGCCGGCCAGCAGGCCAACGCCGCGGCGAGCAAGATCCAGGACGATTGGGCGAAGGGCCGGGCCCCGGGCGCGTTCGAACCGGGCCAGGGCTTCGCCATCATGCACATCCCCAAGCTCGACGTCGTCGTGCCGATCGCCGAGGGCATCGACAAGCACCGGGTACTGGACCGGGGCATGGTCGGCCACTACGCCGAGGGCGGGCTCAAGACGGCGATGCCCGAGGACAAGCAGGGCAACTTCGCGGTCGCCGGGCACCGCAACACCCACGGCGAGCCCTTCCGGTACATCAACCGGCTCGCACAGGGCGACCCGATCGTCGTCGAGACGCAGGACACCTACTACACGTACGAGATGCACAGCATCCTGCCGCAGACCTCGCCCTCGAACGTCGGGGTGATCGCTCCCGTGCCGGCCGGATCCGGTTTCACCGGGCCCGGCCGGTACATCACGCTCACGACGTGCACGCCCGAGTTCACGAGTACGTACCGCATGATCGTGTGGGGCAAGATGGTCGACGAACGCCCGCGCAGCAAGGGCAAGCCGGACGCGCTCGTCGGCTGACGGACGGGCGTCGCTCCGGGCGAGAGAACAACAGGGACTGGGACAGGGACAGGTGCAGTGGCACGTGCGCGCAGCCGGATCGCCGGCGTCATCAGTGTCTTCGGCGAGCTGCTGATCACCGCGGGGCTGGTGCTGGCCCTCTTCGTCGTCTACTCGCTGTGGTGGACGAACGTCATCGCCGACCGTGAGGCCGCGGAGCAGGGCGAACGCGTCCGCGACCGCTGGGCCGGGGGCCCCGGTGCGCTCGACACCAAGGACGGCATCGGCTTCCTGCACGTGCCCGCCATGAACAACGGCGAGGTCCTGGTCAAGAAGGGCACCGATCCCAAGACCCTCAACAACGGGGTGGCGGGCTACTACGTCGACCCCATCGCGTCGGCTCTCCCGGCCGACAAGCAGGGCAACTTCACCCTCGCCGCCCACCGGGACGGCCACGGCGCCAAGTTCCACAACATCCACAAGATCAAGACGGGCGACTCGATCGTCTTCGAGACCGTGGACACCTGGTACATCTACAAGGTCTTCAAGGACCTCAAGGAGACGTCCAAGTACAACGTCGACGTGCTCCAGCCCGTGCCGAAGGAGTCGGGCCGGACGAAGCCGGGCCGCTACATCACGCTGACGACCTGCACGCCGATCTACACCTCGGACTACCGCTACATCGTGTGGGGCGAACTCGAGCGCACGGAGAAGGTCGACCGGGACCGCACGCCGCCGGCGGAGCTGCGGCAGTCGTGAGCGAGGCCGCTGCGAGCGCGGCACCGTGACCCGCGCTTCTCCGGCCCGTGCGGGCCGGGAGGTCGTGACCTCGCCCCTGTAGCCCCGCCACCGTACGGCACGGCGCCGGGCCCGGAGCGCGACACCGCGAGCCGTAGCGGGGAGATCCGCGGACCGGGTGCGGCCGGGGCTCGCACGTGCGAGTTGGAGGACCGCAGTCGGACATGGGAACGCCCCGGCACCTGATGGGTGCCGGGGCTTCTTCCCGTGTCCCGGGCGTGCGGTGGCCGGGAGGTCAGTCGCCGCGTCCGCCGATGAATCCGCCGCCGTTGTTGCCCCCGCCGTCGTTGCCGTCACCACCGGGGAGCGTGAACAGCACCACCTGGGTCTGAGCGGGGTCACCCTGGGTTCCCGGCTGGGGGGTCTGCTGGATCACCCGGGCGTTGTCGTTCTGGTCGCCCTGCACCTGGATGTTGTTGAATCCGGCCTGCTGCAGCAGGGCCCTGGCCTCGCCCAGAGTGCGGTTCCGCACCTCCGGCACCTGGGCCTGAGGCGTCTGCGGGCCCTTGGAGACCTTCAGGGTGATCGTGATGCCCTTGGCCTCCTTCGAGCCCGCGGTCGGGTCCTGCGCGATGATCTGGCCCGCCGGCTCGGCGCCGTCGACGTCCTGTCGCACGACCGTGTACCCGAGGGTCGTCAGCTGCTGGTTGGCCTGGTCGAACTGCTGACCGACCACGTCCGGTACGGGCTTCGTCTCCTGCTTGGCGATCTTCAGGGTGACGGTCTCACCCTTCTCCACCCGGGTGCCGCCCTCGGGGTCCTGTTCGACGACCGTGCCGCGCTCCTGGTCGGACTCGACCGACTCGGTCTCGACCTCGAAGCCCTTGTCCTTCAGCTCCTTGACGGCGTCCTCTCCGGAGTCCTTCGTGACGTCCGGCACCTTGACCAGCGGTGCGCCCTCGGAGACGACCACCTGGACGGTGTCCCCCTGGTTCATCTGACCGCTGTTGGGGGTCTGGCTGCAAACGCTGCCCTTGGGCTGGTCGCAACGGTCCGTGCCGGACTGGGCGACCTTGACCTTGGCGTTCTCGCCGAGTTGCTTGGCCTCTTCGAACGGCTTGCCGACCAGTTGCGGAACGTCGACCTTGCCGCCGGCCTCGTTCTGACTGAAGACCGCCTTGCCGATCAGGATCGCGCCGACCAGCACGAGGATGCCGGCGACGACGAGCAGGATCGTGGAGGTGTTCGACTTCTTCTGGCGGCGGCGGTCCGGACGGTCGTCGTACGCGCCGAATCCGCCGTCGTCCGGGTTCATGGGCGGCAGCATCGAGGTCTGGCCGCCCGGGTCCGCCTGGCGCAGCGCCGTCGTCTGCTGGTCGCCGCCGCGGCCCTGCTGGGCGCCGTACGCGCCGCCGTAGCCGACGGCTCCCATCGCCGCCGTCGCCGCGACCGGCTGGCCGTCGAGGCACGCCTCGATGTCGGCCCGCATCTCGTCGGCGGACTGGTAGCGGTAGTCCGGGTCCTTGACCAGCGCCTTCAGGACGATCGCGTCCATCTCGGGCGTGATCTCGGGGTCGAAGACGCTCGGTGCCTGCGGTTCCTCCCGAACGTGCTGGTAGGCGACCGCCACCGGGGAGTCCCCGACGAAGGGCGGCCGGACCGTCAGCAGCTCGTAGAGCAGACAGCCCGTGGAGTACAGGTCGGACCGGGCGTCGACCTGCTCGCCCTTGGCCTGCTCCGGAGAGAGGTACTGGGCGGTGCCGATCACGGCCGCGGTCTGGGTCATGGTCATGCCCGAGTCGCCCATGGCGCGCGCGATGCCGAAGTCCATCACCTTGACCTGGCCGGTGCGCGTCAGCATGACGTTCGCCGGCTTGATGTCGCGGTGCACGATGCCGTTGCGGTGCGAGTACTCGAGGGCCTGGAGGATGCCGATGGTCATCTCGAGCGTGCGCTCGGGCAGCAGCTTGCGCCCGGAGTGCAGCAGCTCTCTGAGCGTGGAGCCGTCCACGTACTCCATCACGATGTACGGGATGGAGACGCCGTCCACGTAGTCCTCGCCGGTGTCGTACACGGCGACGATCGCGGGATGATTCAGGGAGGCGGCCGACTGGGCCTCACGGCGGAACCGGGCCTGGAAGGACGGGTCACGGGCGAGATCGGCCCGCAGCGTCTTCACGGCAACGGTGCGACCGAGCCGGGTGTCGTGGGCGAGGTAGACCTCGGCCATGCCACCACGGCCGAGCACCGAGCCCAGCTCGTACCGGCCGCCGAGGCGACGCGGCTCTTCCATAACTGTTCCAGCCCTCTCCGTCAGTCCCGACCGCACCCGTGTGTGTGCTCCGGCGGTGTGCTGTTCGCGCATACGCTACCGGCCAGGGGGCTCCTCATCCGCCCATGGCCGGGACCTGATACGCGACCGGTATCGCATTGTGCGGGTATGAGGCGGGAAGAGGCCAGGACAGTGACATCCGTCACTCCTTGCCGTCGAGCACCGCCTTCATCACGTCACGCGCGATCGGAGCGGCGAGTCCGCCGCCGCTGATGTCGTCGCGCGCGGTGCCGCTGGAGTCCTCCACGACCACGGCGACCGCGACCGGCGAACCGTTGTCGGTCTTGGCGTACGAGATGAACCAGGCGTACGGGCGCTTGCTGTTGCCGACACCGTGCTGGGCGGTACCGGTCTTGCCGCCGACGGTGACGTCGTTGATCTGCGCGTTGGTACCGGTGCCCTTCTCGACGACGTTCTCCATCATCTGCTGGAGGAGCTGCGCGTTCTCCTGCGAGACCGGCCGGCTCATCTCCTCCGGCTCGAAGGTCTGGATCACGTCCAGGTTGGGCGCCCGCAGCTGGTCGATCATGTACGGCTTCATCAGCTTGCCGTCGTTGGCGATCGCCGCGGTGACCATGGCCATCTGCAGGGGTGTCGCGGCGGTGTCGAACTGGCCGATCGAGGAGAGCGCGTTGCCGCCGCGGTCCATGGTCTTGTTGTAGACGGACGCGGAGGCCCGGACCGGCGTGTCGATCTCGGCGTTGTTGAAGCCGAACTTCTCGGCCATCTCCACCATCTTGTCCCGGGACACCTTGTCACCGAGATTGGCGAAGACGGAGTTGCAGGACACCTCCATGGCCGCGTTCAGGCTCGCCTTCTCGCAGCCGCCGTGCGAGTTCTTCATCGGCGTCCGCGAGAGCGGGATCAGGTAGGGCTCGGGGGTGTCCGTCGGCGCGTCGATGTCCTCGACCACGCCGTTCTCCAGTGCGGCGGCCGCGGTGACGACCTTGAACGTGGAACCGGGCGGGTAGGTCTCGCGCAGCGCGCGGTTCACCATCGGCTTGTCTTTGTCGTTGAGCAGCTCCTGGCGGTTCTCGGAGTCCTTGAGCGAGTTGCCCGCGAAGACCGACGGGTCGTACGACGGCGTCGAGGCCAGCGCCAGGATCCTGCCGGTCTGCGGGTCGATCGCCGCGACGGCGCCCTTCTTGTCGCCGAGTCCCTTGAACGCGGCCTCCTGGGCCTTGCCGTTCAGGGTGGTGACGACGTCGCCGCCCTTCTTCTTCTCGCCCGTGAACATCGCCATCGTGCGGTCGAAGAACAGCCGGTCGTCGTTGCCGGTCAGTATCCCGTCCTCGAGCTTCTCGATCTGGTTGGCGTCGAAGGCCTGCGAGGCGAACCCGGTGACGGGCGCCCACATGGGCCCGTTGGTGTACGTGCGCTTGTACTTGAAGTCGCTGCCCTTCGTCTCGACCGAGCCGGTGATCGGCTTGCCGTCGACGATGATGTTGCCGCGCTCGTGGGCGTAACGCTCGATCTGCACCCGGCGGTTGAGCTTGTGCGTGTTGAGCTCGTCCGCGCGGACGTACTGGAGCCAGTTGTCCCGGATGAGCAGGGCGAGGACCAGGAGGCCGCAGAAGATCGCGATGCGGCGCAGGGGCTTGTTCACGGTCGGACCACCTGGGTCATCTCGGCATCGGGGGACGGGGCGGGAGCCGGCGCCGGACGGCGCGCGGTGTCGCTGATACGGATGAGGATGCCGATCAGGGCCCAGTTGGCGATGACGGAGGAGCCACCGGCCGCGAGGAACGGCATGGTCATACCGGTCAGCGGGATGAGTCCCATCACACCGCCGGCCACGACGAAGACCTGGAGGGCGAAGGCGCCGGAGAGACCGACGGCGAACAGCTTGCCGAACGGGTCCCGGGCGGCCAGAGCCGTGCGGATACCGCGCTCGATGATCAGGCCGTACAGCAGCAGGAACGCCATGACGCCGGTCAGGCCGAGCTCCTCGCCGACGGTGGCGAAGATGAAGTCCGAGTTCGCGGCGAAGCTGATGAGGTCGGAATTGCCCTGACCGAGGCCGGTGCCGAGAGTGCCGCCGGCGCCGAACGACATCAGGACCTGGGTCATCTGGTCACAGGCGTTGATCATGTTGGAGCGCTCGGGCGCGGTCTCCAGGCAACCGAAGGGGTCGAGCCAGGCCGCGACGCGGGACTGGACGTGACTCGCGAACTGCGCGACGACCACGGCGCCGCCCGCCGACATCAGCAGGCCCATGACGATCCAGCTCGTCCGCTCGGTGGCCACGTACAGCATGACCACGAACATGCCGAAGAACAGCAGCGAGGTGCCGAGGTCGTTCTCGAAGACCAGGATGAGCAGGCTCATCGCCCAGATCGTGAGGATCGGGCCGAGGTCGCGGCCGCGCGGCAGGTACAGGCCCATGAACCGGCGGCTGGCCAGGGCGAGCGCGTCCCGTTTCACCATCAGGTAGCCCGAGAAGAAGACCGCGATGACGATCTTCGCGAACTCGCCGGGCTGGATGGAGAACCCGCCCACCCGGATCCAGATCTTCGCGCCGAAGACGTCGGCGCCGAGACCCGGCACGATCGGCAGGATCAGCAGGACCAGCGCCGCCGCCATGGAGATGTACGTGAAGCGCTGGAGGACGCGGTGGTCCTTCAGGATCATCAGCACGCCGACGAACAACGCGATGCCGAGAGCCGAGTACATCAGCTGGTTCGTCGCCTGCGGGGCGAAGTCGGGGCGTGCGTTCAGCCGCGGCGACTGGTCCAGCCGCCAGATCAGCACCAGCCCGAGCCCGTTGAGCAGCGTCGCCAGGGGCAGCAGCAGCGGGTCGGCGTACCTGGCGAACTTCCGCACGACGATGTGGGCGACGGCCGCCATCAGCCCGAGGCCGAGCCCGTAGCCGAGCATGCCGGACGGCACCTCGCCGTCGAGCGCGAGCCCCACGTTGAGATACGCGAACACCGGGATCGCGACGGCGAACGCGAGCAGCACGAGCTCTGTGTTGCGGCGGCTCGGCGCGTCGATGGCGCCGATGGTGGTCGTGTTGGTGACAACGCTCATGGTGGAGAAAGGCCCCCCTACGGGTGCTTACTGCTTGCCGCAGTTCGAGGCCAGCTTCTGTTCCTCCTCCGAGAGGGTGGGGCCCGGAGAGGGAGACGCTGCGGTCGGCTTGGTCTGGGCGGACTGGGTCGAGGGCTGCGTGCCGGTCGTACCGCCGGCCTGGCCCTCGCCCGGCGGCGTGCCGGCGGCGCGGTCCGCGGCGGCCCGGCGCTGCTCGTCCTTCTTGCAGACGGCGGCCTGTGCGCCGAGCTCCTGGATCTTGTCGCGGGCATCGCCGAGGCTGCCCTCGGTGATGGTCTCCTTGACCTGCTTCTGCTGGTAGGGCGGCAGGTACTTGAGTTCGATCTCGGGGTGGTCCTTCTCGACCTTCGAGAGCGAGAGCCAGGCCAGGTCCTGGCTGATGCCCCGGTACAGCGCGACGTGGTCCTCGTTCGCGCCGACGTAGTACTGGGTCTGCGTCCAGCGGTATCCGCCGTAGAGGCCGCCGCCCACGACGCCCAGCGCGAGCGCGATGAAGAAGGATCTCTTCAGCCACCTACGGCCGCGGCGCGGCTTGACGAAGTCCTCGTCCGTGTACGTGCCGTAGCCGCCCTCCGGCGGCATCCCGCCGTAGCCGACGTCGTCGCCGCTCCCGGGCGGACCGAAGCCGCCGCCCTGCGGCGGTGCGGCGGGCCGGCCGAGGCCGGACGCGCGGCCGGCCGGGGGCTGCATCGCTCCGCCGTCACCCAGCTGAGCCTGGTTCTCGGCGACGGCGCCGACGACGACCGGGGTGTCGCTGAGCGCGCCGGCGAGGGTGTCGCCGGAGTCCGTGTCGAGCACGTCCGCGACGATGCAGGTGATGTTGTCGGGGCCGCCACCGCGCAGGGCGAGCTGGATCAGCTCCTGCACGATCTCCTGCGGGCCCTGGTAGCTGGCGAGGGTGTCCTCCAGCGTCTGGTGGGACACGACGCCGGACAGTCCGTCGGAGCAGATCAGATAACGGTCGCCGGCCCTCACCTCGCGGATGGAGAGATCCGGCTCGACGTGGTCGCCACTGCCCAGCGCACGCATCAGCAGGGCGCGCTGCGGGTGGGTGGTGGCCTCCTCCTCGGTGATCCGGCCCTCGTCGACGAGCCGCTGCACCCAGGTGTGGTCCTGCGTGATCTGGGTCAGCACCCCGTCGCGGAGCAGGTACGCGCGGGAGTCGCCGACGTGCACGAGGCCGAGCCGCTGTCCGGTCCACAGCAGCGCGGTCAACGTGGTGCCCATGCCCTCGAGCTGGGGGTCCTCCTCGACCATCAGGCGCAGCTGCTCGTTGGCCCGCTGCACGGCGGTACCGAGCGAGGTGAGGATGTCCGAGCCCGGGATGTCGTCGTCGAGCTGGACGAGCGTGGAGATGACCTCCGACGAGGCGACCTCGCCGGCCGCCTGGCCGCCCATGCCGTCGGCGATCGCGAGAAGACGCGGACCGGCGTAACCGGAGTCCTCGTTGCCCTCCCGGATCATGCCCTTGTGCGATCCGGCCGCGAAGCGCAGTGACAGACTCATGTGCACCTGCCCTGTCGACGCTGCCTCGGGGTACAGCCGGTCTCGAGCCACACTGCCCACCCTCCGGTCGGGAGCCTGCCCCGGTCCGTCGCCGGGACCGCTGCGCGGTCCGTGCGGACCGCCGCGGCTCGCTCGCTCCGCTCGCTCATTGTCGTACTACTTCCGCAGCTCGATGACTGTCTTGCCGATGCGGATCGGCGCGCCCGGCGGAATCGGTGTCGGGGTGGTGAGCCGGGTCCGGTCGAGATACGTGCCGTTGGTGGACCCGAGGTCCTCGACGATCCACTGGCCGTCACGGTCCGGGTAGATCCTGGCATGCCGGCTGGAGGCGTAGTCGTCGTCCAGCACGATCGTGGAATCGTGCGCACGGCCCAGCGTGATCGTCTGACCCTGCAGCGCGACCGTGGTGCCGGTGAGTGAGCCTTCGGTGACGACCAGCTTCGTGGGCGCCCCCCGGCGCTGGCGCGTCGCCTGCTGGCGCTGCTGCGGAGGCGCGGCCGCCTGGCGCGCGGCCTGCTGCGGCCGCGCTTCGGCGTTGCGGCGCGAGCCGCGCTGCGTGACGCGGGTGCCGAACAGGTCGCTACGGATGACCTGGACGGCCACGATGACGAACAGCCACAGAACGGCCAGGAAACCCAGCCGCATGACCGTCAGGGTCAGCTCTGACATTGCCCCCGCTTCACCCTTCGGCTTGCCGGTAAACGATGGTGGTGCTGCCCACGACGATCCGCGAGCCGTCGCGGAGCGTAGCGCGGGTGGTGTGCTGCCCGTCCACCACGATGCCGTTGGTGGACCCGAGATCCTGGATCGTCGAGGGCGTTCCGGTCCGGATCTCGCAGTGCCGGCGGGAGACGCCGGGGTCGTCGATCCGCACGTCGGCGTCGGTGCTGCGGCCCAGCACCATCGTCGGGCGGGAGATCTGGTGGCGTGTGCCGTTGATCTCGATCCAGCGGCGCACCTGGGCGCCCGGCATCGGACCGGGTGCCGTCGGACGCCCGCCATGGGCTGCTCCCGGGCCGGGCCTGCCTCCGCCGGACGGCGGGGCGGGCGGCATGGGAGGTGCACCGACAGGAGGGTAGCCGTACCCGCCGCGCTGGGCCCCCTGCGGGGCGCCCGCGTGACCCGCCTCCGGGCCGGCGTGGGCGCGGTCGGGTGACTGTGACGTACTCGACGCGAGGGTGCGGCTGCGCACCCGGTACAGACCGGTGTCGAGGTCGTCGGCCTTCTCCAGATGGACCTTGATCGGGCCCATGAAGGTGTAGCGCTGCTGCTTGGCGTAGTCCCGGACCAGTCCGGAGAGCTCGTCGCCGAGCTGGCCGGAGTAGGGGCTGAGTCGCTCGTAGTCGGGCGCGCTCAGCTCCACGATGAAGTCGTTGGGGACGACCGTGCGGTCCCGGTTCCAGATCGTCGCGTTGTTGTCGCACTCGCGCTGGAGGGCGCCCGCGATCTCGACCGGCTGGACCTCGGACTTGAAGACCTTGGCGAAGGTGCCGTTGACCAGACCTTCGAGCCGCTGCTCGAAACGCTTCAGAACTCCCATGGGGCACCTCCTCCGTCGATGTCGTCCTGGTACTGCTTACTGATCGTATCCACGCGTCGGGAAATCGGCTGGTTCCCCTTGTCTGCCCCGTCGATGAGTGTCACCTCTCACACGGATCGTAGAGGCGGCCTCCTGACAGTGTCCCGCACCCGGGGTGCACCCCGGGGGAGCGGGGGGACGTGCACCCGGGAGGAGTGCCGGCGGCCGCGCTGCGTTCCTTCGTCTGTCCCTCTCCGGTTGTCCGTGTCCTCGTCCTCCAGCCCTGCCTCTTCTCCTCCGCGGGTTCCGCTTGTGTGGCCGGTGCCCGTCCGCCGCCTTCGCTCCTTCAACGTCGCAGGGGCCGGTGAGGGTGCCCGTCACTCGGCCGAGGCGGTGCCCGGGGCCCGGCACCGGAGGCGGTGCGCGGCCTGCCCGGCAGGCCTCTGCTGTGTTCTCCGCCGCCGGGGGCCGCCCGAAACAACGGATGTGAATCCACCCTCCGCACCGTGCTAATCTTCTGCATGTCGCCAGGCGCTCGCACCGAACAGGTGAGGGGGCAGGGGGCATCACCCAAATGCGCGGGTGGCGGAATAGGCAGACGCGCTGGATTCAGGTTCCAGTGCCCGCAAGGGCGTGGGGGTTCAACTCCCCCCTCGCGCACCAAGAGAAACCGACGAAACGGGTTCTCACCAGTGACGAAAGTCCTGGTGGGGCCCGTTTCTCGTTGAGTTCCCCCAGGACCGGTCCTCATCGGACTCCGATCCGTCCGGTCGATCCTTTTCATATGCGCTTCGTCTCCACGGTTGAGAGCGGGCCTCGCAACCTTCGTCGGACGTGTGTGCGACGAAAGTGGGCAGTGACGGGGGGACACGGTTGCCTAGGGTGCGGTCGTGGACGCGTCATCGAAGATATGGGCCGGGGTGCGGTCGGGCGGCAGATGGCTGGCGCCGCCGGAGCTGTGGTCCCGGCGCAGACTCGCGGGCGAGGCGACCGTCGCGCTGCTGCTCGCCCTCCTGGCGGTGGGTCTGGGACAGGCGCTGGGGGCGTCCGTCCCGGCCGTGCTGGCCGAGGCCGTCGCGATCGCGGGCCTGTCGCTGATGCGGCGGAGACTGCCGGCGACCGTGCTGGCGGTGACCGCCGCGCTGACGCCGGTGGGGAACGGGTTCCTCCCGCTGATGATGGCGGCGGGCTGGTCGGCCGGACGCCGGATCACCGGGGCGGGCCGGGCCGTGGCCGCGTTCGCCGGTGCCTATGCACTCTGTGTCACCGTCTCGCTCGTCGACACCTGGTCGCCCTCGACCGCGTTGACGCTGGTGCTGCTCACCACTCTCTACTTCCTCGCGGTCGCGGTCGTCCCCGGCCTGGCCAGCCGGTACTGGACACAGCGGCGGACCCTTCTGCACACCCTGCAGGAGCGCAACAGCCAGCTGTTGCGTGAGCGTGCCATGGTCGCCGGGCAGGCGCGGCTGAGGGAGCGGCAGCGCATCGCTCAGGACATGCACGACAGCCTCGGGCACCGGCTTGCGCTCATCTCCGTGCACACGGGGGCCCTCGAGGTCGACCGCGAACTCACCCCGCGCCAGCGTGAGGTGGTCGGGGTGCTGCGGGAGGCGTCGGTGACCGCCATGCACGAGCTGCGCGAGGTCGTCGGGATACTCAGGGACGGGGTGGAGGCGCCCGCGCCCGCGTCAGTGGACGAGTCGGGCCGGGCCGCTCGCGGCACGGCAGGCATCGCGGCGCTCGTCGACGCGGCCAGGGGCGCGGGGAACGCGGTGGAGCTGAAGTACTCGGGGGAGGCCAGGCCACTCGCGGCGGCCGCCGACCACGCGGCGTACCGCATCGTCCAGGAGGCCCTCACCAACGCCTACAAACACGCGCCCGGTGCGCCGATCACGGTGGATCTGCGCTACGAACCGGACTCGTTCGTCGTCGAGATCGTCAACGGAGCGGCCTCGGACGTGGTCGGCCACGTCGTCAGTGGCGGACAGGGGCTGACGGGACTGCACGAGCGCGCCCGGCTGGTGGGCGGAATGGTGCACGCCGGTCCGGTCCCCGGCGGCGGTTTCCGGGTGGCGGGAGTCCTTCCGTACGGCATCGGGGAAGCATCGCCGTTCGTCGACCCGGCGGACGACTTCCGGCGGCAGTCGGCGAAGACCCTCTACGGGGACGGTGTTTCGGTCATGGACCGGACCGTTTCGGAGAGGGAGTGGGCGATGGGCGGCAAGAACGGGAACAGCAGGTTCAGCGGGGTGGCCGTGGGGTGCGGAATCGCGCTGGGTGTCGTGATGCTGCTGGGGATCGCTGTTCTGGTGGGGATGTTCTTCCTGGTCGGCTCCCTCGACAAGGGCATGATCGAGCCCTCCGAGTACCAGGCGATCAAGGTCGGAACGGCCGAGAAGACGGTACGGGACCAGCTGCCGAGCGGGGACACGATCGCCACCGAGGGACTGGACGGCAAGGGGCCGACGGAGCCGGCGGGTTCGCGGTGCCTGGTGCTGATGTCCTCGGAGATCGGGGAGAGTCTGGACTCAGAGCCGGTGTTCCGGTTCTGCTTCAAGGACGGCAAGCTGGTCGAGAAGAAGTCCTACGAGGTCAGGCGCTAGGCGTAAGCGGCCAGGTGCTGGGGAGCAGAGGGGGGTCTGTGACCGGTTCGCCGATCCGGGTCGTGATCGCCGACGACGAGCCGCTGATCCGGGCCGGGATCCGGATGATCCTCACCTCCGATCCGGAGATAGAGGTCGTCGCCGAGGGGGCCAACGGCCGTGAGGCCGTCGAGCTGGCGCGGTCGCACCGGGCGGACGTGGTGCTGTTGGACATCCAGATGCCGGTGATGGACGGACTCACCGCGCTGCCCGAACTGCGCCGCGCGGTTCCCACCGCTCGCGTCATCGTGCTCACGACCTTCGGTGAGCGCGACAACGTACTACGAGCGCTGGAGCACGGCGGCGCGGGATTCCTGCTCAAGGACACCGCTCCGGCGGAGCTGATTCGCGCGGTGCGGGCGGCGGCGGCCGGGGACGCCTATCTCTCGCCGGCTGCCACGCGCCATGTCGTGGACCAGCTGGCCTCGGGGCGGGTGGCGACGCGCGATGAGGAGGCCAGGGCCAGAGTCGCGGCGCTGGCCGCCCGTGAGCGCGAGGTGCTGGCGCTGCTCGGGGAAGGCTTGTCCAACGCGGACGCCGGGCGCCGGCTGCATATGAGCGAGGCGACGGTGAAGACCTATGTGAGCCGGATCCTGGCCAAGCTCGACTGCGAGAACCGGGTGCAGGCCGCGCTGCTGGCGCGGGACGCCGGGCTGTAGGGCCGGGCGTCGGCGCTGGGCACGTCCCTCCGCCACGGCCCTCCCGAGGGCCGTGGCGGAGGGTTTCACGTGGAACATCGGCGGGAGCCGCTCGTGCCCCCGGGACTGCCTTTACGCGGCGAGCCGTGCCGCCAGGTCCTTGGCCTTCCGCGCGGCATCCGCGAACGCCTTGGAACGGGAGGCCTCGGCGAGCGGAACGAGCTCGGCCATCTCGGGCTTGCTGGGCGCCAGGGTGAGTTCGGGGACGATGAAGTCCACCTTGGCCCCGAACATCCCGGCGAACACCTTCTCCAGGTAGTTCTGGACGAACTCGAAGTCCTCCCGGGGCGTACCGGGAGCGTACGAACCGCCCCGGCTGGCGACCACGGTGAAGGGAGTGCCGGACAGGGGTCCGTCCGGAGTGCCCGCGTTGTGACCCACGATGATCACCTGGTCGAGCCATGCCTTGAGGGTGGACGGAATCGTGAAGTTGTACATCGGGGCGCCGATCAACACAGCGTCGGCATCGGCGAGTTCGGTGGCGAGTTCCGCCCGGAGCGCGTCGTCCGCGCCGGCGGACACCGCGGCGAAGTCCAGGTGGGGCAGGGGGTTCGCGGCCAGGTCGCGGTAGACGACCTTGCCCTCCGGGTGCTCCTCCAACCAGGTCTTCACAAACGTGGCGGTGACATCGCGCGAGGCGGAGCCCTGCGGGAAGAGGGCGGAATCGATGTGCAGCAGCGTGGCCATGGGGTTCTCCGTGAGGGGATGGGGGGCCGGCGGGAGATGGGAAGTATCCGCCGCCGTTCCGTTCGTAACTACAGATAACACAGGTCCTTACTTTTTTTCACCTCCGCACGGGGAGGCAGTACTCTGGAGGCATGGCGGAACACGGAGAGCACGCGTGCCAGCAGGTCGACGGGGGGATCACGCGTGTCTTCGGGCTGTTCGGAAAGCGCTGGACCGGTCAGATCGTGTCGGTGCTGCTGCAGCGGCCGGTCTACTTCGCCGAGCTTCGACGGGCCATCCCGGGGATCAGCGAGCGCATGCTGTCCGACCGGCTGACCGAACTCTCGGCGGCCGGGCTGGTCGTGCGCGAGGTCGACGAGGGCCCGCCGCTGCGTGTCGCCTACCGGCTCACCGACGCCGGTGCGGCGCTGGAGCCCGCGCTCAAGGAACTGGGCCGCTGGGCGGAGTCGCACCTTCCCGGCGGCGCGGAGGACGGGGCCTGCTGAGGACGTCGTCCATGACATCCCGCGGGTCCGGAGGGTCCTCCCGGGGCTTTCGCCATCGGATGGCGTCCCGATGCCCCGATCTCCGGTGGGCGGCGCTCTTGGGGCCCCTGCGGTGTCGCGGAGCCGGTGAAGCGGACGACGGCCGCGGTTTTCCACAGGGGGAGACGGCGGCCTGGTCGGACGGTACGGTCGTGGGCACTTGATGTTGCACGACAGCGGGGGGAGGCGGTCACGCCATGAGTGGGACCGAAACGGTGGCGTACCGGCGGACGGCGTCGGACGAGGCGCGCATACCGGAGGTCACCGGCTTCGCCCGCCGGGTGCCGGGCGGTGTGCCGGACTCCCCGAAGCGGGACGGCAAGGCACTGCGCCGGGAGGTGCCGCGTTGTTCCCACGCCACGATGGTGCTCCCCGAGGGGCGGCCCGACGCGGTGCGGGCCGTGGAGGAGTCCAGCCGGGGCAGGGTCCCCGGACTCACACCGATCCGTGTGGGAAGGATGGCGGCCACCCCGTTCGCGTTCCTGCGCGGCTCCGCCGGGCTGATGGCCCATGACCTGGCGGGCACGCCGGTCACGGGCGTCGCGGCACAGATCTGCGGCGACGCTCACGCGGGCAACTTCGGTCTGTACGGCGATGCACGCGGCAGTCTCGTGATCGACCTCAACGACTTCGACGAGACCGCCGTCGGCCCCTGGGAGTGGGACCTCAAGCGTCTCGCCACCTCGCTCGTGCTCGCCGGCCGCGAGGCCGGCGCCGACGAGGACGTCTGCCGCAAGGCCGCGTACGACGCGGCCGGGTCGTACCGGCGCACGATGCGGCTGCTGGCGAAGCTCTCCGTGCTGGACGCGTGGAACGCCATCGCGGACGAGGAGCTCGTCTCGCACGCCGACGCACGTGACCTGGTGGGCACGCTGGAGCGGGTCTCGGAGAAGGCCAAGAACAACACGAGCGCGCGTTTCGCCGCCAAGTCGACCGAGGCGTCGGAGGACGGCGGCCGGCGCTTCGTGGACGCCCGGCCGGTGCTGCGCCGGGTCTCCGACGCGGAGGCCGCGGCTGTCGCCACATCACTCGCGGGGTATCTGGAGACCGTCTCGGAGGACCGGCTGCCGCTGCTCGCGCGCTACGCGATCCACGATGTGGCCTTCCGGGTCGTCGGTACCGGCAGCGTGGGGACGCGGTCCTACGTGGTGCTGCTGCTGGACCACCGGGGCGAGCCGCTCGTGCTGCAGGTGAAGGAGGCACGGCCCTCCGTGCTGGTGCCGCATCTGGCCGCCGCCGGCTTCGAGGTCCCCGGAGTTCCGCACGAGGGGCGTCGTGTGGTGATGGGCCAGAAACGGATGCAGGTGGTCAGTGACAACCTGCTGGGCTGGACGACGGTGGAGGGCCGTCCTTTCCAGGTGCGGCAGTTCCGCAACCGCAAGGGCAGCGTGGATCCCGCCGCCCTCGCGGCGGACCACGTGGACGACTACGCCCGTATGACCGGTGCGCTGCTGGCCAGGGCCCACGCGCACAGCGTCGATCCGCGACTGGTCGCCGGCTACTGCGGCAAGAGCGAGGAGCTGGACGAGGCCGTGGCCGGCTTCGCGGTGGTCTACGCGGACCGGACCGAGGCCGATCACGCCGATCTGGTCACCGCCGTCCGCAGTGGACGGATAGCCGCCGAGCTGGGTGTGTGACGGGCGCATCGTCCGTCCGCCCGCCGGAGCGACTGGTGCTCTGCCATACGCTGGGCGGGTGACTCAGGACGCTCCCGGGGGCCCGGCCACCCGGAACGAGGACGAGCAGGACGACCACCGCGTGGACGATCAGAACGTGAAGAACGCTCGGGCGGCGCAGGACCCGCCCGGCGCCGACGGCGTGCGCGAGGACGCCACTGAGGAGTCCGAGCGTGCCGAGGCACGGCTGGAGAAGGCCGTACGCGCCGCGGAGCAGGCCCTGATCGAGTTCGAGATCGCGGTCGAGACCTTCCGGGTCGAGGTGGAGAACTTCTCGCGGCTGCACCACCAGAAGCTCGGTCCGATGTACTCGCGTCTGGACGAACTCGACGCGCTGATCGCCGAGGCGCGGGCGGCCCGGAGCGGAGACCCCGAGGATCTGCGCAAGGCCCGGGAGGCACGGGCGATGGTGATGCCGATGCCCGGCGTCGAGGAGCTCTTCCACAGCTGGGTCGACTCCGAGGGGTTGTCCGCCGAGGCCGCGGCCATGCTCACCGACCGGCCCGTGCAGCCTCCCAAGCGGGTGCGGCCCACGGACGAGGCCCGCAGGCTCTACCGTGAGCTCGCCCGCAAGGCCCACCCCGACCTCGCCCAGGAGGACAAGGAGCGGGCGCGCCGGGATGAGTTCATCACCCGGGTCAACGCCGCGTACGGGCGCGGTGACGAGGCGCTGCTGCGGGAGCTGACGAGGGAGTGGGAGGCGGGGCCCGCGCCCGATGAGGCACGGCTCGGCGAGGCCGAGGAGCTCTACGTCCGCCTCGAGTGGCTCGCGCGGCGCAAGGAACTGCTGACCGTGGTCGCCCAGGACCTGGAGGAGAGCGCGATCGGCGCGATGCTGCGGATGGCGCCGGACGACCCCGACCGGCTGCTCGAGGAGATCGCGGAGCAGTTGCTGGCACAGGTCGCGGAGCGAGAGGCCGAGCTGGCCGCCCTGGTGCAGTAGCTTTTCCGGGAGGTTGCCCACTCGCTCGCGCCGGGACGTACGGCGGGCGGGAGGCATGACGAGTCCAGGTACGAGAGAGGGTCCGACCATGAACTTCGCCCAGCTGCCCTCGGTGGATGCAGCTTCCGTGCCCGCCAGCGGTCTGGTGATCGACGTCCGGGAGGACGACGAGTGGGCGGCCGGCCATGTCGAGGGCGCGGTGCACATCCCGATCAGCGACTTCGTGGCCCGCTTCGGTGAGGTCACCGAGGCCGTGGCCGGCGGCCGCCGGGCCTATGTGATGTGCCGGGTGGGCGGCCGCTCCGCCCAGGTCACCCAGTACCTGGTGCAGCAGGGCATCGACGCGGTGAACATCGACGGCGGGATGCAGGCCTGGGACTCCGCCGGCCGTCCGATGGTCACGGACAGCGGCAACCCGGCCTTCGTGCTCTAGACCCGTACTTCGCGGGTCGTTGATTCGTATGGTGTGACCGGCCTGGGGGTGTCCTGGGCCGGGGGTGTGGCGTTGGATCGGGTGTGTCGATGACTTCCCGGTCCCCGCGGCCACGGTCTCAGCGTCAGCGTCTTGAAGTGGCGGTGACGTCCGTGGTGGAGAAGCGTCTGGGTGCTCTGCCTGTCGCTGC
>NZ_JASHLT010000129.1:0-881 GCF_030056615.1 Streptomyces sp. HNM0645 | reverse complement strand
CGGCGACCGGAACCGGTTCGGCGTCGCGACGTACCAGCTCCGAGTACCTGCCGTCACGCTCCAAGAGCTCCTCGTGGGTGCCCTGCTCGACGATGCGTCCGTCGTGCAGGACCACGATCCGGTCGGCGCCCCGCACGGTCGACAGCCTGTGCGCGATGGTGATGGTGGTGCGTCCGGCCGACAGGGCTTCGATGGCTTGCTGCACTGCGTGTTCTGTGCGGGTGTCCAGAGCGCTGGTGGCCTCGTCGAGGATGAGGACGCGTGGGTTGCGCAGCATGGTGCGTGCCAGGGCCAGCCGCTGCTTCTCGCCGCCCGAGAAGCGATGGCCGCGCTCTCCGACCACCGTGTCGTAGCCGTCGGGGAGGGACACGATGTGGTCGTGGATCCGGGCCGCTCGCGCGGCCTCGACGAGTTGCTCGTCCGTCGCCTCCGGAGCCGCGAAGCGNGAAGAGGTGCGTCTCCTGGGAGACCACCCCCACGGTCCGGGACAGGGTGTCGAAGCCGAGGTCGCGGACGTCGACGCCGTCGAGGGCCACTCGCCCCGCGGTGACGTCGTAGAGGCGGGGTACCAGGTGCCCGAGCGTGCTCTTGCCCGAGCCCGTCGTGCCCACCACCGCAAGGGACGTCCCGGCCGGTACGCGGATGTCGATGTCCTGCAGAGTCGGCCCGCTGCTCGGGTCGTAGGCGAAGTCGACTCCTTCGAACCGCACTTCGCCTTGCGGTCGGGCCAACTGGACCGGGTGCTTCCGCTCGGTGACGGTCGCCGGAAGGTCCACATACTCGAAGACCCGCGTGAAAAGCGCCAGAGAGGCCTGGATCTTCACACCGATCGACAGCAGTTTCACCACGGGACGGAACAGCCCCTGCTGCAACGTCACGAA
>NZ_JASHLT010000128.1:0-476 GCF_030056615.1 Streptomyces sp. HNM0645 | reverse complement strand
GTCGCCGATGTCCCGCTACAGCGAGCGACACGACGACGGCCGCCCTGACCGCAGCCGCACGATCACCGACCTCGCCGTCACCGTCCTCGAACCCGGCCCCGAACAGCCACCTCTGGCCACCGTCTCCCGCGATGACCGCCACACTGTTCCAGCCCAGCGCCGACGGCATCGCATTCTCGCCCTGCTGCAGGACGACCCGACTCGCCTGTGGAGACCCGCGGAGATCGCCGCCCATTTCGGCGACATCACCCTGCACACCATGTATCGGCAACTGTCCCGATGGGCCAACACCGGGCTCATCCACAAGCTCGGACCGGGCCTCTACGCGGCCACAGCTTGGACCTCAACCCCCTTGCCAGCAGCGGAAATACGCTACCTTCCCGGCCTTGGGTCAAGGTCCACAAACGACGCGAAGCGTTCCCACAGTGGCTGCCCACCAACAATTACCACTGCGGTCACACCGCGCTGAAAGGCCA
>NZ_JASHLT010000127.1:0-501 GCF_030056615.1 Streptomyces sp. HNM0645 | reverse complement strand
GAGATCATCACCGAGGTGCCGACGAGCTTCCAGGTGGCGTCCGAGGACGCCAGGCCGGACTTGAGCCAGTCCAGCTGGGCGCGGCCGGTGATCGTGCGCTCGGGGTCGTCGACCTTGCCGCTGCCCACGGACGCCTGCTCGGAGCGGAACGAGCGCAGGTCCAGCAGATGCAGGTCGGCCAGCTTGCCGAAGCGCAGCCGGCGGTAGACCGTGCCCTCGGTGGAGGTGCGCACGGGCATCCACTCGAAGTAGGCCCGCTTGGCTGCCGCGGCGCGGGCCGCGTAGTCGCCCTCGGTGCCGGGCGTGTGGTTCTCCGCACCGCCGGACCAGGCGTCGTTGGCGATCTCGTGGTCGTCCCAGATCGCGACGAGCGGATGGGCGGCGTGCAGTGCCTGGAGGTCGGTGTCGGTCTTGTACTTGCCGTGCCGGACGCGGTAGTCGGCGAGGGTCGTGATCTCGTGCGCGGGCTCGTGCCGGCGCACGACGTACTCGTCGGCCGGG
>NZ_JASHLT010000126.1:0-1153 GCF_030056615.1 Streptomyces sp. HNM0645 | reverse complement strand
TGAGGATGATCCTTTGGAGTGGACACCCTGACAATGGATCTTGATGGTCCAGGGAGGGATGTTCAGGTGGGACGCAAGTCTCCGTATCCGGAGGAGTTCAGGAAGGACGCGGTCGCGCTCTACCGGGCCGCGGCCGGGAAGCGGACGTATGCGGCGGTGGCGGCGGATCTCGGCATCACCGCGGAGTCGCTACGGACGTGGGTGCGCAAGGACGAGGCCCAGGCCGTAACCGTGGGCCGTGACGGCAGCGTGAGCGCGGAGGAGGAGCTGGCCCGCCTACGGGCCGAGAACGCCCGGCTGCTCAAGGCCGAGCAGGAGTGGCAGCTGGAGCGCGAGATCCTGCGCCGGGCAGCGGCCTATTTCGCTCGGGAGGTGAAGTGAGCCCCCGCCGCTGGGACTTCATCTCCAACAACCGCGCCGACTTCGGCGTCAAGCGGATCTGCCGGGTGCTCGGGGTGTCCCGCGCCGGCTACTACCGGCACCTGGCCACCGAGCAGGCCCGAGCCGAGCGCCGGGCCGAGGAGAAGCGGACCGTGAGCGAGATCCGCGCCATCCATGCCGAACACCAGGGGGCGTATGGGGCTCCGCGCGTCCATGCTGAACTGCGTGCGAGGGGACGCAGGATCAACCGCAAGCGCGTCANCGGCACCTGGCCACCGAGCAGGCCCGAGCCGAGCGCCGGGCCGAGGAGAAGCGGACCGTGAGCGAGATCCGCGCCATCCATGCCGAACACCAGGGGGCGTATGGGGCTCCGCGCGTCCATGCTGAACTGCGTGCGAGGGGACGCAGGATCAACCGCAAGCGCGTCACCCGGCTGATGCGGATCAACCACATCGTCGGCCGTCACCTGCGGAGGAAGAAGCGGACGACGATCGCGGACAGGACCGCGCCGCCCGCGCCTGACCTGGTGATGCGCGACTTCACCGCGGACACGCTGAACACCAGGTGGTGCGGCGACATCACTTACATAGCCGTCGGCGCGACGTGGCTCTATCTCGCCACGGTGATCGACATCTGCTCGAGGAAGGTGGTGGGCTGGTCAATCGCCGACCACATGCGCACCTCGCTGGTCACCGACGCGATCGAGATGGCCGTGGCCGCCCGCGGGGGTCGGGTGCACGGCGTCGTTTTCCACACCGACAAGGGCGCCCAA
>NZ_JASHLT010000125.1:0-692 GCF_030056615.1 Streptomyces sp. HNM0645 | reverse complement strand
CGCCAGCGACGACTCCCGCGGCTCCAGCCTGTTGAACCGATACACGAACCGTTCATGCAGCTCAGCCAGCCCAGACGACCAACGCCGGACATCCGCCGGCACCACATCCCACCCCATGCCCAGCACAACGATCCGACTGCCAAACCGTCACGGCAAAGACCGTTGCAGTACTAGGCGTGGATCGATCTTTGGGGTGCCGCCTTGTGATGGGACTTGCTCTGTAGGGTCGAGATCATGAGCGTTGAGGTTGTGGTCGTCCGTGAAGCAAACGACGAGTCGGTTGAGGCATTCGCGCGCTTGTTGCCTCAGCTTTCGAGCACAGCCAGCCCGTTGGATCGTGAAGCAGTGCAGCGCTTGCTCGCCGGCGATGCGAACACGGTGTTGATGGCGCGGGTCGAAGGTGAAGTAGTCGGGATGCTGACGTTGGTCATGTTTCCCTTGCCTTCCGGTCTGCGGGCTCGCATCGAGGACGTGGTCGTGGACGAGGCCGCGCGGGGACATGGTGTTGGGGGTGCTCTGACCGAGGAGGCTCTGCGCCTAGATGAATGAGTCCGATGTTTTCAGTGGTCGTAGGCGATCAGTGATCGTTTGGTTGCGGCGTTGGTGGTCCAGTTGTGCCAGATGCCGGCGGCGAGGGCGAGGAGTCGTTGTCCTGTGCGGGCGAAGACTCCGGCTGGGGTTCTGCCGCCGTG
>NZ_JASHLT010000124.1:0-916 GCF_030056615.1 Streptomyces sp. HNM0645 | reverse complement strand
CTAGTACGAGAGGACCGGGACGGACGAACCTCTGGTGTGCCAGTTGTCCTGCCAAGGGCATGGCTGGTTGGCTACGTTCGGGAGGGATAACCGCTGAAAGCATCTAAGCGGGAAGCCTGCTTCGAGATGAGGACTCCCACCCACTTGATGGGGTAAGGCTCCCAGTAGACGACTGGGTTGATAGGCCGGATATGGAAGCCAGGTGACTGGTGGAGTTGACCGGTACTAATAGGCCGAGGGCTTGTCCTCAGTTGCTCGCGTCCACTGTGTGGTTCCCGGGTTGCGAACAGTCGCACCGGTCGAACCAGATCCACTTAATCAATTGAAAAGTGTGCTTGTTCGCTCGAACCCGATAGGGTTTCGGTGGTCATAGCGTTAGGGAAACGCCCGGTTACATTCCGAACCCGGAAGCTAAGCCTTTCAGCGCCGATGGTACTGCAGGGGGGACCCTGTGGGAGAGTAGGACGCCGCCGAACAATCTTTCAGGACCCGTGGTCCCAGCGTTCAGCTGGGACCACGGGTCCTTTTTGTTTTGTGTGTTTTCCCGAAGCGCGTCGGTCGGCCGGCTGCGCGAGAATTGACTGCGGTACTCGAAGACAGGAGCCTCACCGATGCCCACCAACTCAGCCGACGATCGTCCTGAGCGCGAGCCGCGCCGCCGAGACGGGGGCGGCGACCGGGGCGGCTATCGCGGGGGCCCGCGTCGGGACGACAACCGTGGGAGCGGCTACCGTCGCGACGACCGCGACCGTGGGGGGTCGTTCCCTCGCGACGACCGTGGCTACGGGCGCCGTGACGACCGGCGGGAGGACAGCCGCGACGGTCGCTTCCCCCGCGACGAACGTGCCTACGGACGTCGGGACGACCGGCGTGATGATCGTGGTCCGCGTCGTGATGATGACCGTGGTGGTTTCCG
>NZ_JASHLT010000123.1:0-1590 GCF_030056615.1 Streptomyces sp. HNM0645 | reverse complement strand
CGCGGGAGTTGCTGAAGAAGCTGGGCTGACAGATGGACGCCGACCGGTACTCCGAAGTCCTCGACGCGACCTACGCCTGCCTGGTCCGGCACGGAGTCCGGCGTACCACGATGGACGACATCGCCTCCGCGATGGGAGTGTCCCGGTCTGCGGTCTACCAGTACGTCCGCAACAAGGACGACGCCTTCCGCAAGCTCGCCGAACGCCTCCACGCCCAGGCACTCCAGCGCGCCCGGCAGGCAGCAGCCGAGGACGCCCCCGATGCCCACCGCATCCGGGGCGTCCTGGCCGCCAAACACGACCTGGCCCTCCAACTCATCGGCGACTCACCCCACACCGCCGAACTCATGGACGCCAAAGCCCGGCTCTTCGCCGAGACCTGCTCCACCTTCACCACCGAGCTGCGCACCCTGCTCACCGACCTGTTCACCCAGGCCGGAACCACCGACCCCGTACAAGCGGCCGAAGCAGCCGACATCTGCCTCGCCCTCGTCATCGGACTGGAAACCGCCCCCGACAGCCGGCGCCTCCTCCCCCGCGCCGCGGACGCCCTCATCACCGGCCTCCTCCAGCAGAACGGCACGACGGTGGTGACGGCCCCCGGNCCCCGTACAAGCGGCCGAAGCAGCCGACATCTGCCTCGCCCTCGTCATCGGACTGGAAACCGCCCCCGACAGCCGGCGCCTCCTCCCCCGCGCCGCGGACGCCCTCATCACCGGCCTCCTCCAGCAGAACGGCACGACGGTGGTGACGGCCCCCGGACGGGACGACGCGGGCTCTGCGCTCCCAGTCAGCGGGCGCCCACCCGGGTGCAGCCGCACGCTGACCGGAACAACCGGTGCCGCCACGTCGGCAAGCCCCCGCTGAGCACCGCACGTGCCTGGCCCGGAACCCGTGCCGGGCAGGTGCGGCGCACCCGAACGCCCATCCCCCTCTACCCGCCCGTCGGCAGGGCCCCGTGCCAATGCACGCCTGGAGCCGCTGCCATGAAGAGTCCCACCCGTGTCCCCGACACCCTCACCGAGTCAGCCACCCAGGCGCCCGGCCGCCACCGACTCCCGAACACCGCGTCCCTGGCCCTGCTGGCCTCGATCGTCGTGTCCTACCTCGGCATGGGCATCCCCGCGGTGCTCGGCGGCGCCACCGTCGTCCGCTCCGGCGACCTGCCCACCACGGCAGCCCGATACGGCACCGCGGTCATCGCGCTCGCCGCCCTGGCCCTCGCAGGCCTCCTCGCCGACCGCCGTACCCTCGCGCACCAGACCGGCACGGCCACCGCCTCCCCGCCGGCAACCGGCACGGAACACTCCTGCGTCGGCCGAAGCGCCCCGTCCGACCCTTCCCGCGGCTCCCCTCGTCAGGCTGACGCCGGGGAGGCTGGTCCGAGGCCGGACACCGTGCCGCTACGTCTGAGCGCTGAGGGCACCGGCGGGCCCGGGGGCCGTCACCACCGTCGTGCCGTTCTGCTGGAGGAGGCCGGTGATGAGGGCGTCCGCGGCGCGGGGGAGGAGGCGCCGGCTGTCGGGGGCGGTTTCCAGTCCGATGACGAGGGCGAGGCAGATGTCGGCTGCTTCGGCCGCTTGTACGGGG
>NZ_JASHLT010000122.1:0-1086 GCF_030056615.1 Streptomyces sp. HNM0645 | reverse complement strand
CGCCCGATCCGGCGACAAGGCGCCACATGGTCGTCGATGAACACGTACAGTGCCGCCAGAAGGGCGTCCAGGTTTGTCTTCACACACTGACCAACGGGCGCCCTTCGCCATGGTTGCGACCAGCACACACATCGGACTCACTCATCTAGGTCACGCCACCTGTCCCGGTCGCGTTGCGTCTGCAATGCCTCATGGGAGAGTATGTTCGACACGCTGTGACAGCTGGTGCACACGGGACCGTCGTGACGCTGAACGACTGAACTGTCTTGGTGTACGACATGATTGATACGGGGGCGGGTGCGTGAAGTTCGACATGGGGTCGACGACCCTGGCGAATCTCGGCAAGAGCACGATCGGGTCAAGTGACGATCTGGGCACGTTGATCCAGTGGCTGATCGCTGCTGCGGAGCCGCTGGAGGGGAAGTTCAACGGTGCGGGGANCGCTTGCGGTTGTAGAAGGTCTCGATGAAGGTGAAGATCTCAGCGCGGGCGGTAATCCGGTCGGGCCAGCGGCGGGGGCCGATCTCCGCTTTCAGCAGCGCGAAGAAGCTCTCGGCGGCGGCATTGCCGTAGCACGAGCCGGTTCGTCCCATGCTCTGCCGCAGCCCCAACCGGCGTACTTCCCGGCGGAGTTTGTCAGCGGTGTACTCCGCTCCACGGTCGGAGTGCACGACGCAGCCGGGCTGGAGGTTGCTGCGGCCGGCGGCCATCGTCAGTGCGTCGACCACCAGGGATGCGCGGTGGTGGTCGGCCATCGAGTGGCCGACGATCTCGCGGGTCGCCAGGTCCAGCCAGGTCGCGAGATAGAGCCAGCCCTCGTCGGTGGGGATGCAGGTGATGTCACCGACCAGTTTCTGCCCCGGGGCGGCGGCCGTGAAGTCGCGGCCGATCAGGTCGGGAGCGGGTACCGCCTTCTTCGCCGGACGGGTCAGCGACCGGCGCTTGCGCCGGGTGACCCCGGTGATGTCGCGCTCACACATGATCCGCTCCACTCGCTTGCGGTTGACCCGCCGGTCCAGCCTGCGCAGTTCGGCATGGATGCGCGGCACTCCGTAGGTGCACCGGGAGGCGATGTGAAGGACGGTG
>NZ_JASHLT010000121.1:0-1202 GCF_030056615.1 Streptomyces sp. HNM0645 | reverse complement strand
CCCCTTGCTCGAACATCTCCACGGCATCGAAACGCACCGCCTCACGCTTCGCCCGCCCCGCGGCGGTCAGACCGCCGCCATCCGCGTACCTCATGACGAGGATGTAGCACCGCCAACGCCCCCTGTCACCCCACCCTTTCAATCTCAGGTGCAACCTCGGGGGGTCTGCACTCCTCGGTCGGCGATGAGATTGCGGCACGCGCCGCTGCACTGGCAGGAGTTGGTGGTGACGGAGTGTTCATGAGCGAGGTTCCGCCGACCGCGGCCGAGTGCGCCCGGGTACTGCGTGAGGTGATCTCCGGTGGTGTCGGCGAGGCATGGGGGGTGGGTGAGGTGGTGGTGACCAGGCATCGGCGGCGGCACTCCAGGTTCCTGACCGAGGTANGCATGACTCGTACCGCAGTGGACGATCAGCGGATCAGGCGGCTCGTCAGTTGCGCGCCGCCGGACTCGACCGTCCCCCGTACCAGGTAGTCCGCACGCTCGGCTTCCACCCGTCGGGAACGCTGGTGACCGAGCATGCTCCGGGCAGGCCCTGGGCGCTGTCGCTGACCGGTTCCGAGGCGGACCGTGCCGTAGAGGCGGTCGTCGGCTTCCTGACCGTCCTGCAGGGCGTTTCGGTGGAGCTGCCGCCCCGCCCCGCACTGCACGAGCAGACGCTGCGCCGGCTTGCGGATCTGGCCGAGTTCGCCGCCATGCATGCGCGGGACGGGCTCGGCGCGGTGCAGTGGCTGGCCGAGCTACTCGATCCGGTCCTGGAGCCGATTGGGAAGGTGCGGTTGGTGGCGGGACACGGGGACCTGCATCCCAAGAACGTCTACCTCGACAGGCTCGCCGCCGTACCGCCGCTCGTGACGGTGATCGACCTGGACCACGCGGGGATGTACGAGCCCGCTCTCGACGTCGGATACGCGGTATGCCAGATCCTGGTGACCGGCACGCACCTGAGTCTTCCCCAGGACGAGCTGGCACGCGTCGCCGGCGGGCTGTGGGGCTGCTATCGCTCACACGGCGGGCGAGCCGACGAGCAGCGGATCGCGGTGCAGGTGGCGTGCGCATTCGTGCAGGTGCTCCACTTCGAGCTGATCGGTTACGGAGGGGGAGGCCGCCGTACCTTGGCTCGTTGGGCACGTCTGGCCACCGAGGTGCTCGACGACGGACCCGGGGCGCTGCGGCGGCTCGCCCGGGGCGCGCGATGACGC
>NZ_JASHLT010000120.1:0-1238 GCF_030056615.1 Streptomyces sp. HNM0645 | reverse complement strand
CCTCCCAGGCGACCTGGTGGGTGTACGCGCGGTTGACGGCGATGTCGACGGCGCAGTCGGCGAGCATGCCCTGGACGAGCTGGAAGTCGGCGATGGGGGAGCCGAACTGGCGGCGTTCGACGGCCCAGTCGCGGGCCAGTTCGAGGGCGCGCTCGGCGGCCCCGGTCGTACGGGCCGCGATCATCAACCGCTCCTCGGTGAACCAGGACCTGGTGATGTCGTATCCGTTGCCGACCCCGCCGAGCACCGCGTCGTCGCCCACGCGGACATCGGTGAACGTGAACTCGGGGTGCTCGTAGACGAAGGTGTGCATGAAGCGCGGCACCCGGGTCATCTCGATCCCCGGCGTCTCCTTGTCGACGAGGAACAGGGTCGGCGCACCCTCCTCCCCGGCGGCCGCCAGCACGATCATGAAGTCGGCGTGGTCCCCGACGGTGACGAACCACTTCTCACCGTTCAGTACCCAGCCGTCCTGGGTGCGGGCCGCCGTCGTGGCGATGGCCTGCGGGTCCGAGCCCGCGTCCCGCTCGGTCACCGCGTAGCAGTCCCGCCGCCGCCCCCTGATGACGGGGACGAGATAGCGTTCGCGCTGCTCCGGGGTGCAGAACCGCAGGGCGTTCGCCGGCCGCCACACGGTGTCCCACAGTGCGCCCGTCAGCCTGCCGAGCTCCTCCTGCACGATCGCCTGCTCCAGGATCGTCAGCCCCGCACCGCCCCACTCGGCGGGCATGTTGACGGCCTGGAGCCCGCTCGCGAGCACGGCGTCGCGGATCTCGTGGTGGGCCTGCGCAGGCAGACCGTTGTTCTCCTCGCAGTCGAGTTCGTACTTCATGATGAAGTCGGTGAGCCCGCGGGCTGAGTCCTTCAGCTCCTTCTGACGGGCGGTGAGACGGAAGTCCATGGCAGTCAGTCCTCTTGGGTCGGCGTCGGCGTAGGCGTCGGCGCGTAGGGGTCGGTGATCGGGGCGGCGGTGGTGTCGCCGGTGGGCGAACGGGCCGGCAAGAAGGGGCGGTCGGCGGGCGAGCCGGATCAGGAATGGGGCAGGGCGAGGGCCCCGGTGCCCCGCTTGACCAGTTCGTTGGCGACGATCAGTCGCTGGATCTCGGAGGTGCCCTCCCAGATGCGGTCCACGCGCAGTTCCCGGTACATGCGTTCGACGGGGTAGGAGCGGTCGTAGCCGCGTCCGCCGAAGATCTGTACGCAGCGGTCGACGACCCGCCCGGCCGCCTCGCTGGCCG
>NZ_JASHLT010000012.1:0-146345 GCF_030056615.1 Streptomyces sp. HNM0645 | reverse complement strand
ATACAGCGGCAGGCACGGGCCACCTCGTGATCAACGGGCTTAAGACACCACGATGATCACGAAGCCCGTGCCTGCACCTCTATCCGCCCCAACCGGCGGCTACCCGAACTCACCACACGACCAGGGAACTTGCAGCTGCCCTGGCCTATCGGTCCCGGCTCAGCGGCAAGGCACTCAACTGGCCAGATTGCACACTCACTGGACAACTAGCGTGCTCAGTCACAGCCGGACGGTCGGCGGCGCAGCGCGGGGCGACCCCGGAAGCGCCCGTGACTCTCATCCGGCCGCTCCCGCCGTCGTGTTGTGACGGCAGGCGAGCGTGCCCGGCCCGTGCGCCCGGGCGGTAGGCGAGTGCCGGGTCCGCGGCGCACGCCGCTTCGTGGACCGCCTACTTCGCGCCGACGGAGAACAGCAGGTAGAGGAAGCCGGCCACGAGGTGCCCCGCCACGATGTAGGCGAACAGGCGCAGCGCGAACCCCTTGGGGAACCGGCCGTCCCCGCGTTCGACACCCGTCTTCTCACTCGGCACGGTCGTCTCCTTCGGGAGAGCTCGTGCGCCGTCCGGTGCCGAGCGAGGTCGGATCCCCTCCTCCTACGCACAGATCACTCGCGTGGCTCTGCAGGAGGGTGTGGACGAAGAGGAGGTCCGCGCCCCCCGGCGGCACGGCGCTGATCCGGTGGGGGGTTTGGCTGTCGTAGTGGGCGGAGTCGCCCGGCTCGAGGGTGTGCTCCTTGCCGCCGAGCGTGAGCCGGAGCCGGCCCGTGAGTACGTAGAGCCACTCCTCGCCGGCGTGGACCCGGACCAGCTCGTCCCGGACGGTCGGCGGGACGTGCACGCGGAGCGCCTGCATCGCGCGCCGGGAGCCGCCGGCCTGTCGGTAGGTCCACCCGTCCGCTCCCACCGACCCCGTCGCCGAGGCCCGGATGACGGGGTCCCGCTCGGGAGGTGTCTCGCCGAGCAGATCGGAGACCGTGGTGCCGTAGGTGCGGGCCAGAGTCAGCAGCATGGGCAGCGACGGCTGGCGCTGCCCGGTCTCCAGCCGGGAGAGGTGCGCCGGGGACAGCCCCAGTCGCAGTGCGGCGGCCTCAACGGTGAGGCCGCCGCGTTTGCGCAGGTCCCGGAGCTGTGATGCGACACTGGACAGTGCGGCGCTCGTCTCCCCGGTGATCCTCGCCGTGGTGTCTTCGGGCATATCGCCATTGAGCCACAGTCATTCCCTCCTGGGCAAATCTTTTGCCTCAGAGGCAAGGAATGCTCCGGGAGCCCTGCCGATGTCGCCGCGGTGCCGGCTCGGGAGGTCGCCCAACGGCGGCCCCCGCGCACCGGAGAGGCGCCCGTGCCCGGCCGGCGCCCTCGCTCAGCCGGCGCGCGGACGCGTGTGGTCGCGGCGGGCCGCCTCGAGCGCGTGACGCCAGGAGGTGACGTGCGGGGACCGGCGCAGCAGTGCGCGACGTTCCCGCTCGGTCATGCCGCCCCACACGCCGAACCGGACCCCGGTGTCGAGTGCTTCGGCCAGGCACTCGGTCTGAACCGGACAGGTCGCGCAGATGGCCTTCGCCTTGTTCTGCTGGGTGGCCTCGGCGAACAGCTCGTCCGCCTCAGTGCCGCTGCAGGCCGCCCGCTCCCGCCAGTGCTCCCCCGACTCCATACCGGGCTCCTCCTCCTACTGTTCTTCCGGCGCCGACACGCCGGTCTTCCGGGTGTCGGCACGCCGCCGGTGCGCGGACGAACGGCCAGTGGACGATCCACGTTCGCGTCGCTCTCACCGCATTGCCCGCGAGGGCCGGGCCATGCCTGCGCGATACGGGACGGCTCCTCCGGCTCCCCTGTGAGGCCGACGGGTGGGGTACGCAGCCGGCGGGCGACCGTGGCGGTGTCGCTCGGGGACCCGTTCGCCGCCCTGGCGGCGAGCCGGGCCGGTTCGGATGTCACCGCCAGCCGAAACGGCGGTCCACCACCGCGGCGAACTCCTCGAGGGTGAGCACCGCGTCCCCGTTCTGGTCGGCCGCGTCGAACAGCGCCGAGGAGGCATCGGCGTCCCCCACGCCCCAGAACGGGAGATCCCCCGCCGCGGCCAGGTGCGGGCCCTTCGTCCGCAGGGCCGTGATCACTTCCTCGCGGGTCAGCGTTCCGTCGCTGTCCAGATCGAGCGCCTCGAACAGCTTGCGGGCCTTGTCGCTCATCACGTCGTCCCCGTCCCCTTCGCCTTCACGGATGGGCGGCGCGGCCGGCCGCTCAGGGGATCAAACGCCGATCGCCGCGTCCTGGTTCCGCCGTGCCGGTACGCGTGACCGGCATCGCATCCGTCCCGGGCGCTCTGCCTCAAGCTGGCCGGCACCCCGACGGCAGACCGTCCGCTGGTCGGGATGTGTGACTCCGCCCGCTGTCCGCAGGCCGCCCATCATCCTTGCCACCGTCCCGTCTGGGCCGAGCACGCCGAACGCACCGAGATCTTCCTCGGCCGGCTCGGCACCACACGCAAGACCGAACGCACCCGGCTCCAAGCCGACCACGACCCGGGCCCTCGGCGTCGTCGCCGAGATCGACGCCGCCAACACCATGGACGAGGAGTCCGCATGAGAATCTCCCAGGCTCAGCGCACCGAGAACGAGAACCGCATCCGGGCCGCCATGGACCGGCTCCTTCGCGGCGAGATCCCGCCCGGCGGCAAGTGCGACATCAAGACCCTCGCCCACGAAGCGGGCGTCGACCGCACCGCCTTCGACGGCACCCGCCCCTACGCACACCTCCGCACCGAGTTCGAGCGACGCCTCCAGGCCCTGCAGCAGCTCGGCAAGATCCCCGAACCCCGCGAAGCCCAGATCATCCGTCTCAAGGACGAGAACGCCAAGCTCAGAGAGCGACTGGCCACGTCGGAGCAGACGATCGACGAGCTCACCGACTTCCGCACCCAGACCCTGGCCCGGCTCGCCGCACAGCACGAGGGGATTGTTCATCTTCGAGAGTCCGCCGCCGGGACGGGCCGGGTCAGCAGCCTTGCCGCTCCGCGAACCACGGTGATCGGGAGCTGCAGTTGAGACGCCCCACAACGGCGGTCAGCTCTCGCTCAGATGTGCCGAAGTGTGTATTCCGCGTTGGCGTACGCGCCGCCTTGCAGATCACTACTATCCGCCCAGTTTCCTTCCGGCGGAATACGCGACGCGAAGACTTCCGCGTCGTCCACAGGCGTGTATCCGAGGGCCGACCCAGCCTCGATGTCCCAGAACCGGCGAGTATTGGCAGAAACGCCATAGACAGTCGTGAACCGGATACCGGGAGCGGTGAGAGCCGCGTGGACGAAGCCGAGGCAGTCGCGCGGGCTCAGCCAGGTGGCAAGGTGTCGCCGCTCGGTCGGCGCGTCTTCAAAGCTCCCGATACGCAGGCACACCACGGACAGACCGAACTTGTCCGCATACAGGCGCCCCAGCGCCTCGACCGCTACCTTGCTCACCCCGTAGAGACCATCCGGACGCGGCGGCATCTCGGGCGTGACGTTCTCCGAGACTGGATAGAACCCGGTGAGGCGGTTGCTGCTGGCGAGCACTACCCGCCCAACCCCTTGCCGACGCGCACTCTCCAGGACGTTATGAGTTCCCCGAACATTGCCGTCCAGCAGGTCCGGCAATGGTGCTTCATCTGGGACCCCGCCCAGATGCACCACCGCATCCGCCCCCTCCAAGGCCGCTGTCACCGCCTCAGCGTCGCGCAGATCGAACTGTCGCACCTCCTCGGCTGGCGATTGCGCGGCAAGCCCGACACGATCGACGAGCACCAAACGCTCCGCTTCACCACGCAGACCGACCCTCACCGCCGACCCAACGCGCCCGGCCGCACCAGTGATCACCACAGTCCCAAGACTCGTTCCCATGGCGGCCACTCTGCCTCACACCACGGACAGCCCGGCCGCAGAAGGTCTCGTCAAGATGGAGCAGGAACCCCACAAAAGAGTGATCTGCATCACCTCGACCGCCCGGGAATCGCAACACCGTGCGCGGCTATCGAAGCGAAACCGGTCTCAGCGAACGTCCCGATCAATCACTACACGAACTCACTCGCACACGGCCTCTGCGGACACAAGGCACGGATTCGCCAGTAACGCCGCCGACGCCGGCGCTGTCCTGGACGAGATCGCCGACCTTCTCACCTCGCCGGCATGGCCAACACCATTCGCCGCGTGCTCGCCACGGCCGTCTCCACACCGGAGCTGGAACAGATCAAGGGCGTCTGGAACATGGGCGTCTTCGGCCTGGGCCAGTGGCGCAGGATGGACTTCACTCCGCTGCACCAGGAGTGGATGCGGCGGGCCTGCAAGACGTGGGTGCTGGACGAGATTCCCCGCCGCTACGGCAAGAACATCCCCAACAGCCTCTCCGAGATGATCCTCTGCCTCCGCTTCCTCTGGCAGAGCCTGGTCCGCTCCCGCGAGGACCGCGGGGAGAACATGGCCGCGCTCGGCCGCAGCGACATCGAGGCGTTCACCCAGTACGTCGCCCACCTGGAACACGCCGGCGAGATCAGCTCCTTCCGCCGCACGACGGTCTCCCGGTTCACCGGCCGGTTCCTGCGCGAGATCCGCGACATGGGCCTGCCCCGCCCCGGCGAGATCCTCGCCGACCTGCCCGACGACTTCGCGCTACGCAGGCACGACATGCCTCCGGTCATCACCGAAGAGGGACCAGGCCGAGCCCTGCCGAGGGAGATCCTCAGCCAGCTCTGCGAGCGGCTTCCCACCCTGGACCAGATCCGCGACGGCAGCGACGACATGCGCAACGCGATCGAGATCCTCGTCGACACCGGACGACGTCCCGACGAGATCGGCTGCCTGCCCTGGGACTGCCTGGAGACGGACGAACACAGCAAGTCCGTGCTCATCTGCACCGACTTCAAGAACAACCGCACCGGCTGCCGCCTGCCGATCCCGGACTCCACCGCTGAGATCATCGTCAGGCAGAAGAAGTCCGTCCGCGCCCGCTTCCCGGACACCGACCTGTCCAAGCTGGTCCTCTTCCCCCGGCCAGCAGGACTCCGAGGGCACCAAGCCGTTCCGCATGCAGCACATCGGCAACGTCCACCGCCGCTGGGTCAACGCCATGCCACCCCTGCTCCTCACCGACGACACCGAGTTCCCCGAGCTGGAAGTCGTTCCCTACTCCTCCCGGCACTCCTACGCGCAACGACACGCGGACGCCGGAACCCTGCCCGACGTGCTCCGCGAGCTCATGGGGCGCAGATCATTGCAAACTGCACAAACCTACTATCGGGTGACCGAGAAGCGGACCCGGTCCGCAGTCGACAAGCTCGTCTCGCACCAATTCGACCGGCACGGCAACCGGATCTGGACCCAGGCCCGCCAGCTCCTGGAGCACGAACACGCCCGCCTGCGCATCGGCCAGGTCTCCGTCCCCTACGGCATCTGCGTCGAGCCGACCAACGTCAAGGCCAGCGGCCATGGCTGCCCGTTCCGGTTCCGCTGCGTCGGTTGCGATCACTTCCGCACCGACCCGTCATACTTGCCCGAGCTGCGGGCCTACCGCGACACCCTCCTGCGAGACCGCGAACGCCTCGCCGCCGCAACCGAACTAGACGACTGGGCCCGCACCGAATCGACCCCGTCTGAGGAAGAGATCAAGCGCATCCGCACTCTGATCCGCCGCGTCGAGACCGACCTCGAAGGACTCACCGACGACGAACGCGAACAGATCAAGAAGCCACCCGCACCCTGCGCAAGACCCGCACAGTCTCCCTCGGCATGCCCGGTATCCGGCCCCCGGAGCCGACCCTGCGGCTGGAGCGCCACCCCACACCGGCGCATGCCGCTGAACTGGACGATCATCGTGCTTCATGGGCTGGCGCTCCGGGCCACCCCGAGAGAACGGACGTACGCCTGGCGGCGACGGCGTGCACGGTGGAGCAACTCCTCGCCCAGGGACACCCCGTCGGCGGCGCGCCGGCGCGACTGCCCTACGACGTCGTCATGCTGGACCTGGTGCTCGGTGACGGATCCCAGCCACCGGAGAACATCCGGCGGCTCCGGGCCACCGGACCACGGGTCCTCGTCATCAGTACCGTGGCGGACCGCAGGCGGATCGTCGCCGCGATCGCGGCCGGCGCGGACGGCTACCTCACCAAGGACCATGATCTGCCGACACCGGTGCGGGCGGTCGAGGAGGTCGCCTCGGGCGGTACGGCCCACTCCGCGGAGCTCGCCTTCGCGTGGGCGCACGACGACGGGCCCGCCCGGCCGAGCCTGTCCCCGAAGGAACGCCAGGTGCTGGTGGAGTACGCCTCCGGGCTCACGCTGAAGACCACGGCGCGCCGTGCCGGTGTCAGCCCCCACACGGCCAAGTACTACCTGGACCGGGTGAAGGACAAGTACCAGCAGGCCGGCCGTCCCACGTACACCAAGATCGACCTCGCGGCGAGGGTGCGGGAGGACGGCTGGGAGGGTGGCTGACGCCGCTCCCCGGTGGGAGCCGTGACCGGCCGGAACCGGCGGCCCTGCCCGATCCGGCACGGACCGTTCAGCGGGCGCCGGCGACGCTGGAGGAGCGGAACTCTTAGACAACGCCGTTGCCGAACCGGAGGGCGGGCGCACAATGAGAGTGTGCGTGTGCACTGGGCAGATCCCATCGTCCCGTCGGGCGAGGAGGCGGCCGTCCCGGCGGTCGCCGACCAGGTGAGCGGCCAGGGCGGGAACCTGTCCCTGCTCAGGAGCCACAACGCGTCGCTGGTGCTCGATCTGCTGCGGACGGCCGGGGAGGTGGGCATCAGCCGTCCCGAGATCGCCGACTACACGGGCCTCACCCCGCAGGCGGTCAGCAAGATCACGGCCCGGCTCCGGGAGGCGGGGCTCCTGGCGGAGGCCGGACGGCACGCGTCGACCGGGGGCAAGCCGCGCACGGCGTTGCGCCTGGAACCCTCGGCGGCGTACGCCGTGGGCGTGCAACTCGACCGGGACGAGATGACAGCGGTCCTGGTGGACCTGTCCGGTGCGCGGGTGGCGACACGGGCGGTGTCCGCAGACCTCGGCGCGGGACCGGACGTGGTCACCGACCGGGTGGCGGACCAGGTGCGCGCGCTGCTGGACCAGTCGCTGGGCGGCCGGGCCGGAGGCGGCTACGGCCGGGCGGGCGCCGGCGGAGCTCCGGAGGCAGGGGAGTCCGCCCAGGGGTGGCAGGGGCCCGAGGGCACTGCGGACGCCGGCGGCGAGGAGGCACCGCGGGTGCTGGGAGTCGGAGTCGCGATGCCGGGGCCTCTCGACCACCGCGCGGGCGTTCCGCTGCGGGTCACGGGCTACCCGGAATGGGACGGCTACCGGCTGCGCGACGAACTGGCGAGCCGGCTGGGCCTGCCGGTGGCCCTCGACAAGGACACCAACGCCGCAGCCCTGGGGATATTGCTGCAGGGCGAGAGCGGCTCCTTCGCCTACCTGCACCTCGGCACCGGCATCGGCGCGGGTCTGGTACTGGAGGGGGCCGTGTACCGGGGCGTGCGGACCGGGGCCGGGGAGTTCGGGCACCAGGTCGTCCAACTCGACGGACCCGCCTGCGCCTGCGGCAAGCGAGGGTGCCTCGAAGCGCTGTGCCTGGCCGCGATCGACCGTGGTGACGTCGCCGAAGCCGCCCGTGTCCTCGCCGTCGGTGTCACCAACCTGGCCGAACTGCTCGACATCGACCAGGTGCTGCTCGGGGGCCGGGCCGTCGCCGCGGCGGAAGCGGAGTTCGTACGCGGCGTGCGGGCCGAGCTCCGGTCCCGGACGCACCTGATGGTCGCGCCGGCGGGCGGCAGCGCGTACCGCATCGCCGAGGGGGCGGCCCAGCTGATCCTCGCGCCCGTGTTCGGGCGCACCGAGACCCCCTCCGGGCTGCGCATGCACTGAGTGCTGCCGCGTCCCGCTCCGGGATCCCTGCAGCCGGCTGTCGGAGGGATGCCGCGCCTTCGCGTCCGGAGTGCGGCGACGGGTGCCCGAGCGCGCGGCCGGGAGCGACTGACGGCTGCCTCTTATCCGTTTATCCGTATCGTGGCGGTGTGCCGGCGCGAGGTGGCGTCTCGGCGCCCGGAACGAACACCTCGAGCGTGATCGCCGTCGGCCGGGGCACGGGCCGCCACCGTTGCCCGGGCGGCGACCGGACAGCCGGCCGGAGCGGATCAGCCCAGGTAGAAGTCCTTGCGGGCGGCCACGAACGCCTCGACCGGGCGGGCGGCGACGCCGGTCACACGTTCCACGTCGTCGGAGGCGCGGTCGTGGCGGTTCTCCCGGTGCAGCCGGGCCGTCGTGACGATGTGCTGCTCGGTGTGCGGCGGAAGCCCCACCCCGGCGAGCACCTCGGCCCGCCACCGGTCCAGGGGGATGTCCACGTAGGCCACCGAACGGCCAGTGCCCTGGAGAACTCCTCGGCCATCTCGTGCATGTCGACCGTCCGCGGCCCGGTCAGTTCGTACGCGTGCCCGATGTGCGGGGCGGGGCCGCGGAGCACCGTGGGGACGACCCGGGCGACGTCGGCCACGGCGACCGGTGAGGTGCGTCCCGCGCCGAAGGGCAGCACGATCGTGCCGCTCTCCTGGGTCGTCCGGGCCGGAGGGGTGGAGCGGGTTGTCCAGGAAGGACGTGGGGCGGATGTGCACCACGGGCAGGCCCGACCAGTTCAGCACCTGCTCGGCCGGAGCCGCGCCTCGCGCTCGGCCGGCTCGCTCCGCTGGGGCCTCATGGCCGACCCGCGCCACCGCAACGTCCTGATGTTCCCTGACCTCGGCCGGTCCTTCCCGCCCCGAGTACCTGGTGACGACGCCCGTCGAGGAGACCGTCCTCGACGAACACGCCCTCGCCCGTACGCTCGACTACGGTCTGATCGCTTCACGGCTGACCGTGCTCTACGGGTTCTCCGCCGCGTCGCTGGACGAGCCGCGGCTCACGGCCCTGCTGGACGACGGGATTCCGTCCCATGCGTGGCCGCATACGGACCGGGCGATCTGGTACGCCGGCAACAGGGGCCGTCATCTTGGGGCCATCGCCCGTGCCGGTGGAACCTTCGCCGGGAGCCGTCGCCCGTGCGGCCTCCCCGCCGCGGACGCCGCCGGCGATCGCACTGCGCACGGACGCCCGTCATCCGTTTCCGCCGTCCTCCGCCTGCGCGGCGATTCCGGGCGCGCCCCAGAGGGGGAACCACCGGCTCAGATCGTCCTCGACGGGCAGGTCGTCCGCGAGCAGGGCCCGGACCTGGAGTTCCAGGGCGTTGTCGCGCTTCTCGGCGCCTCCGGGAAGAGGGGCGAAGGGATAGAAGGTGCCCCGCTTGTAGAGGTACACCAGGGCGAGGTCCCGGTCCGCGGTGGTGTCGCGGAACCCCACCAGTGAGCAGAGCAGTTGCGGGCCGAACCCGGCGTCCTGGAGGAGGATGTTGACGGCATGCAGGTCGTTCACCAGCGAGGCCGTGTCGTCGGCCGGGTGGCGGGCCAGGAGCCACGTGTAGCCGTACGTGTCCCGGGTGAACTCCACGGGCGTGCCGCCCCGGCCGGTGTCGGCGTCGAGCAGTTCGCGCACGTCGTTCTGGATCCTTGCGAAGGCTGCGCCCTCGACACCGGCGAAGCACACCGAGCCGGCCCCGGTCGGGGAGAAGCCGGCTCCCGCCTGGAGGGTGATCGCCGCGGCGGGCAGGCCGAAGAGCCGGTCGAGGTCGGGCCGCACCGGCTTGGTGCGGCCGAGGATGGCGTCGAGGAGTCCCATGGAAAAGTGTCCCCTTCCTCGGGCGCGGGCCCTTCCCCCGGGTGCGGGCCGGAGGGTGCCGGGCCCGTCACGGGCGGCCGAGCCGCAGGGAGATCCTGCTGAGCTGGTCGAGGCGCTGCTCCAGCGTCGGGTGGGAGGAGAGCAGCCGGCCCAGGCTCTCCTTGGAGGAGAACGCCGGGGCGAACCAGAAGGCGTTGAACGGCTCCGCCTTGCGCAGGTCCTGCGTCGGGATCCTCGCCATCTGGCCGGTCACCTTGGTGAGTGCCGAGGCGAGTGCCGACGGGCGGCCGGTGAGGAGTGCGGCGGCACGGTCGGCGGACAGCTCCCGGTAGCGCGACAGCAGCCGGGTCAGCAGGAAGCTGATCACGTAGACCACGGCGCTCACCAGGGGTATCACCAGAACCGCTATGGCCGTGTTGCTGTCGCGGCTGCTGCGGCCGAGCCCGCTGTAGAGCCAGACCCGGGCCATCATCCCCGCGAGTACGCCGAGGAAGGAGGCCACGGTCATCACCGCGACATCGCGGTGGGCGACGTGCGACAGCTCGTGCGCGATCACTCCTTCCAGTTCCTCCGGCTCCAGGCGGCGGAGGAGGCCGGTGGTGGCGCAGACGAGCGCCGTCTTCTCGCTGCGCCCGGTGGCGAACGCGTTCGGCATGTCACTGTCGGCGACCGCCACCCGCGGCTTCGGCATGTCGGCCAGGGCGCAGACGCGGTCCACGGCCCCGTGCAGCTCGGGCGCCTGCTCGGGGGTGACCTCGCGGGCGCCCATGCTGTACGCGGCGATCCGGTCGCTGAACCAGAACTGCGCGATGAACAGGCCGCCCGCGATCAACAGGACGAGGGGCCAGGAGTCGCGCAGGACGGCGAGCAGCACGCCCACGAAGACGACGTACAGCAGTCCGATCAGGAACATGGTCGTCACCATGCGGGTGGTCAGTCCCCGGTCGGCCGCATAGCGTGAATGAGAACGGGTCCCTGGCATCGCTCACACTCCAGGCGAATGGTTCCCCCACCCCTCGGTACCGAGTATGCGCCGATCCAGGCTATGGCGTGGATAAGGAGGACCCGAGGCCTCGGCGTGACGGGCTCTTGAGCGCTTGCGCGGACTGCGGTACGCCGTGCTTCTCGGCGAGGTCGGCCACCGAGCCGCTCCGGATCCTCTCGTAGGCGTGGTCGTTCTTCGGATGCGTGACGACCAGGGGGACCTCGTGCTCGGACTCCCGCAGTGCCTGCAGCGTCCGGTGTCCCCAGGTCCGGTAGCCGATCGTGACGATCCGCATGTGAGCCCTCCTCAGCCACTGAGAGGTACGGCTTGCCTCATCCTGCTCGTCCACCTCACCGGATACCGGCCGCGGGGCCTCGGGGACGACCTCGGGGAGGTCGGCAAACCCTGCCTCGGGGACGAGGGGGACGCTCTCCGGGTCGACCGCGACCACCGGGTGGAGACCGCGCCCTATGTGACGGCGGCCGTCTGCCTCCAGGGCGGCACTGAGCACAGACACACCCGCGGTCTCACGTCGTCCCTGCTGTCGGCCACCGCGGTCCGCGCCGGGGAGATCTGCGGCGCGCTCTTCGCGCGGCGTGGGGTGAGCGCGCCGGGAAGGGGTTCCGCCGCCTGACTCCGACTCGGCATCCCGGGACGGGGCGAGGCCGTCGACCGTACCGGGAGCCCGCCGCGACGGCGCCAGGCTCCGCTCACCTGGTCTTCCCGGGTGCGAGTTCCTCGATCAGTCCCTCGACGAGCTTCCTGATCTCGTCGCGGATCGGGCGTACGGCCCCCACCCCCTGGCCCGCTGGGTCCTCCAGCGTCCAGTCCAGGTAGCGCTTGCCGGGGAAGACGGGGCAGGTGTCGCCGCAGCCCATGGTGATGCAGACGTCGGACTCCCTGACCGCGTCCACGGTCAGGATCTTCGGCGTCTCGGCGGAGATGTCGATGCCGACCTCGCGCATGACCTCGACCGCGGCCGGGTTGACCTGGTCGGCGGGAGCGGATCCGGCGGAGCGGACCTCGATACGGTCGCCGGCGAGGTGGGACAGCCACCCGGCGGCCATCTGGGAGCGGCCGGCGTTGTGGACGCAGACGAACAGGACGGAGGGCTTCTCGGCCATCGCGGGTCTCTCTCTTGTCTCGCGTACGGTGTCTTGCCGTGTCGCGGTCCTTGCCACGTCACGCGGGGGCATCAGGCACGAGTGCATTCGGCACCTGGTGGCGTCAGCGGCCACTGATGTGACAGTATCAGCCCATGATGACGTCAGTCGACGCTGACCTGATTCGGGTTCTGGCCGACCCGCTCAGGCTCCGGATCGTGACCCTCCTCGCCCAGGAGACGCTCTGCACCACCCATCTCGTCGAGGAGACCGGCGCGAGGCAGACGAACCTCTCCAACCACCTGAAGGTGCTGCGCGAGGCAGGCGTCGTCGAGACCGAGCCGTGCGGGCGCTTCACCTACTACCGGCTGAAGCCCGACGTCCTCGACTCGCTGGCCGGTCAGTTCGCCGATCTGGCCAGGGCCGCGCACGCCACGGCCGAGGCGAACACCAAGCGTTCCTGCCCCTGAATCACCGCGCATCCGCGACTGCACGCATCAAGGAGTTCCGTTGAGCGCCACCGAGGCCGCCTCCGCCCGCCCGGCCGGTTCCGCCATGGCTCCGGCCGCGGACCCGCAGCCCGCGCCGGGTGCCACGCCGCCCCGCACCTCCCTCCTCGCCCGGGCGGTCGCCGAACTGGTGGGCACCGCCGCCCTGGTGGCCGTCGTCGTCGGCTCCGGTATCCAGGCCACCGAACTCAGCCGGGACGTCGGCCTCCAGCTCCTGGCCAACTCGCTCGCCACGGTCTTCGGGCTCGGCGTGCTGATCGTCCTGCTCGGCCCGGTCTCCGGGGCCCACTTCAACCCCGCCGTGACGCTCGCCGAGTGGTGGACCGCCCGTCGAGGCGGCGGGGGCGTCACCGCCCGCGAGGCCGCGGTCTACATACCGGCCCAGGTCACGGGTGCGATCGCGGGGGCCGTCCTCGCCGACGCCATGTTCGGCGAGCCGCTGGTGAAGTGGTCCACACACGACCGGTCCGCCGGCAACCTGCTGCTCGGCGAGGTCGTGGCGACGGCCGGACTGATCCTGCTCATCTTCGGCCTGGCACGCACCGACCGGCTCCGCTTCGCCCCGGCCGCGGTCGCGTCCTACATCGGCGCCGCCTACTGGTTCACCTCCTCGACGTCCTTCGCCAACCCGGCGGTGACCGTCGGACGGGCGTTCACCGACACCTTCGCCGGCATCGCCCCCGCCTCCGTCCCCGGGTTCGTCGGCGCCCAACTCGCCGGTGCCGTCGTGGGCCTCGCCCTGGTCGCGCTCATCTTCGTGCCCGGCCGCACAGCCCAGGCGCAGCCCGCCGCATGATCCCGGCCGGCGCGGAGGTCCCGGTCGTGCCCGTCCGGCCCCGCCGCCGGCTGCTCCGCTGCCCACCCCGCCGCCGAGTCGGCCGTTCCCGTCCCCCTCGCCGAAACGGCGTGGCACACCGCCGCGCAGGCCGCCATGTGGAGTGCGTCGGCGAGGAAGGCGGCGTGTCCGCCGGAGTCGGGCCCGATGCCGTGCGGTGGCCGCCGTCGCGGCCGCCGGTTCGAGACGGGAACGACGCGCCGGCTCCGGCGAGGGCCCGCACCGGGCAAGGGGGGCTCCGTCGCCGCCCGGCGGTCTCGCGGCGGGTGGTTCTCCGCGGCGTCTCCGCGTTCGGCCGGAGCGCCCGAGGGGCGCCCTCGGCCGGTCGGCGGCCCCGGGTCCCGCCCGGCGGTCACACGGCCGGGGCCGCGGCCGTGGCCGTCGTGAGGAGTTTGCCCATGGCCGCAAGGACCGACGGCTCCACGCGGTAGTAGACCCACGTACCGCGCCGCTCCGAGGTCAGCAGCCCGGCCTCCTTGAGCTTCTTCAGGTGGTGGGACACCGTCGGCTGGGACACGCCGACGTCGGAGATGTCGCACACGCACGCCTCGCCGCCGTCGTGCGAGGCGACCGAGGAGAACAGCCGCAGCCTGACCGGATCGCCGAGCGCCTTGAACATGCGCGCGGCCGTCTCTGCCTCCTCGGCCGTCATCGGCCGCTCGGTCAGAGGGGGGCAGCACGGCACGACGCCCTCGTCGGTGGGCTCGACCAGCGGCAGCGTCTTCACGTTCGACATACGTCTATGTTGACATGCGTCGAATCAATAGCCCAGTGGCAGGTGTGGCCCGCCTTGTCGGCCCCGTTCCCGGGTGGTGATCGCGTCCTTGCGTCACCCCGCTCCCCACTCGCGCGGTCCGGTCTGCTCGGGCGTGTGTGACGGGGCTGTCGTGCCGCTCCGATCCCTCGCGTGCGGGGCGTGGATCGTGAGCGGCGTCCGGGTCCGAGTGACATCGACATCTGTCTATATTGACTCACGTCTAAGTAGCTGCCATGCTGGCGGAAACAAGCCATCGACGGATGTCGAAACAGAATGGGGAGTCATCGTGAACGCACCCACCGCCACCCTGCCCGTCGTGGTGATCGGGGCCGGCCCGATCGGTCTGGCCGCCGCTGCCCACCTCGTCGGACGAGGTCTGGAGCCCCTGGTTCTGGAAGCCGGAGCCGGTGCGGGCAGCGCGGTGCGGGAGTGGAGCCACGTGCGGCTGTTCTCCACCTGGGCCGAGGTCGTGGATCCGGCCGCCGAGAAGCTCCTGGCACCCACGGGCTGGGTGAAGCCGGACGGCACCGGCTACCCGACCGGCGGCGACTGGGCGCAGCGCTACCTCCAGCCCCTGGCCGATGCCCTCGGGGACAGGGTCCGGTTCGGTGCCCGCGTCACCGGTGTCTCGCGCGTCGGTCGCGACCGCGTCGTGGACGCCGACCGCGGGCGGCAGCCCTTTGCCGTCCACCTCGTCCACGCCGACGGCACCGAGGAGCGGGTCACCGCCCGCGCCGTCATCGACGCCTCCGGCACCTGGTCGACTCCCGGGCCCCTCGGCGGCGACGGCCTGCCGGCCCTCGGCGAACGGGCAGTCGCCGACCGCATCTCCTACCGTGTGCCCGACCTGCGCGATGACGCAGTACGCGCCCGGTACGCGGGCAGACGCACCGCCGTCATCGGCTCCGGCGCCTCGGCCTTCACCGCCCTCGCCCAGCTCGCGGACCTCGCCGTGGACGCCCCGGGCACGCACGCGGTGTGGATCCTGCGGCGCGGCATCTCCGGCTCCACCTTCGGCGGCGGCGCGGCCGACGAGCTCCCCGCCCGCGGTGCGCTCGGCCTGGCGGCGAAGGCCGCCGTGGACGAGGGCTGCGCCGATGCCGTCACCGGCTTCCGGACCGATGCGATCGAGAAGAACGGCGAACAACTGGTGCTCGTCGCCGAGGACGGCCGCCGACTGGACCCGGTGGACGAGGTCGTCGTCCTCACGGGCTTCCGCCCCGACCTGACGTTCCTGACCGAGCTGCGTCTCGGCCTCGACGAGCGCCTCCAGGCCCCGGTGGCGTTGGCACCGCTGATCGACCCGAACGTCCACTCCTGCGGAACCGTCCACCCCCACGGTGTCGGAGAGCTGTCGCACCCGGAGGAGGACGTCTACCTCGTCGGCATGAAGTCCTACGGCCGCGCCCCGACGTTCCTCGCCATGACCGGCTACGAGCAGGTCCGCTCCATCGCCGCCGCCCTGGCCGGTGACCACGAGGCCGCCGCCCGCGTCGAACTCGCCCTCCCCGAGACCGGCGTCTGCGGCGGAGCCGGCCTGTTCGACGAGCCCGAAACCGCCCAGGCCGGCGGCGGCTGCTGCGCCTCGCCCGGCACTCTTCGGATCGGTGCCGGCGCCCCGGCCGCCTCCGGCGGCTGCTGACCACCCTCTCAACCAGGAGGCTCCATCATGTCCCGTCTACAGCTTGCCCTCCGTGTCCCCGACCTCGCCGCATCGGTCGCGTTCTACACCAGGCTCTTCGCCACCGAGCCCGCCAAACTCCGCGACGGCTACGCCAACTTCGCCATCACCGATCCCCCGCTCAAGCTCGTCCTCATCGAGGGGAGCCCGGAGGAGGCGACCCGCATGGACCACCTCGGCGTCGAGGTGGACAGCACCGACGCCGTCCACGCCGCCACGGGCCGCCTCGCCGAAGCGGGGCTGTCCACCGAAGAGGAGAAAGACACCACCTGCTGCTACGCCCTCCAGGACAAGGTCTGGGTCCACGGCCCCGGCCGGGAGCCGTGGGAGGTCTACGTCGTCAAGGCCGACGCCGACACCCTGACCGGACGGCAGGGAAGCACCTGCTGCACCGGTCCCGGACCCGCACCCTCCCACCCGCACCCCACCCACGCCCCGCGCAACCCCGCACATCGAAACTGAGGCAACGTCACCCGAGCGTCCCGGCGCCGCACTGCGGTGAACGGGCCGCTTCGGGGGGCGGGTTGGGCTTCGCGGTTCCCGGGTCCGGACGAGGCGGCCGGCACCGTCACCGATGGAGCCCGGCAAGACGGACAACGCCCGAACGGGGCACAATGTGCGGATGGATGAAGTGGCCATCAGTGACGAAGACAGGCGGCTTCTCGGCCGCTGGGCAGCCGACTGCGTCGAGCGGGCGCTCCCGCTGTTCGAGGCTCGGGCTCCCGGCGACACCCGACCTCGCGAGGCGATCGAGGGCATCCGGGCCTTCGTGCGCGATGGGAAGCGGACCGGGCGGCTGCGCTCCGTCGCCTGGGCAGCCCACGCGGCCGCACGCGCAGTCGACGACCCGGCTGCCGCAACCGCCGCCCGCGCCGCGTGCTACGCGGCGGCGACCCCCTACATCCACCCCCTGGCCACCCCTCACCAGTCGAAGCACGCACTCGGACCTGCGGTCCATCAGGCACGGGCCCGTGAGCTCGCGTCGGGCGACGACCCCGGGGTCGGTGACGAGGAGCTCCGGTGGGCGATCGAGCACGCCCCGGAGGAAGTCCGGGCGCTCCTGCGGCGGATGCCGGCGCGCAGCCCGGGCCGCAGCCGCCTGGACACGCTCTACCACCAGCTCGACGCGGCCCTGCGCCGCTGACCGGCGAAGTGCGCTCCGTCTCGATCGTTCCGGAATCCTCGTGGTGGCGCACGAGTCCCGATCTCGGTACCCGTCCCGCCCGCGTCGGCCGACGCGGGCGCCGCCCCACGGTGGTGGGGGGCTGTGGTCCGCGCACCGTGCCCGTGTGCCGGGTGTTCCGCTCGACGACCGCGCCCCGGGGGCCGGCGCGCGTGCCGGCACCGCTGGTCTGGGTATCCCGCACCGGTGACGGTGAGTACGTGTGCTCATGCCCGTCGGCGTCCCGGGCCCGACGATGGGGACCACCATCGCCGAGACCGGGAGCCCGCATGCTCAGCAGCCTCGCCAAGGTCCTGGTGCCGGCCGTCGGACGGCTCACCGTGACCACGGACGCCGGTACCGTCCTCGCACCGGGCAGCATCGTCGCCGCCAACCACACCTCGCTCGCCGACCCGGCCGTCGTCCTCGCCGCGCTGCACCACCTCGGCGTCGAGCCCGTCGTCATGGCGACCGCGGGGCTCTGGCGCATCCCCCTGCTGGGCCGTGCGCTCGCCGGCGGAGGCCACATCCCCGTGCACCGCAACGACCGGCGCGCCGCCCGATGCCTCGACCTCGCCGCAGCGGCCCTGGCCGAGGGGCGGCTGGTCCTCGTCTACGGCGAGGGCGGGCTCCCGCCCCGTACGGACGCCGCCGAAGCCCCGCCCGTCGCCTTCCGCAGCGGCCTGGCGCGCCTCGCCGGGCGCACCGGTGCGCCCGTCGTACCCGTGGGCCAGGCAGGTGCCCGCCGGATCACCTCGGGGAGCGCCGCCAAACAGATCGCGGGGCTGGCCACCGCTCCACTGCGCCGCCCGGCCCTCCACGTCCACGTCGGGACACCGGTGCGCCTCAGCGGTGACCGGTCCGCCCGTACGGCGGAGGCGCACGGCGTGGTGACAGCCGCCTGGCGGACGGCGGCGGCCCGACTCGGCGAGCCCGCCGCGCGCCGGCCGCTGAAGCGGCGGGCACTGCCCCGGCACGAGGCGTGGCGCCGGACGGAGCGCGGCGCACTTCCCGATCTCGCTCGCCGGCGGTGACACCGCACCGTGCTGCTCCCTTCCGTCGGCGGCGACCCGGCTTCCGTCCGGGCGTGATGAGGAGACGCCGTGCGGGCCCGCGCCTGCGGCGCAACAGCCATGGACCAAGGGCCCGCAGGGGTCTGCGCCGTTCATCCGCCGGACGGCCGTGCAGCGTTCGCCCGGACGTGCCGGACGACGGGGCCGACCCCGTCACGGCACCGCGAGAACCTCCCGGGCGGACGGTCCGGCGCCCCGTTCCGGAATCCGGAGGGCCGATGGGGGACCCCGGCCTCGACCGCTCACCGCCGACAACGCGCCCGCGGTAATTCGCTACCGCGGCGGCCGGAACCGGCGGAGACTCTTCCCATGACTGACATGGGGGCGTTCCGGGAAGCGGTCACGGCGTGGGCGGCAGGCGGCCCCGGCGGCCCCGCGCGGGACCTGGCCGCGCGGCTGCGCGTCCGGGCAGTCGTCCTGCTCGAAGGGCCGAGCGACGTCGCTGCGGTCGGCGCGCTCGCCGCCGGCCGCGGCCGAAACCTTGCGGCCGAGGGGGTCTGCGTCCTTTCGATGGGCGGCGCGATGAACGTCGGTCGCTTCGCCTCCCTCCTCGGGCCCCCCGGTCTGCGGCTGCGCCTCGCCGGGCTGTGCGACGAGAGGGAGCGTCGCCACTACGCGCGCGGCTGGGAGCGGGCCGGCGAAGCGGGACAGGGGTTCTTCGTGTGCACGGCGGACCTGGAGGACGAACTCATCCGCGCGCTGGGAGAGACGCGGGTGGAGGAACTCGTCCGGGCCGAGGGCGACCTGCGCGCCCTGCGGACCTTCCTGAGCCAGCCCGCACAGCGGGGCCGCACCGCACAGCAGCAGCTGCGGCGCTTCCTCGGTACGAAGAAGGGACGCAAGATCCACTACGGCCGCGTTCTGGTCGCGGCCCTCGACCCCGAACGCGTACCCGCACCCCTCGACCGGCTGCTGGCACACGTCTGACGGGCACCCGCGCCCCGTCCCCGTCCCGGGAGGCCGTCCCCGGCCCGCAGCGCGACCCCGTACGACGCCGGGAACGGGACCGCGCCGACCGGCACGAAGGTGCGCGCCGAGCCCGGCGGTGACCTCGCCGTCTCCGCCGCGCGTCCGGCGACAGGCCGCCCCAGTCCGCGTGCCCGTTCCCGAACATGTCCCGCGCCCGCGGGCGGCTGCGCGGTCGCGCCAGTCGGCACCCCCGCGACCGCCCGATTCACCGGCTGCGGTCCAGCAAGGAGACGAACAGCGCGTCCAGTTCCCCCGCCGCATCCGGCGCCAGTGCCGGCCCCCGCAGCCCCAGGCGCGCGGCGTCCAGATGCCGGCGGGCCTCGCCGAGAGTCGCGGCCCGTCCGCCCGCCTCCTCCACGAGCACGGCGGCACGCGCCGCCGTGGCGCGGTCCGGCGGCTCGGGGGACTCCAGCAGCGCCGCCAGCTCCCTTGCGGCCGGCCCCTCCCCGGCGAGCGCGGCGAGAACCGGGAAGGTCTTCTTGCGCTGCCGCAGGTCGCCGTGGACGGGCTTCCCCGTCACCGCGGGCTCACCCCAGATGCCCAGCAGGTCGTCCACCGCCTGGAAGGCCACACCCAGATGCCGCCCGGCCCGCTCCAGCTCCGCCACCGTCGCGGCGGACCCGCCGCCCAGCACCGCGCCGAGCGCGACCGCGCAGCCCAGCAGGGCCCCCGTCTTGTGCTCCGCCATCGACCGGTACTGGTCCATCCCCACCGCACCGGGTCCGCTCCACGGCTGCTGCTCGAAACGCAGGTCCTCCGCCTGGCCGCGTACCAGCGCGTTGAGCGTCCCGCACAGCCGCCGGACCGCCTCCCCCGTCCAGGGACCCGGCGCCCCGGCCAGGCACTGCACGGCGAGGGCGTGGAGCGCGTCCCCGGCGAGGACGGCCGGACCCGTCCCGTAGGCCTTCCACACCGCCGGGCGCCGCCGCCGAAGTGCGTCACCGTCCATGATGTCATCGTGCAGAAGGGAGAACGTGTGCACCAGCTCCACGGCGACCGCCCCCGCGACGGCCACACCACCGTCCGCCCCGACCGCCTCGGCCCCGAGTACGGCGAGAGCCTGCCGCACCCCCTTGCCCTCGGAGCCGTCCGGATCCGGTGTCCCCGCCGCATCGCTCCAGCCCAGCGCGTACGCCGCCATCTCAGCGGTCCACGGATGCAGCCGACCGACCGTCTCCACCAGCGCGGGCCGCACCAGTTCCCGGCATCGCCGCAGAACACCGCCCACCGCGGTGCCTCGGCCGTGCGGCACACCTGCCGCAGCGATGTCCGACGGTCCGGAAGGGGAGTACACCGGCGAAAGGGAGGAACTCACCGCAGCTCCTCCGCGTCCGCAGTCCGCAGTCCTTCGACGTCCGCAGTCCGCAGCGCCTCCGCACCACCGGCGGGCAGCACCGGCTCCCCGCCCCCGGTGGCCGCGTGGCCGTCCGGCAGCGGCCCCACACCCAGCTCGGCCGCCGCCTTCTCGACCATCTCCCGGGCGTGCCGCAGCCCGATGCGGTCCAGGGCCGAGCGCAGTTCAGCCAGTTCGGCGGCGCTCCGAACCGCGTCCCGGCCGAGCCGGGCGCGCGCCTTGACCAGCCCCAGCCGCGACAGTGCCGTCCCCCGCGGCTCCTCGATCTCGCGGAACTCCGCGAGCGCCCGCTCGTACAGCTCACGCGCCTCGGCATACCGGCCGGCCCGGTACAGCACGTTGCCCCGCATCTTGTGGTTGTAGGCGAGCGCGCTCGACAACCGCATCTCCCGGCAGGCCTCCTCCGCCTGCGAGAGCAGCGACAGTGCACGTTCCACATCACCGTCGCGCACGGAGACCACATCCGCGATGCCGCGCAGAGCCCACGCCCACCCGCGCCGGTCCTCCGCACGCAGTGCCGTGTCCGCCGCCTCCTCGAACAGCGCCAGCGCCGCGTCGTAGGCGCCGGTGTTGCGGTGCATCTGCGCGATCCCCTCAAGCGCCCACACCGTGTGCCTGGCCTCACCGCGACGGCGGGCCTCGGCCAGCAACTGCTCGTGCAGCCGGCCCACAGCCTCGTAGTCGCCCTGAATGCGCCCCGTTTCGGCGAGTCCCGCCAGCGAGTAGCCCCGTACGACGACATCGTCGCCCCGCTCGCCCATCTCGGCCGCCAGCCGCAGCAGCCGGTACGCGAGAGCGAACGAACCCCGCTGGCGGGCCAGCGTGCCCCCACTCCACAGGGCCCACGCCATCGCGCCCTCGTGGCCGGCCGAACGAGCCGCCCGGTAACTCGCCTTCCACGCCCGGTCGGCCTCCTCGATCCGCCCCAGCCTCCGGTTCGCCTCCGCGACTGCCAGCCCGCAGCGCGCCACCTCCTGCCGGTCACCGGCCCGCTCCGCTGCCCGCAGTTCCTCGGTGCCCCGGGCGAGCACCTCCGGAAGGGAGGCGTTGACCGACAACGACCCAAGAGCTCCTTGGTACTCCGGGGCGGAAGCCCTCGCCCGCTGCGTCCCACTCACCTGACTGTCCATCAACTGTCTCTCTTCTCCGGTCGACTCGGTGATCAAGATGTCGACGGAGAGCGGAGGTTCCGCGGAAGCCGCGATATCGGCCTGGATAGGGGGGCCGGGTCATACTCAAGTGCTACGGGCACGCGTCGAGGTCGTCATCGAGACGTACGGCGGACCCGTGACCGCCCCTGCGCGCCCGTGACGGGGTACTCGATCGACAGGCTCCGGCGGCACCGCCGCGGGCGAGGCCTCGGGCCCGACTGCGGGCCTTTCACGGACCGGCCCGCCGCCGGCGCCCTGTCAGGGGTGACCGCCCGGAGCGGCTGCCGGCGCGCTGCCGGCATGCACGCCCCGGTCCGGCACCTGGGTCACACAACGCCGGCGCGTCCCGAGTCCGGCGGCGGTTCCCGCCCGGTCGTGACGACGGCCGCCACGTCCGAGCCCGCTCTGAGCAGCGCCACGGTCCGCGCGGCGATCCCGTCGAGACGTGTCCGCACAACGCGTTGGGTCTCCTCCAGACCGGCGGGCCGGTGCAGGGTGCCGAGCAACTCGCGCACAGCGGGAACGCCGTAGCCGGCGCTACGGAGGGCCGCGACGATCCGGGCCGCCCCGATGTCAGGAAGACCGTACCGACGTGCTCGCAGCGACGTCACCCGCTCGGGCGCGAGCAGCCCTTCCTGTTCCCAGAACCGCAGGGTCGAGGGGCGTAGGCCGAGTGCTCCGGCGAGCTCGGTGATCGTCATGGCGTCGCCGTCCCGCTCGACTCCCGCGGTGCCGGTCTCGGCCCGTACCGCATCGAGCGCTTCCTGGGCCCGCAGGGCCTCCTCCCGTTCCCGCGCGAGCCGCACGTGCAGTGCGCCGACCGCCGCCGCCGCCTCAGTGACGGTCGCGGTCCACAGCCCCGGCAGCATCCGGCGTGCCTCGACGGGCCCGACGGCGGCCGCGAGCCCTCGGTACGCGCGAAGGGCTCGCACATGGACCTGTGTGTAGGAGCGGTAGCCGTTGGCCGACCGGGCAGCCGGGGGGATGACCCCCAGCCGCTCCAGGTCGCGTACTTGCTGCAGCGAGTAGCCGGACTCTCTCGCGACGTCCACGGTGCGCAGCGGCCCCTGGTGCCGGCCGCTCGGCTGCTCGTCCATCGCCAACCCCACACAAGCACTTGAAGGTGATGCTCGAAGCATGAGTATCCAGCAGATCATCACCGTCGTTCGGGGCTTCCACGGCGCCTTCGTCCTCGTCCCGGAGCCGGGGAGCGACTTTCCCGAGCCTGCGTGGGGGGACGCCTTCTTCTACTACGCACCTGACGGGCGGATGCCTCGGAACCAGCAGCCGTACGCGACCGTGGTCACCAAGGACCAGCCCGACGACTCCGCCTCCGATCTCGACCCACCGCACCGATGGCGGGTGAACATCCACGTCGACCGGGCGACCTTTCGTGAACTGACCGGGGAGGACCCGCGCCGTCTCGGCCGGGAACGCGACCACGCGGCAGCCGACCAGGTGATGCCGCACCCGGTCTACGGTGCGCACGGCTGGGTGTCGGTCGTCAATCCCGGAGAGCGCACGCGGAGCACGGTCGTACGGCTTCTCCACGAAGCCCACCACGCCGCGCGGGCGCGATTCGAGCGGCGGCACGCAGGAGGGAGGCCGCCGGGACACGACTGAGACGGCCCGAGGGCGCGGAGAGCCATGACGGCGCCGCGCGCGGCGGCCCGGAACACACGGCGGCCGCACCCTCCACGGCGTGACGCGTCGGCCTGGGGGCGCGGCCCGGGTGAGGCGCAGGGGCCTCGGCGAGTTCCGCTCGCGCCGCCTGCTCGGCGATGTCCGGGTAAGGGCTGTCCCCAGGGACTGCGGGACAGCCCTTGGGCGTAGGCGTCACCGCCGACGGGAATCAGCAGGGGTGCCGACGCGCCGGCGGCGATGATGCAGAGGACCCGGGCCGCGAGGCCCTCGGGTCGTCCGGCCGGGTCGCGGTCAGTGCTCCGGGGCGCGTGCGAGGGCGTTCCCGGCACACTGCCGGGGCACTCCCTGCGCAGGCCATGACCGGTCGGCGACCGCTGCCGGCCACGTACGGCTGGGGCGTCGTCCCCACGGCCGGCTCGTGTCGCGGCCGTGCCCCGTCCGCGAAGCACCGCAGCAGCGTCGATTTGCCGATGCCAACGGGTGCGGTGAGGAAGAGCACCGCGAAGGAGTCCGCCGGGCCTTCGATGACCGAGCGGAATTGAGCCAATTCCTCGTGTCGTTCGACGAAGGTGCGCAGTCGGGTGGCGCACAAAAATTGGCCATGAGTGGCGGGAAAACGGTCGTCACTGCGAGGCGTCTTCGGTAGGACTCCATGGGGGAGTGAACGGCTTTGCGAACAAGACGGTCACCGCAATGATCAGGTCCCACGCGGCGCGCCGAGGGGCGAATCCCTTGCGCGCATGGGGTGATGACCCTGCAGGATGGCTCGTGGGTCGGCGCCCGCCGGCTCGCTGTCCATTTTCACCGACTGGTTTTCCGGGCGGTTTCCGGGCGATTTCCTGACGGCGTCGTCGCGGTAAAGAGACGCCATGGGTGGTCTTGCCTGCCGGGCGGCCTTATGATCGGATGTGAAATTGCGTGATCGAAGTTGGTCGATGAGGGGGGAAATGCACGCCTCTTCGTGGTCGGTAATGGAGAGAAGCGAGAAAGCGATTTCTGGCCCGGTTCCCACGAGGGATCCCATTTCCCGAGCAGAAGTGCGCGGTCGGGAAAAGCAGCTGGCCCAGACCAGCGCGCAGCTGCGCCGGGTGGCGCGCAGCGGGCGCAGCACGGTCCTCCTGGTGGCGGCGGCACCCGGCGCGGGGAAGACCCGCCTCCTCGCGGAAGCCGGCAGGCTCGCCGACGCCGACGGCTTCGTGGTCGTGGGCGGGAGCCCGGCCGGCTCCGACGCCGCGATCGAGGCGGCACGGACACGGCTTCGCCATGCCGGTGGCGCCCGCACCGCCGTCGTGCTCGACGATCTGCACCTGGCGAGCCCTCCCGCTCTGACAACGTTGTGCGACCTCATGGTGGCCCTCAGGGGGCTCCCGATCCTCTGGGTGCTCGCCTTCACGACGGACCGGGGCGACGTGCCGTCCGAGCCGCTGAAGGGCTGTCTCGGCAGGCTCCGGGCCATGCTTCCGGTCGAACCGGTCCGGGAGTTGGGGCCGATCGAGGGCGAGGCGCTGGCGCATCTGGTCGCCGACTGCACCGGGGCCGCCCCCGGCCCGGCGCTCCTCGCCCTGGCGGAGAGCGTCAACGACACGCCCCGTTGCGTGATCGAGCTCGTGCGCGGGCTCGCGGACGACGACCTGTGCGTGGTCGACGGCACCTCCCGGCCACAGTTCGGCCGGATCGGCGGAGCCCTCCTCGGCGGCGGTGTGCCCGCGCCGGTGCCGAAACGCTTCTCCATGCTCATCCAGCAGAATCTCAGGTCACTCTCCGAGCCCACCCTGAAGGCGCTCAGGCTGGCCGCGGTGCTCGGATCACCGTTCGCGCCGGAGGATCTGTCGGCCCTGCTCGGCGAAGCACCCGTCGGCCTGCTCGCGGCGGTGGACGAAGCGGTCGACCGGGGGCTCCTGGTCTGCGGCGAACACGACCTCGCCTTCCGGACCGAGCCGATCTGGCGTGTCCTGCTCGACTCCGTACCGCCACCGGTGTGCGCCCTGTTGCGCCGACAGGCGGCGAAGATGATGCTGCCGCGTTCCGACGGCGTGGAACGCGCCGCCCTCCAACTGGTCCACATCGCCCAACCCGGCAACACGGAGGAAATCCGCGTCATCTCCGAAGGGGCACGGAAGCTGCTCATCGCCGATCCGTCCACCGCGGCGTCGCTGGCGACCCGCTGCATGGAACTGCTGCCCCCCGGGCAGGCCGAACGCGTACGTCTGGCGCGCACCGCGGTCGAGGCGTGCACCAGGGCGGGCCACCTGGAGCGGGCGATCACCCTGGCCAAGGCCGCGATCGACGACACGGCGCCACTGGCTCCCCCGTTACCGGCGGAGCTCGCAGAGGACGTGGCCGCGCTGCAGGCCTCGATGTCGACCGCGCTGCTGCTGCTGGGAAACGTGCAGTCGGCGCGGCGTGCCGCGGGCGACGCGCTGGCGGCGCGACACGGCGGCGGCCAGCACCGGGAAGCCATGATCGCCCACCTCGCCGCTTCCTATCTGACCGGCGACGGTACCGCGGTGGACCGTGCACGGAAGATCCTCGACGCCCCCGACCGCCACACACGGGCCGTGCTGGTCGGTGCGATGACCTTCCAGGCCTTCGGGCAGTGGCGCGACGGCGAGGTGGGAGAGGCGGTGAGCACCCTGCGTGAGGCGGTCGCGCTCGACCGCACGGGCGAGGAGGGGCAGATCCTCGATCCGCGCTGGTTCCTCGCCTTCGCCCTCACCAGGACCGACGAGTACGAGCAGGCGGCGGCCGTCATCCAGAGTTCCGCCGCGACATCCGTACCGGAGACCGGAGCGCTGACCGCCGCCGTCCCGGCCGTGCTCCGCGCCCAACTGCATCTCGCCCAGGGCCGGCTGGACGAAGCCGAGGGGGAGGCCAGGACCGGTGTGGGTACCGACGGCTCCCACGTCCCGATGCTCGCACCCCAGGCATGGCTGGTCCTGGCCTCCGTCGCTCTGCGCCGGGGGAAGCTCACCCAGGCCGAGGACCACATCAGGCACTTGGAGAAGGACTTCCCCCAGCACGCCTCCAGCCCCTGGTGGGCCGCGCGTCTCCTGCTGACCGCCCAGCTGGCCGAGGCCCAGGCCGACCCCCTGGCGGCGGACGTGCTCGCGGAGATCGGTGCACGGGCCGGTGCGCTCCGCGAAGCGGTCCTGGAGGACCCGGCCGCCGCTGCCTGGTGCGTGCGCTCCATGCTCGCCGCGGACCGGCCGGACCTCGTCGGGATGGTGATCGACACGACGGAGCACCTCCTGGCGCGCAACCGTCGCCTCCCCTCGGTGCTGGCCACCGCCATGCACGCCCGCGCGCTCGCCGAGGGCGACGCCGACGCCCTGGCCCGCGCCGGCCGGCTGCACCGCAACCCGTGGGCACAGGCCGCCGCGGCCGAGGACCACGCCGCTCTCCTGCTCGACCGCGGGGACCACGAGAACGCGATCAGCGAACTGGACCGGGCCATGAGCGCCTACGGCGCGCTCGGCGGCGAGCGGGACGCCGCCCGGGTCCGGGCCCGCCTGCGCCGGCTCGGTGTACGACGCCGGCACTGGACGCACGCGAAGCGGCCCGTCTCCGGCTGGGAGAGCCTCACCAAGACCGAGCGCAAGGTGGCGGAACTGGTGGCCGGCGGTCTCACCAACCAGCAGGCCGCCCGCCATCTGTTCATCTCCCCGCACACGGTGGGGTTCCATCTGCGGCAGATCTACCGCAAGCTCGGGATTCGGTCCCGTACGGAACTGATCCGTCTGAGGGCGTAGCGCTTCGCCACGCGGCGGCGATCAGCATCCGGTGCGCAGGGGCTGTGTGGCGGCTCCCTCGTGCGGCCCGGCGGCGGCAGCGCCGTCGTGCGCACCGGCTTCCTCCGCTCCCGAACGCGCTCGAGCCGGAGGGACTTCCGCGGCGGAGCCGCCTGTCGGCACAGCCCCGCGCCGCCGTCGGGCCTTCGCCCCTCAGGGCGCCCTGCGCTTCCTCAGCGGCTCCCACCACTCGCGGTTGGCCGTGTACCACTCGACGGTCTCGGCCAGGCCCTGGTCGAAGGGGATGCGCGGGGCATGCCCGAGGGCCCGCAACCTGGCGTCGGTCAAGGAGTAGCGGAAGTCGTGGGCCTTCCGGTCCGGGACCCGCTCGACGCGTCGCCGGTCGGCGCCCAGTGCGTCGAGCAGCCGGACCGTGAGCTCCAGATTGGTCAACTCGGCGGTGCCGGCGACGTGGTAGACCTCACCCGGTTGCCCGCGGTCGGCGACCAGCCGAACGGCTCGGCAGTGGTCGGCCACGTGGATCCAGTCGCGTACGTTGGCGCCGTCGCCGTAGAGCGGGACGGTCAGGCCGTCGAGCAGGTTGGTGACGAAGAGCGGGATCACCTTCTCCGGGTACTGGTACGGCCCGTAGTTGTTGCCGCAGCGGGTGATACTGACCGGCAGCCCATGGGTGCGGGCGTAGGCGAGCGCGATCAGATCGCCGCCGGCCTTGGAGGCGGCGTAAGGGGAGTTGGGGCTGAGCGGGGCGGTCTCGTCCCAGGAACCGCTGTCGATGCTGCCGTACACCTCGTCGGTGGAGACGTGGACGATTCTCGGGGTACCCGCGTCGAGGCAGGCCTGCATGAGGGTCTGCACCCCGAGGATGTTGCTGCGGACGAACTCCTCGGCTCCGGCTATCGAACGGTCCACGTGCGACTCGGCGGCGAAATTGACGACGGCGTCGTGGCCGGGCACCACCTCGGCCATGAGCGCCGCGTCGCAGATGTCGCCGTGCACGAACGTGAAACGGTCCTCGACGGGCTCCAGGCTGGCCAGGTTCCCGGCGTAGGTCAGCTTGTCGACGACGGTCAGCTCGTCCTCGTCGGCGAAGGACCGTACGAAGTGGGAGCCGATGAAGCCGGCGCCGCCGGTCACGAGGATTCTCATGACGCCACCTGCACCTTGCTGTGGTCGCCGAGGACGAGGCGGTGGGCCCGCAGGACGCGGGGCGTCGACGTCACCTCGACCTCGCGTCCGATCAGCGAGCGCTCCACGCGCCGCACCCCGGTGATCGACGCCCCGCGCAGCACGATGGAGTACTCCACCTCGCTGTCGACGACCGAGCAGCCGCTGTCGATGGAGGTGAACGGGCCGATGTAGGAGTTGTGGATGCGTGAACCCGCCGCGACGACCGCGGGACCGACGATCCGCGATCCCGTGACGGTCGCGCCCTTCTCGATCACCACCCGGCCGATCAGCTCGCTGGACTCGACCTCGCCGGAGCAGTCGGTCTCGACGCCGTCCAGGACCAGACGGTTGACCTCCAGCATGTCGGCGACGTTGCCGGTGTCCTTCCAGTAGCCGGTGACGAGCGTCGACTCCACACGGCAGCCCGAGTCGATCAGCTCCTGGATCGCGTCCGTGATCTCCAACTCGCCCCGCCACGACGGCTTGAGCCCGCACACCGCGTCGTGCACGCGGGCGGTGAACATGTAGACGCCGACCAGCGCGAGGTCGCTCTTCGGGTGCTCCGGCTTCTCCTCCAGACCGATCACCCGGCCGCTGCCGTCGAGTTCGACCACGCCGAACGCACGCGGGTCCGACACCCGGGTCAGCAGGATCTGGGCATCCGGACGGTTCACCCGGAAGCGGTCCACGAGTGCGCCGATGCCGCCGACGATGAAGTTGTCGCCCAGGTACATCACGAAGTCGTCGTCGCCGAGGTAGTCCCGGGCGATCCCCACGGCGTGGGCGAGCCCCAGCGGCGCCTCCTGCGGGAGGTAGGTGACGTCCAGACCGAACCGTGAGCCGTCGCCGACCGCGCACTCGATCTCGGCGGCCGTGTCGCCGACGACGATGCCGACCTCGCGGACGCCCGCCAGGGCGATCGACTCCAGGCCGTAGAACAGGACTGGCTTGTTGGCGACGGGCACGAGCTGTTTCGCCGACGTGTGGGTGATCGGCCGCAGCCGGGAACCGGAGCCGCCGGCGAGCACGAGCGCCTTCATCGGCGCCCCGTCGGTGCGTCGGCCGCAAGGGTAGGAGCCATCATCTCCCCAACTGTCCATGGAAGGGCTGGGTGCCCGAGCCGTCCTGGTGAGCGCTCGGCGCCCGCGCCTCCGGGGCCGGTCGGCACGGGTGGGTTTCCGGGCGGCCCGTACGGGCGTCCTCCGCCTCCCGGCGTCGAGAGGCAGGGAACGCCGGCGGGCATCTCGTCGTCAGTTCAGTACGGCGGGCAGGGCGCTCAGCCGGCGGATCATCCACTCCGACTCCCACACGACGGCGGTTTCGCTGCTCAGCCGCGCCCTCGGGAAGCGCCGCAGGAACTCGCGCACGGCGATCTGTGCCTCCAGCCGGACCAGCGAGGCGCCGATGCAGTAGTGCATGCCGAGGCCGAAGCTGACGTGGCCGTGGCCGCCGCGTGCGGCCTCGAAGCTGTCGGCTCCCTCGCCCGGCTTTCGGTTCGCCGCCGCGATACTGACCTGTACCGGGGCGCCCTTCGGGATCAGGTAGCCGCCGAGTTCGATGTCCTCGGTGGGGAAACGCCATGTCGGGTGCGGGAACGGCGGGTGGACCCGGAGAGCCTCCTCGATCCAGCCCTTGATGTCCTCCTCGGACTGCGGCCGCTCCTCCGGTGGCCGGCGCAGCGCCTCGTACAGCGAGGCGGAGATCAGGCTCCCCGTCGTCTCGTAGCCGGTGATGATCATGCCCACGGTCCAGACGACGACCTCGCCCTCGGTGACCGCGTCCGGCCCGTCCGCGGCGGCCAGGAAACCCGTGATCACCCCCTCCCGCAGGGGGGCCGGGTCCTTCACCCAGCCCTCGACCGCCCCGAACAGCGCGCCGACCGCCTCCCGGCGTGCGGGGTAGTCGGAGGAGTAGAGCATGACGTCGGTGATGCTGCGCAGCCGTCGCTCGGCCTCCAGGGGCAGGCCGAGCATCTCGGAGATGAAGGCCAGCGGGACCCGGTGGGTGTAGTCCGTGACCACATCGACCTCGGCGGACGCACCGGCCCGCGACTGCTCCAACTCGGTCAGGAAACCGCCGACCTTGACGCCGACCCGTTCGCCCCACCTCTCGGTGTTGCGCGGGCTCAGCACCGGCTGGTGCACCCGCCGGATCCGGGCATGGTCCGCGCCGTCGCTCATGATCATGGCGCGGGCGTACTCCGGGGGCGGCTGCGATCCCACCATCAGACCGGGTCGGCGCATGAAGTCGGGGACCAGGGTGATGTCCTTGGCCATCTTGGGGTGGGCGAGCGCGGTCCGCACCAGCTCGGGGTCGCAGACGACCCAGGCGTGCTCGCCGAGGTAGGGGATGCGGACGACCGGCGCCACGCGCGCCGCGGCCAGCAGTTCCGGCATGCAGTCGAAGGGACCCGGGTCCACGGGCATGCTGGTCTCGGGGGCTTCCTTCAGGTCGGTCTTCGTGGTGTTCACCGTGTGATACCTCCTCCGGTGGGGATCTGGCCCTGGGAATCGGCCATGGACTCGATGAGATCGGCGGCCCGTCGCGGGGCGTCGCAGCTCTGGTGCTCCCGGGCCAGTGCGCGTGCCCGCCGCCGGTGGCCGCCGTCGTTCAGCACGGTGGCCACCGCGTCGCGCAGGACTGCCCTCGACACGGGCCGCTCGAGGACGACACCGGCGCCGGCCCACTCGACCCGCGCGGCCACGTCGGGCTTCTCCTCCGAACCCGGTACGACGACCAGGGGCACGCCCTGGGCGAGGGCCGCGTTGACACCGTTGTAGCCGCCGTTGGTCACCATCACGTCCACGTGTGGCAGCAGATGGTGGTAGGGGATGAACCGCTCCAGCCGTACGTTGTCCGGAATCGGCCGGAGCCGGTCGACGTCCAGGTCGGTCCCGGTGGTGACCACGAAGAGGACGTCCTGTTCGGCCAGGGCACGTACGGCCGGGACGAGCAGCCCTTCGACGTCGTTGGCGGTGGTGCCCTGGGTGATCAGCACCACCGGCCGGCCGCCGTGCAGGTCATCCCACCAGGTGGGCGGGTCGAAGTCCTCCGGGGGCAGCCCGAGGAGCGGGCCCACGAAATGGGTGCCCCGGAGCAGGTCGCTGCGGGGGAACTCGAAGGACGGGACGGTGCCCAGCAGATAGAGCGCCGGCGGGCGGGCGATGTTCTCCATGGCGGAGGTGTTCAGCCTCGGCAGGTTCACGGAGGCACGGACCCGGTCGGCCTCCCGGCGGAGGTCCCGCATCGCCACCTGGTCCGAGACGAGGCGGAGCAGCGCGTTGCGTATCCGGCCGAGCGGCGACGTGCTCGGTCCCAGCCCCCGGCCGAGTGGGGCGGTGTCCCTGCTGCCGAGGATGTAGACCGAATTGGCCAGCCACGCCAGCGGGATGCCGCTGCGTTCGCTGGCGAAACAGGCGCCGTAGCACATGTCGTCGGCGAGGACGCAGTCGGCCGGGAACCGTTCGAGGACCGCCAGGAGGTCGTCCATCTGGCGGGGTGCGGTCCGGTAGAAGATGTCACGGACACCGGTCTTGAAGTTCGCGAGTCCGGTCAGCCCGGCGTGGTCGGGGTAGGCCTCCTCGCGGCTCCTGCCGCCGAAGTCGACCTCGGGGTGCATGGGTTCGAAGTGCGCCCCGGCCTGTTCCACCTGCCGCTGGAAGGCCCGGCCGGTGTACCACCGCACCTCGTGGCCGCGCCGGGCCAGTTCGCATGCGACCTCGAGCATGCTCACGACGTGTCCTTGTGCCGGTGTGGTAGCGATCAACACGCGCGCCAACGTCGCCTCCTCAGGGGTCTCGTGTCACGGGTTGCGTCAGTGACCAGGGCACCCATCGGGCCCGGGCCGACCGTCCACGCACGCCAGCATCACCCCGTCGGGGGCCTGGACGGCGGCGGTGGGAAAACCCCGCGCACTCGCGCAGGATGGCGCCGCCGCGCCGCCCCGGTCACGGCGACGGGCGGTCCGTCGAACCACTCGTGCGCAGGCCCGCCGGGGGATACGGACGCACCGCCGCCACCCGAAGAATTGCCGATGCGCAATCCCCGGCATCGCCCCTTCCGAAACACGGAAAGGCGCCGCGTTCATCCCACACAGCCCCCGGCCTTGGACATCGCGTACTGGAGGAAACCTGTGACGGCACCCTTGCAGGACAGTGACGGGCCGGACGGCGCCATCGGTGGACCGAAGAAGGTAACCGTCATCGGCGCCGGCATCGCCGGTCTGGTGACGGCCTATGAACTGGAACGCCTCGGGCACGACGTCCAGATCATCGAAGGAAGCCGCGAGGTGGGCGGCCGGATTCACACCCACCGCTTCGCCGGTGCCGGTGAGGCCGGGCCGTTCGCCGAGCTCGGCGCCATGCGCATCCCCGCCGGGCACCGGCTGACCATGCACTACATCGCCGAACTCGGTCTGCAGAACCAGGTCCGCGAGTTCCGGACGCTGTTCTCCGACGACGCCGCCTACCTGCCCAGTTCCGCCGGATACCTTCGCGTGCGCGAGGCGCACGACACCCTGGTCGACAACTTCGCCGCCGCACTGCCGAGCGCGCACTACCGGCCCGACACCCTGCTGTTCGGGGCCTGGCTGGATGCCAGCATCAGGGCCATCGCACCCCGCCAGTTCTACGACGGGCTGCACAACGACATCGGCGTGGAACTACTGGATCTCGTCGACCACATCGACTTGACGCCGTACCGGTGCGGTACCGCGCACAACAGGATCGACCTGCACGCCTTCTTCGCCGACCACCCCCGAATACGGTCTTCCTGCCCGCTCCGGCTGGAGCGCTTCCTCGACGACGTGCTCGACGAGACCAGCTCCAGCATCGTGCGGCTGCGGGACGGCATGGACGCGCTGCCCCGGCGGCTCGCCGCCCGGATCCGCGGAAGGATCTCGCTGGGCCAGGAGGTCGTGGGCATCGACGTGCGGGACGACGAGGTGGTCCTGCGGATCCGGCAGGGCGTCACGACGGTCACCAGGACCTGTGACTACGTGGTGTGCACCATCCCGTTCACCGTACTCAGGAAGATGCGGCTGACCGGCTTCGACCAGGACAAACTGGATATCGTCCACCAGACGAAGTACTGGCCGGCGACGAAGATAGCCTTCCACTGCCGCGAGGCATTCTGGGAGAAGGACGGCATCAGCGGGGGTGCCTCCTTCACCGGCGGCCACGTCCGGCAGACGTACTACCCGCCCGCCGACGGCGACCCCGCGCTCGGTGCGGTGCTGCTCGCCAGCTACACCATCGGCCCGGACGCCGACGCCCTCGCCCGGCTGAGCGAGGCCGAGCGGAACGCCCTCGTCACCAAGGAACTGAGCGTGATGCACCCCGAGTTGCGCAGGCCGGGCATGGTCCTGGGCGTGGCGGGCCGGGCCTGGGGCGCACGCCGATGGTCCTGGGGAGCGGCCACGGTCCGGTGGGGTCAGGAGGCCGCCCTCCGCGAGGCCGAACGACGCGAGGCCGCCCGGCCGCAGAGGGGTCTCTTCTTCGCCGGCGAGCACTGCTCGTCGAAGCCCGCGTGGATCGAGGGCGCCATCGAGTCGGCGATCGACGCCGCGCACGAGATCGAGTGGTGCGAGCCGCGCGCCAGGGGCGTGTTCGCCGCCTCCCGCCCGAGCCGCTCGGACCGGTCGGCGTGAGTGTCTTCGACCTGCCCCGGCTGCACTTCTCGGGAACCGCCACGACCCATGCGCCCACCGGCGCCCGTAGCGGCCTCGTCGACCTGGCCACCAACACGGCACTCACCGCCGACGGGCAGCCCTTCCCGGCCCGCCGTCCGCCGGGCGAGTACCACGACCACCTCGACCGGATCGGGCCGAGGTACGACGTCACCGGCCGCCCGGCGTCCGACGGACCCTTCAGCGCGGCCAAGGGCGAGGACTTCGCCGGCAACGGACACTTCGCCGTCGACGCGCGGATCGTCGGCGTCGAGCGCCGCGCGGGCGACCTGGAAACCGAGGATCCGGTGATCGGGCGCTCCGTCGACATGTGGGGGCACTACAACGAGTACCTCGGCACCACGGTCAACCGAGCCCGCGTCTTCGACGTCGACCCGGCCTCCGACTGGACGACGACCCTCATGGTCGGACAGTTCTGCTTCGGGCGTGACGGCCGCTCCCACGACGTCGGCTACATGGCCACCGGCACCGTCCACGGCTTCCACCCCCCGAGGTGGCACAACACCCACCACATGAGCGGCGTCGGGGAGCACTGGCTGGCCGACCGGCTGCGCCGGTCCGTGGTCCACCAGTTCGTCGTGACCGAGGACGCCGGACTGACCTGGCTCGACGAGGCGGCCGTCTCACCGGCCGTACGGCTCCTGCGGGACACGGTGGCGGGCGGGCGGGCCGGAGGGCTGGTCGTGCAGTTCGCACTCAGCCAGCTGTCCCCGCCCGAGGCACCCGACCGGCCGGGCCGCTGGCGACTGCGCGGAACCGTCGCTCCCTGGCGTCCGTGCGAGCCGCGTACCTACCCGGCGGGCCGCCTGCTGGTTCCGGAGCGCCCCGGGCCCGGAGGGCCGCACAACCTCACCGTCGAACTGACGGACTGCCACGCCGTGCTCAACATGATCACCGCGGTGCCCGTCTCCGGCTCGGTGCGAGACGGTCGGTCCGTGGCCGTGCCACTCGACATCGGCGATCTCGAACTGCGGACGGCGGACAGCGATCGACTGGTCGCCCGGGTGCCCCGGCAGACCTACCTCGGGGAGGCGTACGCCCTCGCCGGCGGCGTGGTGACGGTCCCCATCGAGATGCCGGCGGGGGAGGCCGCAGAGGAGGCGCTGCACCTGGTCGGAACCGGTCCCGACGGCCCGGTGGTACACCTGCGCGAGAAGGAGGTCAACGTCCAGGTCGACGACGCGGCCGTCATCCTGGAGCACCCCCGGGACGCGGACGACGCGGACCACGACGTCGAGGTGCTCGTGCGGTCCTTCGTCCGGGGCCGTCCGGCCGCCGTCGACGAGATCGGTGTACGGCAGTTCTTCAACCCCCGGGCCATGCCGCGTGACCCGGCCGCGGCTTCCCCCGACGCGCGGTGCTCGGACATCGACGTCGTCCGGGTGCGTGCGGGACGACGGGGCGGTGACGGCGCATGGTCGAGCACGTGCGCTCTCGGCACGGACGACGCGGGCCGGGGCTGGTTCACCCTGCGGGGCGCGGCGGCCGGGACCGCCCGGGTCCTGCTGTCCACCGGCCCCGACGACCTGCCGTGCGACCCGGACCGACCCGGCTCCGCCACGCTCGGCCACGACCACGACGACGCACTCGGCTACTGGCCCGGCGCCGGGTATCTGACGGTGCGGGTGCTGCCCGACGACTGGCGGCTGGCCGGGATAGGCCAGGACGAGGTGACCTTCGACCTGGTGTACGAGGAGGTCTTCGCGTTCTACGAGCACACGTACTCGTTCATGAAGGCGGAGGTCTTCAGCCTCGCGGACCGCTGCAAGGTCGAGACGTACGCCAAGCTGATCTGGCAGATGTGCGACCCGCGCAACAAGGCGAAGACGTACTACATGCCGCCCACTCGGGAGCTGTCCGAACCGAAGGCGCAGCTGCTGCTGACGTTCCTGCGGGCCCAGCAGAAGCCCGACGAAGTGCTGTTGGCGGTGCCGGCCACGGGCCGCAGAAGACGGAGGATCACCACCCGGGACCAACTCGTCAAGGTGCTGCGCGACGCCGCCGCGATCGAACTGGCCGTCATGCTCCAGTACCTGTACGCCGCCTACTCGGTGCCCACCCACGGCGCCGGGGCCGAGTACGTGCGGCGGGGGCTGTGGACGCCCGAGCAGCTCCGGCTCGCCTGCGGTGACGGCGGGGAGACCCTCGACGAGGGCATCCGCAGCATGCTCCTGAACATCGCCCGCGAGGAGATGATCCACTTCCTGCTCGTCAACAACATCCTCACGGCGGTGGGCGAGCCGTTCCACGTGCCCCGCATCGACTTCGGCACCGTCAACCACGAGCTGGCGGTCCCGCTGGACTTCTCCCTGGAGCGGCTGGGACCCGGCAGCGTGGAGCGCTTCGTGCAGATCGAGCGTCCGGAGGACCTCGTCGACGAGGTACGGCGCGGCGACGGACCGGCGGCCCCCGCCGCGTACGACGAACGGCACCCGTACGGCTCGCTGAGCGAGCTCTACGCGGACCTCAGGGAGGGACTGCAGAACGTCCCGGATCTCTTCATGGTGGACAAGGGCAGAGGAGGCGGGGAGCACCACCTGTTCCTGCGGGAGTCCCTCAACCGAACCCACCCCGACTACCAGCTCGAAGTCGACGACCTCGCCTCCGCGTTGTTCGCCATCGACGTCATCACCGAGCAGGGAGAGGGAGGAGTGCTCGACCCGGGAGGCGAGGAGACGTCCCACTACCACGCGTTCCTGCGCATCTCCGAGCTGCTCCGCAGCGCGCCGACCGACGGGCCGCACCCGGGCGCCGAACGGTGGAACCCGGCCTACCCCGTCGTACGGAACCCGACCCTCGGTCAGGGGAACCCGGCGATGGAGACGGTCACCGATGCCGGCGCCCGGGCGGTGATGAAACTGTTCAACCGCGCCTACTTCATGGCGCTGCAGCTCATGGTCCAGCACTTCGGCGAGTGCCCCGACGCAGCCCTGCGGCGGTCCGACCTGATGAACGCGGCGATCGACATGATGACGGGCCTGATGCGCCCGCTCGCGGAACTGCTCGTGACCATGCCGTCGGGGCGCCGGGGCATGACCGCCGGACCGTCGTTCGAACTGATCGAGCAGCCGATGGCCGTCTCCCGCCCGGACGTGGCCCGGCGCGGTATTGCCCGGCGTCTCGACGACCTCGCCGCGGAATGCGGCAAACATCCCGTCGTGCCCGCGCGCGTCGGCGAGATGAGCGCGTTCTGGGCCGACCACTTCCGGCCGCCGGGCCGCCTAGTGCCGTGACCGGAAGGGTTCACCGGCTCGCGACGCCCCGCACGGCACCTCGCGGCGTTGTCGGAGTCGCCCGAGTACGCCCGGTACGAGGGCGGTCCTCCGCCTTGCGATGCACCGCACCGTACGCCGCGAGCTTCCCGGCAAACCCTTCCGGCCACAGCACTAGCGGGCCGACCGCGACCGGCCGCCCCGCAGCCGGAGAGTGCCCTGAGCCACCCCCCCGCCGCACTGCCGACCGAAGGAGACCGCATGCCCCGTCCGACGCTGCCGCGGTTCGACCTCATGGGCTGGGACAGGGAGGACGTCAGCCACCCGTATCCCGTGTACCGGCGCTACCGGGAGGCCGCGCCGGTCCATCGCACCGCATCGGGCCCGGACAGGCCGGACACCTTCTACGTCTTCACGTACGACGACGTCGTCCGTGTCCTGTCGGACCGGCGGTTCGGACGGAACCCGCGCGTGGCCTCCGGCGACGCCGGCACCCGCACGGCCCCCGTCCCGATCCCCGCCGAACACCGGGCCCTGCGGGCCATCGTCGAGAACTGGCTGGTCTTCCTGGACCCGCCGCGCCACACCGAGCTGCGCTCCCTGCTCAACACCCGGTTCTCGCCCTCGATCGTCACCGATCTCCGCCCGCGCATCACCCGGCTCGCCCAGCAACTCGTGGAGCGGCTGGGAGGGTACCGCGAGGCCGATCTCATCGAGGGCTTCGCCGCACCCTTCCCCATCCTCGTCATCTCCGAACTGCTCGGCCTGCCCGAGGAGGACCGTGCCTGGCTGCGCGCTGGCGCGGTCGCCCTCCAGGAGGCCAGCACCACCCGATCACGAGGCGCCGGCGGCTACGACCGGGCCGAGGCGGCCTCCCGGGAGTTCGCGCGTTACTTCCGGCGGGAGGTGGACCGACGGAGCGGGGGCGACGGTGGCGACCTGCTCAGCCTCCTCGTCCGGGCCCGTGACACCGGCACACGGCTGAGCGTGGACGGGATCGTCGGCACGTGCGTCCATCTGCTCACCGCCGGACACGAGACCACCACCAACTTCCTGGCCAAGGCCGTGCTGGCCCTGCGAGCGCACCCCGAGACCCTCGCAGAGCTGCGTGGCGCACCCGAGGCGACGCCGCTCGCGGTCGAGGAACTCATGCGCTACGACCCGCCGGTGCAGGCCGTGACGCGTTGGGCGTACGAGGACGCGCGCCTCGGCGGGTACGACGTGCCGCGCGGCAGCCGCGTGGTCGCCCTGCTGGGCTCTGCGAACCGGGACCCCGCGCGCTTCCCGGACCCGGACGTCCTGGACGTCCACCGTGCCGCCGACCGGCACCTGGGCTTCGGCCTCGGCATCCACTACTGCCTGGGCGCGACGCTGGCCCGCGCCGAGGCCGAGATCGGCCTCAGGACCCTGCTGGACGGAGTCCCCGGGCTCGGCCGCGGCGGTCACCGGGTCGAGTACGCCGACGACTTGGTCTTCCACGGCCCGAAGCGGCTGGTCCTCGACCTGTCCGACCTCCCGTGACCCGCAGCGAGGCATCGACACCGCACGACAGGAAGGCACGACCATGACGCAGCAGTCCGACACCACCGCCGACTCCGTGGGCGAGGTGTACGACCAGTTCGCCGACGCCGGGGCCACCACCGCCATGGGCGGCAACATCCACGTGGGCTACTGGGACGACGATCCCGGCCTCCCGCTCGCCGCAGCCACCGACCGTCTCACCGATCTCGTCGCCGACCGCCTCGCCCTCCGGCCGGGCCGGCACCTGCTGGACGTCGGCTGCGGCATCGGGGTACCGGCCCTGCGCATCGCCGCCGCGCACGGCGTGCACGTCACCGGCGTCACCGTCAGCCAGCAGCAGGTGGCCGAGGCGGCGGAGCGGGCGGTCGGGGCCGGCCTCGGCGGCCGGGTCTCCTTCCGGCTGGCGGACGCCACGGATCTCCCCTTCCAGGACGGCTCCTTCGACGGGGCCTTCGCGATCGAGTCGCTGCTGCACGTGACCGACCAGACCCGCGCGTTGAAGGAACTCCGCCGAGTCGTCCAGCCCGGCGGCCGACTCGCCGTCGCCGACCTGTGCCTGCGGGAGCCGTTCACCGGCGACGACAAGGCAGTGCTGGACGGGATGCTGCGCATGTACGAGATCGCCCGGATCAACACGCCCGACGAGCACCGCGCCCACCTGGCGGCAGCCGGCTGGGAACTGCTGGAGCTCACGGACGTCGGCGAGCAGGTCCGCGCGAGTTACGGGCACGCCGCTGCCGCCTTCCGGGGGCTCGCCGACTCCCTCGACCCCGGCGCGGCGGAGCAGATGACCGCGGCGGCCGATCTGATGGAGGGCGTCGGGGAGCACCCGCACACCGGCTATGTCCTGATCACCGCGCAGCGGTCCTGACCGGCAAGGAGCCCTCGATGTCGTCCCGGATCGTTCCACTGCCCGCCGCCCCGGCCGTACGTCCGCGCGAGGACCGGCGGTTGTCCGAGCGCATCGCCCTGTCGGCCGCGAGCGGGCGCGGTGCGCGGGTGCGGACCGAGGACGTGCGCGCCTGGCTGGCCGAGCGCCGCCGGGCCCACGTCTTCCACGTGGAACGGATACCGTTCGCGGAGCTGGGCGAGTGGCGGTTCGAGCAGGGCACCGGCAATCTCGTGCACCGCAGCGGGCGGTTCTTCACCGTCGAGGGCATGCATGTGGTGGAGCTCGACGGGCCTTCCGGCGACGGCCCGTACCGGGAGTGGCAGCAGCCGGTCGTCAGACAGCCCGAAGTGGGCATCCTCGGGATCCTGGCCAAGGAGTTCGACGGGGTGCTGCACTTCCTGATGCAGGCCAAGATGGAGCCGGGCAACGCCAATCTGCTCCAGCTCTCCCCGACGGTGCAGGCCACCCGCAGCAACTACACCGGGGCCCACCGGGGCACGGACGTCAAGCTCATCGACCACTTCTTCCGGCCTGATCCCGACCGCGTCGTCGTCGACGTCCTGCAGTCCGAACAGGGCTCGTGGTTCTACCGCAAGACCAACCGCAACATGATCGTGGAGACCGTCGACGACGTCCCCGAACTGGACGACTTCCGCTGGCTCACCCTCGGGCAGATCGCCGAACTGCTGCACGAGGACGACCTGGTCAACATGAACGCCAGGACCGTGCTGTCCTGCCTGCCGTACCGGGACACGTCCCCCGGCGCGCTGCTGTCGGACGCGCAACTCCTTTCCTGGTTCACGGGCGAGCGTTCCCGCCACGACGTGTGCGCCGAGCGCATACCGCTCGCCGACGTGCGCGGCTGGAAGCGCGGCGCCGAGGCGATCGAGCACGAGGACGGCCGCTACTTCAAGGTCGTCGCCGTCTCCGTGCGGGCCGGCAACCGCGAAGTGGTCAGCTGGGACCAGCCGTTGGTCGAACCCGTGGGACTGGGGATCGCCGCGTTCCTCGTCCGCGAGATCGACGGAGTACCCCATGTGCTGGTGCACGCCCGGGCCGAGGGCGGATTCCTGGACACCGTCGAGCTGGCCCCGACCGTCCAGTGCACCCCCGGCAACTACACCCATCTGCCCCCGGCGGACCGCCCGCCGTTCCTCGACTCCGTCCTCGACGCCCCGCCGTCGCACATCCTCTACCAGGCCGTCCTCTCCGAGGAGGGCGGGCGCTTCCTCAACGCGAGGAGCCGGTATCTCGTCGTCGAAGCCGATGACGCCCCGCTCGACCCGCCCCCCGCCTACACCTGGGTCACCCCGGCCCAGCTCAGGGCCCTCACCCGGCACGGCCACTACGTGAACGTGGAGGCCCGCACGCTGCTGGCCTGTCTCAACGCCGCCGTGGCGGGGTCCCGGGGAGGGGAGCGCCATGGAGGAGGGCACCGCTGACATGAAGAAGAGGAGCGCCATGAAGCGCACACCGCTGGTCACCGTACTCGGTGCGTCCGGCTTCGTCGGGTCGTCCGTCATCCGTGCACTGGCGGGCCGCCGGATCCGGCTGCGGGCCGTTGCGCGCAGGCCGAGCGCACCTGCTCCCGGCCCGGCCGAGACCACCGTCGTCACCGCCGACCTCACCGACCGGGAAGCCCTCGCCGAGGCGGTCGCCGGCTCGGACGCGGTGATCCATCTGCTGCTGGCGGAGGGCGGCTGGCGGGCCGCCGAGAGCGACCCCCGGGCCGAGCGCGTCAACGTCGGGGTCATGAGGGACCTCGTCGACGTGCTGCGACCGGCTCCCGGCGAGGGGACGCCCCCGCTGGTCGTGTACGGCGGTGCCGCCTCGCAGGTCGGTGTTCCGCAGCGGGAGCCGCTGGACGGCACCGAACCCGACCGCCCCGAAACCGCCTACGACCGGCAGAAGCTGGCCGCCGAACAACTCCTGCTGAAGGCCACGGCCGAGGGCCGGGTACGTGGCATCAGCCTGCGCCTGCCCACGGTGTTCGGCGAGAGCGCGGCGCCCGGCGCGGGCGACCGGGGTGTCGTGTCCGCGATGGTGCGGCGGGCGCTCGACGGTCAGACGCTCACCATGTGGCACGACGGCACGGTGCGCCGCGACCTGGTCCATGTCGACGACGTCGCGGCGGCGTTCAGGGCCGCGCTGAACCACCCGGACTCCCTTGTGGGCAGCCACTGGCTGATCGGCGCCGGCCGGGGCGACGCACTCGGCGACGTCTTTCGGCTCGTCGCCCGTACCGTGGCCGACGCCGTGGGACGGCCCCCGGTCGACGTGGTGTCCGTCGAAGCACCCGCGCACGCCCCCTCGACGGACTTCCGCAGCGTGACCCTCGACTCCTCACCGTTCCGCGCGGCCACCGGCTGGCACCCCCGGATCCCGCTGCCCGAAGGCGTGCGCCGCGCCGTGACCGCCCTGGCCCGGGAGCGGGACGACCTCCGGTGACGGCACCCCCGACACCCACCTACCGCAGGCGCACGGCCGTGCGTCGCCGTTCTGGAAAGGCTGGAAGATGACAACGCGTGTATGGGACTACCTGGCGGAGTACGAGGCCGAGCGTCCGGACATCCTTGACGCCGTTGAGACGGTCTTCGCCTCGGGTCGGCTGGTGCTCGGCGCGAGCGTGAGCGGCTTCGAGGAGGAGTTCGCCGCGTACCACTCGGTGGGCCACTGCGTAGGCGTCGACAACGGGACGAACGCGATCAAGCTGGGACTCCAGGCCCTCGGCATCGGTCCCGGCGACGAGGTGATCACGGTGTCGAACACCGCGGCACCCACCGTCGTGGCCATCGACTCCACCGGCGCAACTCCCGTCTTCGTCGACGTCCGTGAGGACGACCACCTCATGGACACCGGCCAGGTGGGGGCGGCCATCACGGAACGCACCCGGTGCCTCCTCCCCGTCCATCTGTACGGCCAGTGCGTGGACATGGGCCCATTGAAGGAACTCGCCGCCCGGCACGGGCTGGCCGTCCTGGAGGACTGCGCCCAAGCTCACGGCGCCCGGCAGGGCGAGACCATGGCCGGCACCACCGGTGACGCCGCCGCCTTCTCCTTCTACCCGACCAAGGTACTCGGCGCGTACGGCGACGGCGGCGCCACGATCACCTCGGACCCCTCCGTGGCGAAACGACTGCGCCGGCTGCGCTACTACGGCATGGACGAGCGCTACTACACCCTGGAGACCCCCGCCCACAACAGCCGTCTCGACGAGCTCCACGCCGAGATCCTCCGCCGCAAGCTGAGGCGCCTCGACAGCTACATCGCCGGCCGCCGCGCCGTGGCCCGGCGCTACGCCGAGGGTCTCGCCGACACCGACCTCGTCCTGCCGCGCACCGTGCCCGGCAACGAGCACGTGTACTACGTGTACGTGGTCCGCCACCCCCGGCGCGACGACATCATCGAGCGCCTCAAGGCATACGACATCCACCTCAACATCAGCTACCCGTGGCCGGTGCACACCATGACCGGATTCGCCCACCTCGGATACGCCAAGGGGTCGCTCCCGGTCACCGAAGCGCTGGCCGGCGAGATCTTCTCGCTGCCGATGTACCCCTCGCTCGCCCCCGACCTCCAGGACAAGGTCATCCATGCCGTGCGCGAGGTACTGGGGACGCTGTGACGCCCAGCCGCCCGCCCGGATCCGCCGAGCCGACCACCGAGCCACGGGAGAAGATGTGAAAGCACGCGCACTCACCGTCGAGGGAGCCATCGAGTTCACCCCCCGCGTTTTCCCCGACGACAGGGGCAAGTTCGTCTCGCCTTACCAGGAGGAGGCGTTCACCGAGGCCCACGGCGCTCCGCTCTTCCACGTCGCGCAGACCAACCACAGCGTGTCCCGGCGCGGCGTCGTACGCGGCATCCACTACACGGTGACGCCACCGGGCACCGCGAAGTACGTCCACTGCTCCCGCGGCAGTGCGCTGGACATCGTCGTCGACATCAGGGTCGGCTCACCCACGTTCGGCCGCTGGGACGCGGTACTGATGGACCAGCGGGACCACCGGGCCAGTTACATTCCCGTGGGAGTTGGCCACGCGTTCCTGGCACTGGAGGACGACACCGTCATGTCGTACATGCTCTCCGAGTGCTACGTCGCCGAGAACGAGCTCTCCCTCTCCGTCCTCGACCCGGCCCTCGCACTGCCGATCACCAAGGACACCGAACCGATCCTCTCCGAACGGGACCGCGCGGCGATCACCCTCGCCGAGGCGCAGCGGCAGGGCCTGCTGCCGGACTACGCCCGCTGTCGGCAGATCGAGAGGGGTTGGCTCGCGCCGGCGAGGCCCGTGCCGTAACGCCTGCGCACCCACGCGCGGTTCGTATCCCGCGGCGCACCCGGGAGCGCATGGGTTGTTCGGCGTCCGGCCCACCCGGCCGTCCGGCGGCGGACGCCCGTCCCCACGCGAACGAGTGGGTCCTGACCGGCGCCCCGGCTCAGTGGCCCGCCCGCCGGGATGCTGTGGCCGGCGGGTCCGCGCCCCGCCCGCCTGCTTCCTGTCACCTGCCAACCAGAGAGGCCGTTTCCATGACCGACCCCGTCCAGACCCTGCCCGAGCCGGAGGCCGTCGGCAAGCTGTACGACCGGCTGACGCTGAGTGCGATGAACGACGGCACCTTCAACCCCAACGTCCACATCGGCTACTGGGACACACCGGACTCCGAGGCCACGATCGAGGAGGCGATGGACCGGCTCACCGACGTCTTCATCGAGCGGATGAGGGTGGACGATTCCTCCCACGTCCTCGACCTGGGCTGCGGGGTGGGCGGCCCCGGTCTGCGGGTGGTGACGCACACGGGTGCACGGGTCACCGGCATCAGCATCAGCGAGGAGCAGATCAAGACCGCGGGGCGACTGGCGGCCGAGGCCGGACTCGCCGACCGGGCGGTCTTCCAGCACGGCGACGCGATGCAACTTCCCTTCGCGGACGCGTCGTTCGACGCCGTGATGGCCCTGGAGTCCGTCTGCCACATGCCGGACCGGCAGCAGGTGTTCACCGAGGTGTGCCGGGTGCTTCGGCCCGGCGGCCGGATCGTCCTGACCGACGTGTTCGAACGTCATCCGCGCAAGGCGGTACGGCACCCGGGCATCGACAAGTTCTGCCACGACCTGATGTCGACCACGGCGGACATCGACGACTACGTCGCCCTGCTCCACCGCTCCGGTCTGCGGCTGCGCGAGATCCGCGACGTCACCGAGCAGACCACGCTGCGCCTCGCCGACGAACTGGGGAGGCTGGCGGCCGTCGAGGACCGCCCCGCGGCCATGGACGAGGGCAACTTCGACTTCGGCGACGACGCGTTCAAGCCGTCCGACCTGGCGGGTGCCGACGACTTCNGCCGTCGAGGACCGCCCCGCGGCCATGGACGAGGGCAACTTCGACTTCGGCGACGACGCGTTCAAGCCGTCCGACCTGGCGGGTGCCGACGACTTCGGCTGCCTCCTGGTCACTGCCGAACGCCCCTGATCGGGTGCGCGCGGGGAGGGTGCACCCGCGCACCCTCCCCGCGCGGTACGGACGGGCCGTGAGCCGAACGAGCGGGACGGATCCAAGAGGAGAGGCAGGAACGAGATGACGCATTCCGGCGAGCGGACCGATGTGCTGATCGTGGGCGGCGGCCCGGTCGGGATGGCGCTGGCGCTGGACCTGACGTACCGCGGGATCGACTGCATGGTCGTCGACGCCGGCGACGGACAGGTCCGGCATCCCAAGGTCAGCACGATCGGTCCGCGCTCGATGGAACTGTTCCGCCGCTGGGGCGTCGCGGACGCCGTCCGGGGGGCGGGCTGGCCCGCCGACCACCCTCTGGACATCGCCTGGGTCACCAGGGTGGGCGGTCACGAGGTGTACCGGTACCGCCGTGGCACCGCCGCGAGCCGACCGGCCTTCATCCACACCCCCGAGCCCGACCAGATCTGTCCCGCGCACTGGCTGAGCCCGGTGCTGGCGCAGGCCGTGGGCGTCCACCCGGACGGCCCGCTGCGGCTCCGCACCACCGTCGACCACGTGCTGCCGGCCGACGACCACGTCGACGCCGTCCTCACCGACCAGGCCACCGGTACGACCGGCACCGTCCGGGCACGCTTCCTGGTCGCCTGCGACGGCGCCTCTTCCCCCATCCGCCGGGCCTGCGGCATCGAGGCACCGGGCCGTCACCGTACGCAGGTCTTCCGCAACGTCCTCTTCCGAGCCCCCGAACTCAAGGAGCGACTGGGCGATCGCGCCGCCCTCGTGTACTTCCTCATGCTGTCGTCCACGCTGCGCTTCCCCATGCGCTCGCTGAACGGCAGCGACCTGTACAACCTGGTCGTGGGCGCGGACGGCGACGGTGGGGCCCGCGTCGACGCACTGACCCTGATCCACGAGGCCCTGGCCTTCCACACACCGGTGGAACTGCTCGGCGACAGCGAGTGGCATCTCACCCACCGGGTCGCCGACCGGTACCGGGCCGGGCGTGTCCTCCTCGCCGGCGACGCGGCGCACACCCTGTCGCCCTCGGGCGGCTTCGGGCTCAACACCGGAATCGCGGACGCCGCCGACCTGGGCTGGAAACTCGCTGCCACGCTGAACGGCTGGGCGGGACGGCACCTGCTCGACACGTACGACACCGAGCGCAGGCCGATCGCCCTGGAGAGCCTCAACGAGGCCAACACCAACCTTCAGCGCACCATGGGCAGGGAGGTACCGCCAGAGATCCACCTGGACGGGCCCGAGGGCGAGCGAGCCCGCACCGAGATGGCCGGGCGGCTGGAGAGCAGCGGCGCGCAGCGGGAGTTCGACGCCCCGCAGATCCACTTCGGTCTGCGCTACCGCTCGCCGGCGATCATCGACGACCCCGACGTACCGGTGCGCCACGGTCAGCCGGACGCCGACTGGCGGCCCGGCAGCGAGCCCGGCCACCGCGCCGCGCACGCCTGGTGGGACGCCTCCACCTCCACGCTCGACCTGTTCGGCCGCGGCTTCGTCCTGCTTCGCTTCGCGGACCACGACGACCTTCCGGCATTCGAGGACGCATTCGCCGGGCGGGGCGTGCCGCTGACCGTGCATCAGGGCGGCGACCCGGAGATCGCCAAACTCTACGAGCGCTCCTTCGTGCTCGTACGCCCCGACGGCCATGTGGCCTGGCGCGGCGACGATCTCCCAGGGGACCCGGCGACCCTCGTCGACACGGTCCGGGGCGAGCGGGGCGAGGCCGCATCCGGCGAGTGACGACCGCGCGGAGCACATGATGGGGTGAAGGCCGCCCGCACGGACGGCGGTTGCCGAACCTGTTCCGGCCCGCACGGCCCGTGAGCGTGCCGGGCCCCGGAACGCCGGGGTGGCGCAAGCGCGCACCGGAATGCCCTCGGTCCCTGAGCAGCCCGGGAGGGAGGCCCGGCCGGTCCGGTACGTCCCGGAATCGGCCGCCGGATGCCCGTGACGGCCGCGGGCTCCAGCCGGCCCAGGGGCGCCTCCAGCGCCGGCCGCCTCCGCTCACCATGCGCACGCCTGGTACCCGCCGGGCCGTCGCCGTACTCGTGCCGGCGCCTCCACCGGGGTGAGAGCGAACGCCGGGACGGCGCGGCGGTGCGTCGGCCCGCCCGAGACGTGCCTCCACGGATCATGATTGGCGGTGAAGCCCGATACAGCGGCCATCGACTGGATGATGAGGGGCACGGCGTAGATGTATGTGGCCGGCAGCGGCGTCAGCGGGACCACGGCTGACGCACTGATGTACTTCTGGTTCTTCCTGGTCGTGCTGTCCACGGCCTACGTTGCCTACGACGCGTTCACCAAGAACCCCGAACTGACCGTGATGAAGTGGGGCTGGGTCCTGGTGACGCTCTACATCGGTCCGGTCGGCGCGGCACTCTACGTGCTCTCCTGCAAGGAACCCAGGCCCGGGACCCATGAGCGGTTCGTGGCACCCCTGTGGAAACAGGCTTTCGGGTCCACCATCCACTGCGTGGCCGGAGATGCCACCGGCATCATGATGGCCGCGGTGATCGCGTCGATGCTGGGCCTTCCTCCCTGGGGCGACAGCGTGCTCGAGTACGTAGTGGGTTTCGGCTTCGGGCTGCTGATCTTCCAGGCCCTCTTCATGCGGGACATGCTCGGCGGAAGCTACCTCCGGGCAGTGCGTTCCACCGTGTTCGCGGAGTGGCTGTCGATGAACTGCGTGATGGGCGCCATGGTGGCCGTGCTCGTGATCATCCGGAGTCATGTGCCGGGTACCGACGACGCGGGCAGCGTCCGCTTCTGGGCCACGTTCTCCGTCGCGGTCCTGGCGGGGCTGGCCTTCGCCTACCCGGTGAACGTCTGGCTGGTGGCCAACCATCTGAAGCACGGCATGGGGACCGTAAGGGCACTGGGCGAGGGTGGCGAAGCGGTCCCCGCTGCGACGGCCGCGCCGGTTTCGGCCGGCGCCGGAACGGACATGCCGCAGAGCGAGGTGACCGGGGAACAGAAGGCCGCGATGGCGACGCTGACCGTCGTCTTCCTTGCCTCCGGTGTCCTGCTGGCGGGCATCTTCGGAGACCTCGGCTGACACGGCCCTCCCCTCCCGGAAGGGCTCCCTCCTCGATGGCCTTTCGGACATACGGGCAGCGGCACCGGTCGTGGGCTCGTCACGGGCCCTGGACAAACCGCAGGTCACAGACGTCCGCGGTACGTCCGATCTTCGACCCGGTAAGGGGGACGCACTTGCCCCCCGGCCGACCCTGCTGCGAGCATCCGAGCGCGCGCTGCGGCGACCGGAGCACGGGACAGACCCCGGTCGACCCCCCCACCCGTTGGTTCTGCCCGTCGGACGACCAACACAGGAGAGCCTCCATGCTGCGCTCGAAACTCCGGTCCCTGTCAGTCGGCGTCGGCTCGGCCGTCGCCATGGTGGGTGTCGCCCTCGCCCCCACTACGGCATCCGCTGCCCCGGCGCTCCCGTCGTACACCGCGGCCGGTGCTTCAAGCACCCCCTCCCAGACGACTGCCGCCGGGTTCTGGTCGTGCACGGTCCCGCCCGGCTACACGTACAGCAACACCCAGAACACCCTGTCGTGTTCGACCAGTGGCGGGTTCCGGACGATGTACTACGTGCAGCCCCCAGCGGACGGCCTGTGGGCCTGCACCACGATGCCCGGCTTCACCTACAGCAACACCCAGAACACCCTGTCGTGTTCCACCAGCGGTGGGTTCCGCACCATGTACTACCTGCGTGCGCCCAAGACGGGCCTGTGGGCCTGCACGGTCCCGCCCGGCTTCACCTACACCAGTACTCAGAACACCCTGTCGTGTTCTACCAGTGGTGGGTTCCGCACCATGTACTACCTTCGGGCCCTCTGACCTCCCGCTCCGCGCGCCGCACCGGGCGGCGCGCGGAGCGGCGCGGTCGTCGTCGGCGCTCCGGCCGAAAGCCAGGGCCGCGACCCCTCCGCGATCGCTGCCGGTCCGGCGTACGACGGACCGGCCGGCACCCGAATCCTGAACACCCCTGCGGCCCGGCTCTTTTGCACCGGTACCGCCCTCGATCCTCCACGGCAGCCATTCACGACGGCGGAGCGCTGCGTCTGATCGAATGAGCAAGCGCGCTGATACGCTCCGGCCATGTCGTCCGAAATGCCTTCCCTGCCGGCCCGCCCCTATTGGAGCAAACGCCGGCCGAGAACTCTTCTCGCGGCATATCTCGGGCTGTTCGTCGTCAATGTCAACGTCCTGATCACTTACGTCGGGATCTTCGACATGCAGCGTCGTCTGGGCATGGGGGAATCCGACCTGCAATGGCTCGTGGGGGTTTACAGCATCGGTATGGCGTCGGCCACGATGATCAGCGCGACACTGGCGGACGTCTTCGGCAGGAGAATCGTCTACCTGGTGAGCCTGAGCGTGTACGTCGCGTGCTCGTTGATCGCCGCCACAACGTCAAGCGTGCTCGTCCTCGTGGTGGCGAGAGGGGTGCAGGGGGTTTCGGCCGCTGCGGTCATTGTCACCTCGCTCGCCCTTGTGAGCATGGTGAGCACCACTCGGGAGGCCAGAACGAAGGCTGTCGGAACCTGGGTCGCCGTGGGAAGCGTGGCAGTGGCCATGGGACCGCCCGTGGGGGGAATCCTGATCCAGCTGATGGGCTGGCGCGGCCTCTTCGTCGCCACGGTTCCGCTGTGCGTCGTCGTGCAGGTCATCACACTCCGCTGCGTGTCGGAATCCCAGGACGTGTGCATCCGTGGATTTGACTGGACGGGCCAGTTCTTCTTCGTCACGACAGTGGCGTCACTGGCCTTCGTTATGATCCAGGGGCCGTCCTTCGGATGGCGCTCGAGTGTCACACTCTCGCTGCTCGGGCTGAGTTTGCTGGGGTTCCTCGCCTTTGTGGTCCGTGAATCCCGTGCCCGTCATCCCATGCTCGACGTCTCGCTGTTCCGTAGCCGGTTGTACTCGCTCGCCGTGGCCACGGTGTTTTTCGCCGCCTTCTGCAACGAAGGCGCGTTCTTCGTCGTGATGCAGTACTACCGCAGTATTCGAGAGTATTCCCCAGTGGCGGTCGGGTTCCTCGTCCTTCCGTTCGCCGCCGGATATGCGGCGGCCGCTCTGAAGGCCGCAAGGCTGCGGAGGCGATTCGGCCTGCGGCGCTTGCTTCTGTCCGGTCAGGCGGGTCTGCTGCTCGGCCTGCTCACCATGGTGTTCGGCTTTCCCGTAGGCAGAGGCACGGTCCTGCTCGGCATGGCCGTCGTCGGCATGGCTTCGGCCCTGGTCATCACTCCGGTCGTGGCACTGGTGCTGGAGGTCATGCCGCAGGACCGGTCGGGCATGGCGTCCGGAATCGTGAACACCCAGCAACCTCTCGGCGGGGCGATGAGCTTCGCCGCACTCGGCACGGTGATGACCGTGTGGTTGGGAGTCACCCTCGGCAGGGACATCGAGCAGGTGATTCCCGATCCGGCCGAGAGGCTCGGCGCCAGCCGGGAGATCATTCTGCACGCGGATCCGCACACGCATGTTTCGATGAGCGCCCCCGGCGCTCAGATCCGCCACTTCGACGCGCGCCTCGCGGACATCGCGGAGCGGAACTTCATCCAGGCCGGCCAGGTCAGCCTGGGAGTCGCGGCGCTCGTCGCCGCCGCCGTTCTCGCCGTGCTCTTCGCGGCGTTCCCCGGCGACGCGGACCGCCCCTGAGCCCCGGCCGTGCGCCCGCGCATGACCGGGTGGACGGGCCGGGACTGCCGCGGTGGGCCGGGAGCGCAATGGCGGGACGGGGCAGGGGGCGAGCGTGGCGTCGGGGATTCGGCCCCGCGCCGCGACGGCGTGTCCCCGCGGGACCTCGACCGGAAGCGGGGGAACGCGTGATCTGCCGGTGCCCCGAGGGCACCGGCAGATCAGTGGGCGGAACCGTCAGAAGGTCAGGCCCCAGGAGTCGATGTACCCGGTGTCGCTCGAGTAGGCATCGGACACCCGCAGCTTCCAGGTGCCGTTCGCCGCGACCCCGGAGGCGTCGACGGTGTAGGTGGTGAGCAGGTTCGCGGTGCTGTCGCCGGACGCTTCCTTCAGGCGTGCTGAAGAGCCGTTCGGGGCGACGATCTCGATGATCAGGTCACCGCGGTAGGTGTGCTTGATGTCCACGTCGATCTTCAGGCTCGACGGGGCGTTTCCGCTGCGCCCGGTCACCGCCACGGACGAGGTCACCCAGCTGCCGTTGTCGGGGATGCTGACGTCGGCGGTGTTGCGGAAGACGTTCGAGCCCGTGGGCGTGCCGCCGCCGGCGCCGAGAGCGGCACCCGCGTCGGCGAGGCCGGCGCCGCAGCCACCGGAGCAGGAACCCGGCAGCGTGCGGGCGGTGCTCTTGATCGTCGACTCGATCTGCGCGGGGGTCAGGGACGGGTTCGCGTCGACCATCAGCGCGGCGAGGCCCGCGATGTGCGGGGCGGCCATGCTGGTGCCCTGGTAGGCGACGTAGTTCTCGCTCCCGATGCTGCGCGCACCGCTGTTGAGCGTGGAGAGGATGCCGTTGGAACTGCTCGGCGAGGTCTCGCCACCGGGGGCGGTGATGTCGACGACGCTGCCGTAGTTGGAGTAGTAGGCGCGGTTGCCCTGGCGGTCGCTCGCGGCGACGGTGATGACGTTGCTGCAGCTGGCCGGGTTGAAGTAGGCGGCGTTGGCGTCGTCGTTGCCCGCGGCGACGACGACCGTGGTCCCTCGGCCCACGGCCGCGTTGATCGCGCTCTGGGTGCCGGAGTCGCAGCCGCCCTCGCCGCCGAGGCTCATGTTGATGACGTCGGCGGGGTACGGGTTGCTCGGCACGCCCTGCACGGAGCCGCCGGACGCCCAGGTGATGGCGTCGATGATGTCGGACGTCATCCCGCCGCACTTGCCGAGCACGCGCACCGGCTGGATGGTCGCGTCGTGGGCGATGCCCACCACGCCCTTGCCGTTGTCCGCGGCCGCGGCGATCGTGCCCGCGACGTGCGTGCCGTGCCAGGAGTTGTCGGTGTCCTGCCCCGGCACGGGCAGGCCGTCCTCGTCGACACCGCACTCGCCGCGGTCCATCCAGTCGCCGGGGTCGGCCGCGTTGCTGTCCCGGCCTCCTCCGTCCTGGGAGATGAACGGGTCGGAGATGAAGTCGTAGCCGCTGACGACGTTGGCGGCGAGGTCCGAGTGCGCGACGTAACCGGTGTCGATCACGGCGACCTTGACGCCCTGTCCGGTGGCCTTGTCCCAAGCCGCGGGAACGTTCATGCCCGCGGTGCTCTCGAAGAGGTCCCACTGACGGCTGTACTCCGTGTCGTTCGGGGTGACGGCCGTGGCGTACATACGGGTGTCCGGGACGACGTAGGCGACGTCGGGGTCGGCGCGGAAGGCTTCCATGACGTCGGAGGCATCGCCCTCGTCCAGCTTGCCGCCGAGGTCGAGAAGGGCGGCGCCGGTGCCGAGGCGGCGGTCGAAGCCGACCGACTCACCGGCCTTCTTCCCCTTGGCCCGGGCGTCCTTGTCCGCGGCGGAGTCCGATGCGGCCTCAGCCGCACGGGACTTGTATCCGACGATCAGACGTTCGACGGGTGTGTCCGCGGTGGAGTTCGCCGCGGGGGCGGCGGGCTGCGGGGACGGGGTTGCGGCGGCGGAGGTTGCGGCTCCCGTGGCGAGAAGTGCGGTGGTGGTCACCGCGAGCACGGATATGCGAAACGGTCTGGAACGGTTCAAGGCGTTGCCTTTCCGGTCTGCTCCCGGCAGGTCGAACCGAATGGGTTGGTTCGGTCATGACAAGCCGGCCCCTGGCCGCGTCAGGGTGATGTGGGGGTTGGACGAGCCGGGCAGGGCCTCGTGGGAGACCCCGCACACGGCGCAGGCCGGCCGGCGTGCATCAGGTGGTACCTCGCGGCGGATGCAGGTCGACCGGGCAAGTGGAAGGAACCTACGGCCGGAGTCCGCGTACGAATATCCGGGGCCCGGGTACTACGGATACGTGATTAACCTCTGACCAAGCGCTTGCCTGTCCGATTGATCACCGAATGCGCGCGTCATGGTGCGGATCGACCCGAGCGCACAAGCGCATACGCGGAGATGCGGCTACCCCATCAGGGCCGGGCCGGTCCTCTGCGACGGTGCTCGGCCACCGACGCAGGAAGCCCGCCGCTTCAGCGGTGGGTGGAGTCACGGGCTCACGCAGGGATGCGACGCCGCGGCCACGCACGGATACGAAGCGGATCGGTCAGGCGTCGCCGGGAGCGCCGACCGGGGCGGTCCGCGTCCGCTCCGGCCCCTCCGGCGCGGCCGGCCCCCGCCACTCGGCGAGCTCCTGGCGAGAGGGCGTTCCCTGCTTCCGCATGGCCCGGGCGACGTGCTGCTCGACCGTACGCGGTGACAGATGCAGGATCCCCGCGATCTCCTTGTTGGTGAGCCCGGCCGACGCGAGCTCGGCGACCTCCCGTTCGCGCGGGGAGAGTTGACCGCCGTACGCGGGACGTCCCGGCGGACGGCCCTCCTTGGCCGGCTGGTGACGGCGGAGCACGGCGCGGGCGCGGGCGGCGTCCCACACCGCGCCGAGCTCGGTGAACAGAGCCGTGCAGGCCGTCAGTTCGTCGACGGCGAGGGCGGCGTCCGCTCCGGGACCGTCCTGCCGCTCGGACGAATCACGGCCGTTCGCCCCGAACGCCTCGAGTGTGCAGCGTGCCGCTCCCTCGGCGGCCAGTGCCCGCGCGTAGGGGCGCGGTGCGCGATCGAAGGCCGCGGCGGCCTCACGGTACAGGGGGACGGCGTCCAGCGGGCGGCCGTCCACCTCGGCCAGTGCCGCCCGGCTCCAGCTCAACGCGGCCGTGGCGGAGGGCGCGTCCACCCCGGCCAAGCCGGACGACAACTCCTCGACCATGGCACGGGCCGCCGCCACCTCGCCCGCGCGGGCCACCGCCTCGACGGCCCAGGGAGCCAGCTCCGCGGCCCACACCCACACGCCCTTCGCCGAGGCCTTCCGCCAGGCGCTCCCGGCCTCCTCGGCCGCCGCCGGCACGTCCTGACGGGCCAGCGCCAACCGGATCAGGGCTCCGGACGTGGTGGCGGCATGCGGCGCGGCGGCATGCTCGGCCGAGGACGCGTCAGGGCCGGCCAGCCACGAGAGCGCGGCGCCCCACTCGCCCTGGGCGAGGGCGAGCATCCCGCGGACCATGCGTGCGTCCGCACTGATGACCGGCATGTCGGCGGTCGCGGCGACGAACTCCTCGCAGCGCTCCGCCAGCCCCGCCCAGCGCCCGGTGAACCACTCCAGCAGCAGTCTCGCCCCCAGGGCGGTGTGCTCGGTGTACGGGGCACCACTGCGTGCCGACAGCTCGAGCCCCTCGCGGAGCAGGTCCTCGGCTCCTGCGAAGTGGCCGAGCCACACCGCCGAGTCGGCGGCGTTGCACAGCCCGCGGGCGGCGTGCCGGCGGATTCCGGGGTCGGGGTGATCGGTGGGCAGCGACTTCAGCAGGTCCCAGCCCTCGGGGTCACCGCAACTCATCGCCAGCCCGGCGCGGTTGGCCCGCACCGCCGTGCGGACGACTTCGTCGCCGCTGTCGTCCGCGGCCACCGCGGCGTCCTCGAGCCAGGCGCGGTGGACGTCGATGGAGGAGCCGGGCCAGTAGGGCATCGCGAGCGCCGACATGGCGCGTGCGGACAATCCGGGGCGCTCGCTGCGAAGTTCGGCGGCGGCCCGCTCCAGCTCGGTCCACCCGGTGCCGCCCATCCCGACCTGATTGCACAGCAGCAGTCCCAGATCGAGACGGATCTCGCCGCGCAACACGGCGGGAAGGCTCTCGTCCTCCACGATCTGCGAGAGCACCTCGACGGTCTGGTCCGAACGCAGCCCGTTGACAGCGATGTCAGCCAGTCGCGGCGCCAGCCCGGCCCGGGCGGCACGGGGTATGTCCGGCGACGCGAGGGCCTCCTCCAGCAGCTTGATCGCTGCCTGGTGGTCTCCGGCCCCGGTGGCCAGGGCAGCGGCCCGTTCCACGGCACGCAACCAGGCCTTGACCCGGCCGGCCTCCCGGCGGTGCCGCGCGAGCGACGTCCACGGCACGGGCTGCCTGCGCACCAGCACGTCGGCGGCCCTCGCATGCAGTTCCTGCCGTACGGGGCCGGGCAGCACCCGGCGCACGGCGCGCGCGGCGAGCGGGACGAGCAACCCGTACCGGCGGCCCGGGTACTCGGCGAGCACGGCCGCATCGAGCGCTCCGGCCAGCGCGTCGTCGAGCACGGGGTTCCGCCCGGCCCTCCCCGCGGGCGCGGGTCCGCGCTCGCAGGCGCCGCCGGGCGGCCGGCCGGACGTCGCCCCCTCGGCGACCGCCAGCAGTTCCTCCCGCGTCACCGGCTCTCCCAGCACCGCGGCGGCCCACACCACGGCCCGCTGCGACGTGGGCAGCGATGCCGTTCGGCTCAGCGCCAGTTCGGCGAGGCGGACGGGCACGCCCGCGGCGTCCACGTCGGCCGCGGTGTACCGCTGCAGGTCCCGTTCGCCCAGCACCACCAGCAGGTCCGCCACCACCTGCGCCACCCCACCGGACTGTTCGTGCAGCCGGGCGACGGCCTCGGGTGAGCAGCGGTCGCCGAGGGCGGCCGCCGCGGCCCGCTGCACCTGCTCGGTGGTCCACGGCGTGACCCGGTGCTCGAGGACGGCCATCTCGGGCGGGTAGCGCAGTGGCGGTGTGCCCAGCGGCAGACCGGGGTGGGGCAGTTCCTCGGGCCGGTAGAGCACCACGGTCGCGCGCGAGGGCCGGGAGCGTTCCAGCAACCGGCGCAGTGCGCTGCGTTCGGCGGCGTCCGCCCGGTGCAGGTCGTCGACCAGGAGCAGGACCGGCCCGTCGCCTGCCGGCTCGGGCGCGGCGGCGCCTTCGCCGCAGGTCCAGGTGAGCACCTCGGCGCCGGTGGCCTCGGGCAGATCGGCGAGACGCCGTGCGAGGTGGCTCTTTCCGGTGCCGGCGGCTCCGGCCGCAAGGACGAGCAACGGCTCGGCCGTCTCCGATGCGAGGGTCCGTCGCAGCCTGCGCTCCCAGACCGGTGTACTCATGCTGCCTGCCCCCTCACTGACGGCCTCCTCAGCGCCCTTGGCCATATGCCGGCCCCAAGTGTGCCGCATCGCTCGTACGTTCGGTTGCGGGGTCGGGCAGGCCCGCATCCCGGGAGCTGCCCTCGACCGGTCGCCGACGTCCTTCGCGCGCGGCGCGGCCGGCCGGTGGGCGGACCGTGACGGCGCGGGCGCGGCGTGCTTCAAAGGGGATTCTCATCTCGCTCCCAGCTTCGCCACAGCCTCGTGTCCGATCTTCGAAGACGACACGGATCCCGGAAGCGGAGGAATGTTCCATGGTGACCAAGAGAGCTCGAGTGGGTCTCGCCATCGCAGGAGTCGCGAGCGTGGGGCTGCTGTTCCCCGCCGTGGCGCTCGCGGAGGACAGCGCTCCGGCCACTGCGACGGAGTCGACCGCGCCTTCCGGTGACACGCCGAATTCGCGGGAGGAGCGCAGGGAGGCCCGGAAGGACCGCATGGAGGAGCGCCAGGAGGAACTGGCGGCCGCTCTGGCGAAGGAACTGGGCGTGTCCGAGGACAAGGTGAAGGCGGCGCTCGAGAAGATCCGCAGCGAGAGGCAGCAGGAGCACAAGGAGGAGCGCGAGCAGCGTCTCTCGGAGCGTCTCGAGAAGGCGGTGTCCGAAGGGAAACTCACCCAGGAGCAGGCCGACGCCATCCTCAAGGCCGCGGAGAGCGGCGTCCTGCCCGGAGGCCCGGGCGGGGGACCCGGCCGCGCCCACGGCTGACATCGCGGACGTCCCTCCCCGAAACCCGGGCGCGGGGCGGCCCTGCCGGACGGGACAGCCCGGACGGGTGGTCAGGGCTGTCCCGCCCGCCGGGACCGGTGCACCGGAAGCCGGAACCAGTAGCGGTGCACGGGCCGGAGAACGTCACGAGGCCCGCCCGGCTCACCACGGACCTGCGGTCGCAGGCGCCGCCGCGGGAGACTTCCCGAGCGGAGGCGGCAGCCGGGGTGAACGGCCCGGGCGGTGAGCACGTCACCCGGTTCCGGGTGCGCAGGACCAGCGGGCGTTCGGCACAGAGCGGGGCGCCGCTTCGGAACCGCGACCGCCGTGCGCTCCGAAACCACCGGTGCCGGCGGGAACCCGGACAGCGGCGAGGAGCGGGCAGCGGGGCGGGGCCGTCGTTCCGCAGGCGCTTCCGCATTCCTTCCGGGGCCTCCCCTGCGCACTGCCGACCGGTCTCTGTGCCGGCGAGCGCCGGCGAGCCCTTCGAAGCGCGTCCCGACGGCTCGAGCGGTGCCTCGAAGCCGAGGATCAGCCCTGCGGCTCCTGCGGCCTGAGGTCTCGTTCGCGCAGACTCCCGTCCTTGAGCTCGGTGCGGGCCTCTGTGCGGTGGCCCCGGGCGATGGAGTCCCGCACAACCGCCTCGATGGCGTCCTGGGGCGAGCCGACCCCGGCCAGAACCATCACTTCCACCACGAGTTCGGCGTCGAGACTGATGTCGACCCCGGCCACCGTGCCCGCTCCGCCTCGTCGGCGCTGCGCGCTCGCCACCATGGCCGCCCGGGCCGGGGGAAGGTGTCTGCTCCGGCGGGTGCGGCCGCGGGGTCCCAGTTCCGGGGCACGTGCGTCAGGATGGTGCGCAGGACGTGACGCAGCCGGGTGTCCGTCGCGGTGTCGCGCCGCCCGGCGACGCCGGAGCGGAACAGAGCGGCGCCTCCCACCGGCTTCACGAAGGCTTCGGCACAGTGGCGAGCGGTGGTTGCGGAGAGACCGGACGCGCGGTCGTCGGGGAAGCGTCGACGCTGACGACATGGGCGGCGTACCGGTCGTGTAAGGCGCGAACGGCCGCAGCTGCGTCCCTGTCGTGTGCGGCCATGGCCCGCAGCTCGGTACTGCTGCACGGGAGCGGGGTCGCCGTGGTCGGAGAGGAGGGTGCAGGGGAGCGCTTCGGCGTCGTCGCCGTCCGGCGGCCGGTGAGCCGGGCGACGCGGTCGGGTGAGGAGGCGAGGGCACGGTCGAGGAGCGCGGGCAGAAGGGCGGAGTGCGACGGGAGGCGGTACCGGACGTGGCCCGGCCGTGTCCGTTCCGTAGCCGGTGGTGACGCTGGGTGCCCGTCCCCGGTTTCCGGGCGACGGGGACGCGGTACGGCCGGGGCGCACCCCACGACCGGCGGTGCCCGTACCCCTCGTGCTTGGGGCAGCAGGGCGGGGCTCCCGCGTCAGGGGCGGCGGAGACTGCGTTCCCGCCGGGCGGCGGTGTGCTTCGGGCTCATCCGCGAGAGCCCGGGAGAACACACCGGACGGCGATGTCGAGAACCCGCGTCCGGCTCCGTCCCAGGGGCGAACGCGGCCACAATGGGTCGCACGAGCACGAGGAGAACCACGATGGCCAAGTACCTGCTGCTGAAGCACTACCGCGGCGCCCCGGCTCCGGTCAACGACGTACCGATGGCCCAGTGGAGCCCGGAGGAGATCTCTGCCCATGTGCAGTACATGAACGACTTCGCGGCCCGGCTGGAGAAGACGGGCGAGTTCGTCGACGGTCAGGCGCTCGCCCCCGAGGGGGCCTGGGTCCGCTACGACGGCGAAGGCCGCCCGCCGGTCACCGACGGACCGTTCGCCGAGACCAAGGACCTCGTCGCCGGCTGGATGATCATCGACGTCGACAGCTACGAGCGCGCCGTCGAGCTGGCAGGTGAGTTGTCGGCCGCCCCCGGGGCGGGCGGCAGGCCGATCCACGAGTGGCTGGAGGTGCGCCCCTTCCTGACCGCGCCGCCCACCATCACGGAGTGACGTCGCCGATGGACGAGGTCCTGCTCAGGAGCCTCACGCCGAGCGTGCTCACCGTCCTCGTCCGCCGCGGAGCAGACTTCGCGGCGGCCGAGGACGCCGTGCAGGACGCTCTGGTGGAGGCGCTCCGGGTCTGGGCGGCCGACCCCTCCCCGGGCTCTTCGAGCAGCGGATACCCCGTGCGGGATCCCAAGGGCTGGCTGGTCACCGTGGCCTGGCGCAAGTTCCTCGACGCCGCCCGCGCCGACGCGGCCCGTCGGCGGCGTGAGGAGCGCGTCGGGGAGGAGCCGGCGCCCGGGCCGGCGCCCGGGCCGGCGCCCGGGGTGGACGACACGCTCCAGCTCTACTTCCTCTGCGCCCACCCGTCGCTGACTCCGGCATCGGCGGTCGCCCTCACGCTGCGCGCTGTCGGCGGGCTGACCACCCGCCAGATCGCCGAGGCGTACCTGGTGCCCGAGGCAACCATGGCGCAGCGCATCAGCCGGGCCAAGCGCACCGTCTCCGGCGTGCGCTTCGACCGGCCCGGCGACGTCGCCACCGTCCTGCGCGTCCTCTACCTGGTCTTCAACGAGGGCTACTCGGGCGACGTCGACCTCGCCGCCGAGGCCATCCGGCTCACCCGGCAGCTCGCGGCCGCCGTCGACCACCCCGAGGTGGCCGGGCTGCTCGCCCTCATGCTGCTCCACCACGCCCGGCGTGCCGCCCGGACCGCGCCCGACGGCAGCCTGGTGCCGCTCGCCGAGCAGGACCGCGACCGGTGGGACACCGCGTTGATCGCCGAGGGCGTCGGAATCCTCCAGGCCGCCCTCGTCCGCGACCGGCTGGGCGAGTTCCAGGCCCAGGCCGCCATCGCGGCACTCCACGCCGACGCGCCCACCGCCGAGGAGACCGACTGGGTGCAGATCGTCGAGTGGTACGACGAGCTCACGCGCCTGACCGACAACCCGGTCGTCCGGCTCAACCGCGCGGTCGCCGTCGGGGAGGCCGACGGACCGCGCGCCGGCCTGGCTGCGCTCGCGGCGCTGGACGCCTCTTCCCCGAGCTCTTCGAGCAGGGGACACCCCTTGCCCCGCCGCACCGCGGTGGCGGCGTACCTCCACGAGCGCGACGGCGACCTAGCGACGGCGGCACGGCTCTACGCCGAGGCGGCGCACAAGGCTCCCAACCTCGCCGAGCGCGACCACCTGACGCGCCAGGCGGCCCGGCTCAACGCCCGCCTGTGTCGCTGACGGGTCTCGCTCGGCTTCTCCCCGCCTCGGGTGCGACCCGTGGCCGCACGTCGGTGCGCCTCCTGCGCCAGGGGCCCGAGGCGATCGCGACCGTGGGGGTCAGTCCGATGCGACGAGTGTGGCCCGCATACCTTCCGTCAGGGTCTTCCGAGCGGCCCGGAAGGCACGGCGGGCAGCAGTACAGGTGTCGTCCTCGCGGGTGGCTCCCCCCACGACTGCGTCTCGGTAGTCGACAAGCCCTTGCGTGGCGGAAACGACCAGCTCCACCACGTCGGGTGGGGCGGACAGTTCGAGCTGGTACTGCTTGGCGAAGACCTCGTGCTCGCGCATCGCCCGATGCGCGGCCTCGCTGCGTTCGGCGAGCGGCCGCCCAACGTCCGCGCTGGCCCGGGATATCTCGTCGCGAGCGGAGGCGATCGCTTCCAGGTAATCGACGTACAGCAGCCGGAGCGTCTCGCGTTCCCGCGCCCGGCTGTCCCGGCTCCAGCGCACACGATCGGCGAGCAGGGTCGCGCCCACCCCTACGACTGCTCCAACTCCCGTTCCTGCGAGGACTGTCCACTCCATGTGCCGAAGTCCATGGCTTGCGGGGAAGCAGCACCCTGATTGCCTGCGAGCCCTTGGGCACCGCCGCGCGTCGGCAGTGGGTCGTCCGCTCGCCCGGCTGTGCCGGAGGCGTTCCCCCATGCGCCCGTCGGACTCACGGTCCCGGCCTTGCCGGCGTTCGGGTTGCCCGCGCGTTTCGGCGGCACCGGATGTGGGGGAGTGCGTCTCGGGCGGCCCGGTACGGCAGCACGGCGAAGCGGCTTCACCCGTCGCTCTCCGAGCCGATGCGGGCGAGCAGTGAGGCGGCGCCGTCCTCTGCGGCGATCCCTCGGGCGAGTTCGGCCGCTCGGCGACGGTGGGACGGCTCGGACAGGCAGGCCGTAATCGCGTCGCCGAGGGCTTCGGCGGTGAGATCCCGGAACGGCACAGGCCGCGGGGCGACCCCCAGCCCGTACAGCCGAGACGCCCAGAACGGCTGGTCGGCCAGGACCGGCACGGGCACGGCGGGCACTGCGGCCCGCAGTCCGGCTGCGGTGGTACCCGCCCCGGCGTGGTGGACGACGGCGGCCGTGCGAGGGAACAGCCAGTCGTGCGGGACGTCGCCGATGGCCAGGACGTCGGCGCCGCCCCCTCCGAGGTCTGCCCACCCCGCCTGCACCACTGCACGCACACCTGCCCGCTTCACCGCCGCAGCCACCAGCTCAGTGAGCCGTTGCCCCTGCCCTGCCGCCATACTGCCGAATCCGACGAACACCGGGGGAGGACCGGCCTGGAGGAAGTCGACCAGCTCGACCGGGGGTTGCCAGCCGTCCGGCCGTGCGGGCCACCAGTAGCCCGCCACGTCGACCCAGGACGGCCAGTCGTCGGGGCGCGGCACCACCAGCGGGCTGAAGCCGTGCACGACCGGCCGGACGGCAACCGGTGCCGAGGGCGCGCCGGCGGGCAGCCCGAGGCGGGTACGCAGCCGGGTCACGGCGCCCGTGAAGACCCCTTCCGCACGCCTCAGCACATCCCGGCCCGCGGCGAGGTTGCCCTCCGGCCCCGGGCCGTCGGTGCTCCGTGCATTGGGCAGCGGGAACTCTCCGGTGGCGAACGCCGGTACGAGATAGGTGCCGATGACGGGGACGCCGAGCGCTTCGCCGGCCGTCCGGCTGAGCGGTGCCGGGCCGAAGGGCGTGAGCAGTAGGTCGGCCCCGTCCTCCACGGCCTCCGCCACCCCATCGGCGAGCCCCTCCGCGTACACCCTCGTCAGCGCCTGGGCCTCAGCCCGCGACGCCGCCCCGGCCCAGTCCCGGATCAGCCCCTGCGGGTCTCCCGGCACAGGCCGGTAGTCGAGACCGCACCCGCCGACGAGTGCGGCGAAGGGCGGGTGAGCGGCCACGGCGACCTGATGGCCCGCGTCCAGCAGACGCCGCCCCAGCCCCGTGAAGGGAGCCACGTCCCCGCGTGAACCCGCGGTGATGATCAGAATACGCATGGAGCGATTCTCCTCGGCGAGTGCCGTCCGAGACGGTGGCGGTGGCTTGTTGCCGCGGAGGGGGCCGGCGCGATGCCGGTCGCGGGTGAGTCGTTCGCCCTCCGGCCCGGACGGGACGCAGTGGTCAAGCCCCTGGCCCGCGGTCGGATCTGGCGGTGGGACCTGCCAGGCGCGGTCGCGGAAGCACCGGCGAGCGCGGAAGCGGGCCGGGCAGGGGAGAGCCACGATCACCGGCCCCACCACGGTCAATGTCGGAGGGATCGGCCAGGATGAGGGGCATGACCGACGGAACGACCTGGCTCGCTGCTCCCCGATGCATCGCCTTCGGAGGCTACCGCGTGGTGCTCGCCCGCGGGCTCTCCCCACGAGAGCTCGCCGAGCGCCTCGCGAAGACCGTGTCGTACGGCGCCGAACACGTGGTCGTGGAAGTGGGGGACCACACCGGGGAGTCTCTTCTGGAGTTCATGGACGACACCTACGGTGATTCCTGCGACGGCATCGGCCTGCGCCTCGGCAGTGCCGGTGCCTGGGCATACGCGGTCGCGTACGGCGGCTGGCCGGGTGAGTTCGGCCCGCCGGCCCCGGTGTCGCGCGGTGGGGCGCACGTCTGCCTCCTGGAGTTCGAGGAGGAGAACGGCAAGCCGGTCCCGCCTCACTTCGCGTACTTCCACGACGGCCGTCTGCTCAGTGCCTGCGATCTGCATCTGGACGGCTCATGGGGCTATCAGGGGGTCGAAGGCGACCCCGCGACGGCCGCCCCCTTGCAGGAGTTGCTGACCGCCGCCGGCCTCCCGGACCCGGAGCGGGACAGCAGGGAGGTACACCGCACCGCACTGGGCGTCGTGGAGGGGTACTTCGGGCTCTCGCTGCCGCAGGAACCGATCGTCAGCGGCACCCTGCCTGCCGTCCTGGTGGAACCGGCGTAGCCCACAGCGCCATTCGCCGGCCCCGCGGTCCCCACGACGCGTCAACGACGGAGGCGTCACCTCCGCTCGGACCTCCGGGGTCGCCGCAGGCCGTGGGCCCCGCAAGGGCCACAGGGGCCCGCCCCGGCAGGGCGGCGCGGCTCAGGCGGCCGTGCGCCTGGTTCCCGCGTACCACCGGGCCGCCCATCTCCCCGCTGCACGAGGACGGTTCTCCTGCCGGGCGGGACACGAGCGACGCCGTCCGGTCCGGCGCCCCGCGGGTAAATGTGCGGGCCCCACCGAGCGCGGGTAGCCCATAGTGGAGCCCTGCACCTGAAGATCAACACGAACGGACGGCCTGTGTCTGTGACGACTGCGTACAGCGAATCCTCCACCGCGCGCGTGCCCGGACGGTCCTGGACGGTCCGGCTGACGGGCCACGCGGACCACTCCGCCACGGTCTCCTGCAGTACCGCCGCGTGCCGGATGCCGCGCCGCTCCAAGGACCTCGCGAGCCTGCGCGCGTTCGCCGCCCGGCACGCCGCCGCCCACGCCCGCGCCGCCACCATCCGCCCGAACGCCTCCTGCCACTGCCGCGCCGAGCAGTGCGGCGCCCACCAGGACACCCGCGTGCAGTGCGCCGGATCCGTTGTCATGATCCTCCGCCACGACCCCGCCGTCGGACGCGTCTGGACCGCGGCCGAGGTCTGCGCCGGCTGTGCCCCGCTGCTCCCGCACGCCACCGTCGTCGCCGACGCCCCACGGCCCCGCCCCACCGCCAGCGCGGCCGCGCAGAGTGCGCCCCGGCTCCCCACCGCCCGGACCGCCACCGCGGTGCCGGGAGGCTTCTCCTCGCCCGGCACACCCGGCGCCGACAACGACGCCGGCGCCGCGCGGCGGCACCGACACGGCGTCCGCGGGCCCCGGCGCCGCTCCGGACAGCCCTGATCCCAGCCCCGCACCACCCAACGAGCCCCGCCGGCACCTGCGGCCACTCGCGGCAGTTCCTCGATGACCGGACAGCTCGCTCTCCGGCAGCGCGGCCGCCACCGGTTGCTCGGCGGTCACGGGGGCGGACGGCCGACACCGACGCGGAGCGCGCAGCCGTCGGCCCCACCCCGGACGCCGAAGCAGCCGGCCGTGCCTCCGGGAAGAGCACGAGGGTCCGCCGTCCGAGGCGTAGGTCCATGAGCCCCGCCCATGGACGTCGGTGTCGGAGGGACGCTACCGGCAAGTCCGCAGTCGGGCGGCCAGGACCTCCAGGGCCGGACTGCCCGCCGCGCAGGCCGTCGTGGGCCTGCTTGTCGGACCCGATCCGCTTGTCCGGCCCGATCCGCGCCGTGTTCGCAGATCGCTGTGAACACGGCCGCCCTGTGATCGGCCGCCTCTCCCGGAGAGCGACGGGATCACCTCCCTGACCGCCTCGACGCGGCGGTCGAGGTCACCGGTGGGGATGTCGACGAGTTCGTAGCCCAGTCCGCGGTGGCTGCGCTCGTGGATGCGCTCGAACACCAGCGCCTCCTCAAAGCTGATCCGACGGGCTGCGGTGCGTTCGCAGAAGCCGAGGTTGCGAACGAAGATCACCCGCTGTTCGTAGACCTTCTCCGCGGTGATTCGTTCGAGTTCGGCGGCGAGCAGTGGCGACACGGGCTGCCCGAGAAAGGTGGCGAGAGCGAGCGTGCAGACCGGTGATCGGTCGAAGAGTTGGACGCGCGCGCCGGATGAGGCATCGAGCTGTCGCCGCCTCTGCACACGGGTGACCTCGTCGATGAACGACGGCCGGAGCCACGGCTCGTTCTCACCCCGTGCCTGCGCCCGTTCGATGACGTCGGTCGCGGCCTCCTCGACGACTTCGTGGCCGAGCCGGCCAGGCGTCGGAGGATCGACGCCTTGCCTGCACCCGCCGTGCCGGTGAGGATGTATCGCTGCATATCAAGCCCTCCCTGTAGTGGATGCCGGAAGATGACGGCCGGTTGCGGACGCCCTCGCGAGGGTCGGGGTGCTACGGGGGAGGGGAACCGGGCCCGGGGCATCCCGAGCGGCCGGTCACGGTCCCTCTCGCACCGCTGTCCCCCCGGCCCGGCCGCCCGCGTGCTGAGCGTGAAGAGTGGAAAGGTGTGCCCGGACCAGGCAGGCTGATGGCATGCGGTCGGTCATCCGCTCATCCGTGCGCCCGCGAGTGGACGGTCACCACCGGGTCCTCTGGGTGCTCGCGCAATGCCTGCCTTTCGCGATCGCGGTCCTGGTGGTGGTCATCGAGCTCACGCCCCTGCACGTCATGTACACGGGACCGCTGCTGACCGCGACACCGGCATTGGCGGCGGTGACCATGGGCCCCAGGGGAACGGTCGCGGCCGCCTGCTTCGCGCTTGTCGTCAGCGTGATCACCGCCACCTACAACCAGGCCTGGCAGAACCAGCAGGTGTACACCAACCTCCTCGCCCTCGCACTGGTGTCTGCCGCGAGCATCACCACCAGTAGCGCCGCCCGCACGCGCAGCGAGAACGAGCTCAACCAGATCCGAAGGATCGCCGTCGCAGCACAGGAGGTGCTGCTGCGACCGGTGCCCGACCGGATCGGCCCGCTGCGCGCGGGCAGCATGTACGTCGCGGCCGAGACCGGTGCCCAGATCGGCGGCGATCTCTACGAGGCCGTGCAAACCCGCTTCGGGGTGCGGCTCATCATCGGCGACGTTCGCGGCAAGGGCCTTCCCGCGGTGCGCGCCGCCGCTGCCGTGCTGGGGGCCTTCCGGGAGGCGGCCCACTACCAGGAGAACCTGGTGGACGTCATGGAGCACTGCGCGGCGGCCCTGGAGCGGGAGCGCCTGTCGCCGGGCGTGGACCCCGACGCCCGCGTGGAGGGGTTCGTCACGGCGCTGGTGGCCCAGGTCCCGCAGGGGCCGGTGGTCGAGATCGTCAACCGCGGCCATCCGCCGCCGCTGATGCTGCACCACGGCAGGGCGGAGGCCCTGATACCGGGGTGCCCGCTGCCGCCGCTCGGCCTTGATGAGCTCCTGCCCGAGCCCTCCGAAGGCAAGACGGAATCCTATCCGTTCGTCCGCGGCGACCGCCTGCTGCTGCACACCGACGGTGTGATCGAGGCACGCAACAGCGACGGCGACTTCTTCGTGCTTCCCGATGCCTTCGAGGCCGTGCGCGGTGACGCCCCCGGAGAGTTCCTGGACGAGCTCCACCAGGCACTGACGCGGCACTCCGCGGGCTGCCTCGCCGATGATGTCGCGATGGTGATCATCGAGAGGGTCGAGTAGACGGCGACGGGCCGGTCCGGGCCGCCTGCTTCGCGTCCCGCTCCGACGCATCACCGCTCACCGTGCCGACGCGCGGCCCGGCTGGCGCGGCCTCCGGGCCGGGCGTCGGAGCCTTCCCCGTGCGCCGTGGGCCGTTCCGACGCCTCCCCGGCGCCGCGGCGGTGGCCGCCCAGACGCCGGACCCGCTCCCGCGCGTTCCTCCTGCCGCGCTCCGAGTGGCGGGCTGACCAGTGGTCTTCGTGCCGGACAGCCGCCTGTGACCGGCACGGGGGACCCGGTCGGCGGTGCCGGTGTCCTGCCGGGGCACACCGTTGACGCGCATCCGCTGATCCGTCCTCGGGGCCACGTCCAGAAAGGGCAGCGTGGGGGCGGGAGGTGCTGATTCGATCGTCATCGCACTCATTTCGTGCGTGATAGCTAGCCTGGACGACGAATTCGCGTGTAACGTCAAGCGCAGACGCCATTGAGGAGGCCCATTCATGTCCATGTCCATCGATCGCACCCGGCTGCGGCAACTGCTCTCCCGCGAGGCGGCCGAGGCGACGGCCCGCAATCCCCGCTCGAAGGCCGCGTACGAGGCAGCCGACCACCTGTTCGGACGGGTGCCGATGACGTGGATGAACAAGAACGCCGGGACCTTCCCCCGCTACCTCGCCGGCGCCCACGGTGCACGGGTGACCGACATCGACGGCCACGAGTACATCGACTTCTGCCTCGGCGACACCGGTGCCATGGCCGGTCACTCCCCGGTCGTCGTCGCCGACGCCGTCGAGCGCCGCTTCCGCGAGCAGGGCGGCGCCACCGCGATGCTGCCCACGGAGGACGCCGAGTGGGTGGGCGCCGAGCTCGCGCGCCGCTTCGGCCTGCCCCGCTGGTCCTTCTCGCTCACCGCCACGGACGCCAACCGGTGGGCCATCCGGCTGGCCCGGGCGGTCACCGGCCGCCAGAAGATCCTCTTCAACAGCTACTGCTACCACGGGAGCGTCGACGAGTCCCTCATCGTCACCGGTCCGGAAGGGCGAGGTGCGACCAGCCGTCCCGGCAACGTCGGCGCTCCGTGCGACGTGACGCTGACCAGTCGCGTCGCCGAGTTCAACGACCTGGAGGGGCTGGAGCGAGAACTCGCGCACGGGGACGTGGCCGCGGTCCTCATGGAGCCCGCCCTCACCAACATCGGCATCGTGCTGCCCGAGCCGGGTTACCTCGAGGGGGTCCGGGAGCTGACCCGCAGGCACGGCGTGCTGCTGGTCAACGACGAGACCCACACCTTCTCCGCCGGCCCCGGTGGCGCCACCGCCGCCTGGGCCTTGGAGCCCGACATCCTCACCATCGGCAAGGCCGTCGCCGGAGGTGTCCCGGCCGGCGCCTACGGCCTGTCCGCCGACCTCGCCGACCGACTTCTCCGCCGTGGGGACCTCGACCTCGTCGACATGGGCGGGGTCGGCGGCACCCTCGCGGGCAACGCCCTGTCCGTCGCGGCCATGCGGGCAACCCTCGAGCACGTGCTCACGGACAGCGCCTTCGCGGCCATGTCCGCGCTCTCCGCCCGCTTCGAGCAGGGCGTCCGGAGCGGCATCGACAAGCACGGTCTGCCCTGGTCGGTCAGCCGCCTCGGCGCCCGCACGGAGTACCGGTTCACCGCGCCCGCGCCGCGCACCGGTACAGAGTCCGCAGCCGCCTCCGACCCGGAGCTCGAGGACTTCCTGCACCTGTGGATGGCAAACCGCGGGGTCCTCATGACGCCGTTCCACAACATGGCGCTGATGTGCCCCGCCACCACCGAGGCCGACGTCGACGCCCACACCGCCCTCTTCGCCGGCGCGCTGGCGGAACTGGCAGGCTGACGCCCGTGGACGACATCGACCGCGCCATTCTCCGCGAACTCCAGACGGACGGCCGCATCCCCTACGCAGACCTCGGTCCCAAGGTGGGGCTCTCCCCCTCCGCCGCACGGCAGCGCCTGCAGCGGCTCATCGACACGAAGGCCGTCCAGGTCGTGGGCGTCACCGACCCCATGGCCATGGGCGGCCAGGCCATGGCCATGCTCGGTATCCGCGTCGACGGCGACCCGCGGGCCGTCGCCGACGCTCTTTCCGCCCGTGACGAGGTCGTCTACGCGGTGCTCACCGCCGGGCACTACGCCCTCTTCGCCGAGGTCGTCAGTCCGGGGCCGGCCGACCTGCTCGACTTCGTCAACGACGCCGTCCGGCCCATCGAGGGGGTGGCCGGTGTCGACACCTTCCCGTACTTCGGCATCCACACCCACCGCTTCATGTGGAACGTCGGCTGATCGGTCCCTCGCCACCGCCTCCGGCCGGCGGCGTACTGTCGTCCCCGTTCGCGGAGCGGTCCGCACCGCACGCCGCGGAGAGTCTCCGGCGGCACCGCCGAGTGCCGGACATCGGCCCGCCCGATGCGGCGGCGTGCCGGGCGCCTGCCGCCCGGCCCGCCGCCGCACACGGGAAAGGGGCACTGAACCAGTTCTCACTGTTCTTCGAGGACCGGCCCGGCATCCGATGAAACCAGGCGACTCGCACAAGAGCGCTGGCACGTCCCCGAACCGTCCCCGGACGGCCCTCACTGCTCCGCGTCGGTCGTTCGGCCGGGGCCGGTGGCCGCTTGTACGAGGTTGCACTCCAGCCGTTCGAGGGTGTGCAGGGCGGCCGTGCGTTCGTCGTCCGTGAGGCCGGCCGTGGAGATGTCCTCGAGTTGGCTCCAGACCTGCTCGACCTGACGGCGCAGGGCATGGCTCGCCGTCGTGGGTTCGATGAGTGATGCCCGCTTGTCGGTGGGGGAGGGCCGGCGGCGAACGAAGCCGGACTGCTCCAGGCGCCGGACGGTGCGGGTCATGGTGGCCGCGTCGGAGTCCAACAGTCGCACCAGATCGGTCTGCCGCTGCGGGCCGAGTTCCCACAGGTGCATCATGACCAGTTCCTGGCCCGGGTGCAGGCCGATGCGGCGCAGCAACGGGCCGGCGAACATGCGGTGCAGGCGGGCCAGGCGGAAGATCGCGTGACTGACGGGCCCGCCGCTGGCCGCCGCCGGGACGGGAACGGTGGCTTCCCGCTCGATCGCCGCGGGCTCGTCTCCCGCGTCCGGCGTGAGCCGCGTCATCTCGCCCTCTCCTTCATGGCTCAGCTCCTTTTACTGCTTGGTCAAGGTAACCCTACCGCGTCTTCGGGTGACGGGGGACGGCTCGACCTGGTCTCACATAAGAGCAGGTCAGGTCATGTTCTCTCGGTCGTCACGCTGGTGTTGGTCGCTTCACGGATGAGCTCAAGGGCGAGGTTGGGGGTGGTTGGTTGTCCGGACAGGTGATTTACTTGTTCGGACAGGTATCTCTGTCGGTGCGGATACCCCGTCGTGCCCGTGCCGCGCATCACCACCCACCCCGAGGGAACTCACCATGACCACAGCGACCTCCGCGTTCGATCCGATCGTGCTGGGCGGCAGGCGTCTGGCCAGCCGCATCGTGATGGCGCCGATGACCCGGAGCCGTGCCTACGGGCCCGGCGCCGAGCCGACGGAGCTGATGGCGACGTACTACGCGCAGCGCGCCACGGCCGGGTTGATCGTGACCGAGGGCATCCAGCCCTCGCCGATCGGCCAGGGCTACCCCGACACCCCCGGCCTGCACACCCCCGGACAGGTGCGGGCGTGGCGGAAGGTGACCGACGCCGTGCACGACGAGGGCGGCGTGATCTTCGCGCAGCTCATGCACACCGGGCGGATCGGTCATCCGAGTCTGCTGCCCGACGGCCTGGTGCCGGTGGGGCCCTCGGCGGTGGCCGCCAAGGGCCGGGTCTTCACCCACGAAGGACCAAAGGAGTTCGTGACGCCGAAGGAGCTGAGCGACACGGAGATCCGGCAGACCATCGCCGACTTCGCCACCGCGGCGCAGCACGCGATCGAGGCCGGATTCGACGGTGTGGAGCTCCACGGCGCCAACGGCTATCTGATCCACCAGTTCCTCTCCGACCACACCAACCGGCGCACCGACGCCTGGGGCGGGGGCGCCGAGGGCCGGACCCGATTCGCCGCCGAGGTCGCCACCGCCGTGGCGGAGGCGATCGGCGCGGAGCGCGTAGGCCTGCGGATCTCGCCCGGAAACCCGTACAACGACATGGTCGAGACCAACCCCGGCGAGGTCTACGAGGCGCTCCTGGCGCGGCTCGCCGGAGTGGACCTGGCCTATCTGCACCTGATGGAGGGCCCCGACCCCGAGCTGACGCCGCGGCTGCGCAAGGCGTGGCCCGGCACGTTCGTCCTCAATCCCTTCACCCACCCGGACGCCACCGGTCCCGACGCCCTGAGGCTGGTCGAGGACGGAAGCGCGGACATGGTGGCCTACGGGGCGCTGTTCCTGGCCAACCCCGACCTTCCCCACCGCCTCGCCGCCGGCGGCCCGTTCAACACTCCGGACCCGTCCACCTTCTACGGCGGCGACCACCGCGGCTACACCGACTACCCCGCCCTGACCGGCTGACGACCCAGACGGTTGCCAGGCAAGACCTCTACCCGGGAGTTCCTGATGTCCAAAGCGATCACCTTCTCCGAGTTCGGCACGCCCGACGTGCTGCGGCTGTCGGAGGTCACCACTCCGGAGCCCGGCCCTGGCCAGGTCCGCGTCCGCGTGCGGGCCGCCTCCGTGAACCCCCTCGACATGAAGATCCGGTCCGGGCTGATGGCCGGCAGCATTCCGGCCCGCTTCCCCGTGACCCCCGGCCTGGACGCGGCCGGTGTCGTCGACGCCGTCGGCGCGGGAGCCGGCGCGTCCGTGGGCGACGCGGTGCTCGGTGCGACCACCGGCGGCAGCTACGGCGAGTACGCCCTGCTCGACCTGCCGGTGGTCAAGCCCGACGCGGTTCCTTGGGAAGTCGCCGCCTCGATCGTCACGGTCGGTCTGACCGCCGCACGCGTCCTGGCGGAACTGGACGTGCGGCCCGGGCAGACCCTGCTCGTCCACGGCGCCGCAGGCAGCGTGGGCATCATCGCCGTCCAGCTCGCCGTCGCCCGGGGCGTCACCGTTGTCGGAACGGTCGGCGAACACGACATCGACCGTCTCGCCGCGCTCGGAGCCGGAGCCGTCCGCTACGGCGACGGCTGGGCGGACCGGGTGAAGGCCGTGGCTCCGAACGGAGTCGACTTCGTCTTCGACGCCTCGGGCGCCGGGGTGCTCGCCGACTCCGTCGCCCTGACCGGCAGCAGCGCGCACGTCGTCACCATCGCCGACATGACGGCCGCGCGGCACGGTGTCCGCTTCAGCGCGGGCGGTGGCAGCCGGACCGGGGAGTCCCTGGCAGAGCTGGTCGGTCTGGCCGCGGGCGGAGGGCTCAGCGTCCCGGTCTGGCGCACCTACCCCCTCGCGGAAGCCGCGCGGGCGCACGCCGACCTGGAAGCCCACCGCAACCGGGGCAAGGCCGTCCTGCTGCCTTGACCTCCTGTGCCGCCGCCTCGCTCGAGCGGGGCGGCGGCCCGTCCCACCGGACGCCGCCCCACAGAACGCAAGTGTCAGCCGAAGCTTTCGGCGGCAGGTCTGAGGGCCGACGCCGTGGCGTGGGTGAAACGGTCGCGGCCGAGATCGTCCTGCAGCCCGGTCGGCAGGGGTTCGAGAGCGGAGCCCTTGGGCTGGTCGGGTGGTCGTGGACGATGAACTGCGCTTGTCCGCCTTCGCGTTCGAGGGGCATGACGGACAGCCGGGCGGCGTCGGCCGAGCCGGACTGCGGCGGATGGGCGCGCCACGACGCCTGCCGCCCGTCTCCGTCGTCGGTCTCGGTGGTGGGGCCATGGCGTCGACCGAACCACAGCAGCAGACCGCCCAGGACCAGCACCCACAGCCAGCTCGCGGCGAGTTCGGAGTACAGCCGGCCCGTCTTCCCGAGGTGGAGGTTGCGGTGCAGGTCGTCCAGCCAGGTCGCCAGGGGCGTCGAGCCGAACCAGGTCGTCAGGGTGCCGCGTACCTCGGCTGTGTAGGGATCGACGTAGACGGTGCGCTGCTTGTCCTGCTCGGCGAGCTCGGGGACGGAGAGCCCGACCTTGGTGGTGTGGTCGGCAGCCTCGGGCGGAATGACCGACAGGACGGTGCCCTCGGGGTGGGCCTCCCGGGCGGCCGCTATCTGCTCCGTCAGCGGCTTCGCCGTCCCACCCATCCCCTCCACCCGCAGCTCCTTGCCGTAGACGAGCTGGTCCAGCTGGGGAACGGCGGTGTACGCCAGCCCGGTCAGCGCCGCTACCAGCAGGAACGGGGCGACCAGGACGCCGGCGTAGAAGTGCAGCCGGGTCAGCAGGGGCCACCAGCCGGAGCGTGTGCGTCCGTTGGCGGGGGTGGCGGACGGGGCCCTGCCGGACCGGTCGGACGTGGGCTCCTCGTCCGGGGAGTCGGCGGCTGGAGTTCCGCTGGGAGAGGCGTCGGATGTGGTGCTCATGAGTGGGTTCAGCTCCTGAAGTCCTGCCCGGCCCGCACGCAGAAGGGGGCTGGGGCTGTTCACTGCCGGAAGGACGCGCGCCAGCGATCGGTCCTTGGTGCGACGGGCGGAGCCGCCCGGAAGCCGGGGTACGCGTGAGAGCCGCCGAGTGCGGCCGGATGGTCCGGCTTCACGGGCGGTGGGAACACCGGCCGGGCGAGCGGTGCGTCGGCACCGCCGCGGTCGGATCAGTGGGCGAACAGCACCGGCGGACCACGTCGGGCGACCATGTGCTCCAGGACCCGGGTGCGGTACGGCACCTCGCGGTCCGCGCCGCGGTCCAGCGGAATGCGGCGGCGTGCAAGCAACGCCCCGAACCGCGACCACCGCCGCAGCAGGAACAGAGCGTGCAGCGCCGCCGACAGGGGTGCGCCCAGAAGTCGGCGCAGCCACCAGGCGGCACCGAGCCCGGCGATCAGGTGGGCGAGCAGCATGAGCGGGCTCGGATGGGCGGAAACCGCGGCCGCGCCGACGGGTTCGGCCCCTGTGCCGGCGGCTCCGGTCACGACCTCCGATGGGTCTCCGCCGGATACCGCACGCACGTACGCCGGTCGGGGCGATGGTCCGCCGTCCGCCGTCCGCCGTCCGCCGTCCGGAGGGCGGTCCCGCTGTGCGCAGTCGCGTCGCTCGCGGATCCGGCAGCCGAGCCCGACCGTGTGGCGGCGGCCCACCGTCGACACACCGGGATCCCGGGGATCGGGACCAGTGATCCGGGTTCAGGATTCGGCGCGCTGGGTGACCGGGGCGCTGCTGCGGTCGCCGAGGAACTCGTACCAGCGATGCTGCAGGCACGGGTACTGGATGTCCGCCTCGACCAGGTCCAGGAAGGAGTCCACGGTCTCCGCGAGACGCTCCCGGAGCCCGCCGTCGGTCAGGTCACCACTGTCGGTGAAGGCCTGGTGAGCGGCGGCGAGACTGAACATCCCGGGGTAGACGCGAGCCCCAAGGTGCTCCAGTGGTACGCGCAGGGCCCACAGGCCCCGGTTGCCGCCCACCATGGACGGCGACGCCGAGACCAGCAGCGTCTGCTTGTTCTTGAACGGCTGCGGCCGGAAGCGGGAGACCCAGTCGACGGCGTTCTTCACGGTGCCCGGTACCGAGGCGTTGTACTCGGGGGATGCGATGACGAGGGCCTGCGCGGCCTCGATGCGCTGTCGCAGGGCGGCGGAGCCCGGGGGCGGCCCTTCCGCCTCCTCGGCGTCCCCGTCGTACGGGGGAACGGCGAACTCGCGCAGGCCGGCGAGATCGACCAGGGCGCCCGTCTGCCCGACGAGCCTGCCGACGAGCTCGGCCAGGCGCTCGTTGAGGGAGCCGGTCCGGGACGAGCCGGAGAGGACGAACACCCGCAGAGCCGAGCGGCCGACAGATGGGGACGGCACTCCCGAGCCGTCCGGGACCGGGGCGGAATCGTTCATGATCGTGCCCTTCTCTTCGCTGGGCGGCGCTCAACGCCGGTTGAGGCCGCGGACTCCCACCTGCGTTGATCATGACGCCGACGTCCTCCTTGTGCACCCATGCCCGGGCTCCGGCGCGCCTGGAGTGTACGAACGAGGAGAGGTTGGATCGGCCGAGGGGAGCAAGGGCCGCCGGCACTGCGTCGCGCTGCCCTCCGGCGGCACCGGACCAACCGCCGGAACCGGTTCGGGCGCGGGCATCGGTCCCTCCTCCAGCACGGTCTCCGCCGCTCGAGCGACCTCCTGAGTTCGACTCCGTCGGGATCCGGTGGACGCCGAGGTCAACCACTGGTGGTCCGCCGGGACTTCAACCGAGAGACCCCGTGCTGGTCGGGGAAGTCCCGGAAGGCGGCCGGCGGCCGGGGCGGGGCCGGCCGGAAGTGCGCTTCCACGGCCGGCACGGTGACCCTGACGCCTCGTTGAGCCCTCGAGATGCTGGCCGGCCGGCAGGAGCGGTTCGATCCGGCCTCCGCCGCCACCTCATCCCTCTCCCGACGGGCACGCGGTGTGGTCACCACCGACTCCGGTCCGGAACCGTGCAGTTGACGGAACCGTGTCCGGCGCCGAGGCCGCCCTCAGGGGGCATCCGCGTTCACGAGGGCCCCGACCTGATCGGGGACGCTCCGAATCGTCCGGTGCGGCCCCGGGGGAACGCGACGGCCGGTGGTCGGCTGACAGGCACTGGTTCGGTGAAGGAACGAAATGTGGCGTACACCCATCCTCGGATCTACTCCTCGGGGGAGAGGAGCACGGAGACGCGCTACACCCAATGCAGTACGCCGGTCCAGCCCCAGGGGCGGATCAAATGAGGCAGAACCCGGGCGAGCATGAACGGGTAGCCCGGTCAGAAGCCCTCCATCCCATCTGCCGGGTCTCGTCCTGCCCGTATCCGACGGATTGGTCCCAGGTGGCTACGTTCCTCTACCGACTCGGCCGACGCGCGTTCCGGCGCCGCGGTCTCATCGCCCTTCTGTGGGTGGCCGTACTCGTGGGCGCCGGCGTTGCAGCGTCCGCCGCGCCCGCCCCTCCCGAAGACTCCTTCTCCATGCCCGGCACCGAGTCCCAGAAGGCGTTCGACCTCCTCGACGAGCGCTTCCCGGCGGCCGGCGCGGAAGGCGCCACGGCGCGTGTGGTGATCCGCGCCCCCGGAGGGGGCAAGATCTCCGACCCGGCCGGCAGAGCCACCGTAGAAGAGCTGGTCACCTCCCTCGGCGACGGCCCGCAGGTCGCCTCGGTGGCCGACCCGTTCGAGGCGGGCGCCGTCAGCGAGGACGGCACGACCGCGTACGCCTCGGTGACGTACACGGTCAATGCCATGGAGCTGACCGACCAGGCCCGCGAGTCGCTCACCGCGGCCGCCGACGACGCGCGCAGCGCCGGCTTCACCGTCGAAACCGGCGGCGACGCGGTCATGGCCGAGCAGGAGATGGGCGGCACCGCCGAGTTGATCGGCCTCGGTGTTGCTGCCGTCGTGCTCCTGCTGACCTTCGGCTCCCTCGTTGCGGCCGGAATGCCGCTGCTTTCGGCGATCATCGGTGTGGGCATCGGCATCTCCGGTATCGGGGCGCTCGGCAGCACACTGGAACTGTCCGCCACGACCTCCACGCTCGCCATGATGATCGGCCTGGCGGTCGCCATCGACTACGCCCTGTTCATCGTCTCGCGCTACCGCGCCGAGATCGCCGAGGGCCGCACCCCCGAGGAGGCCGCGGGACGCGCGGTCGGCACCGCCGGCTCCGCCGTGGTCTTCGCGGGACTCACCGTCGTCGTGGCCCTGGCGGGCCTCGCGGTGGTCAACATCCCGATCCTCACCAAGATGGGCCTGGCCGCCGCCGCCACGGTCGGCATCGCCGTGCTGATCGCGCTCACCATGACCCCGGCGCTGCTCGGCTTCGCCGGCAAGAGGGCACTCAGCCGCAGGGACCGCAAGGCGGCCGCCGGACAGCGGACGGCGTCCGCCGAGCCCAAGCTCGGCACTCGCTGGGCCCGCTTCGTCCTGCGCCGTCCGGTGACCGTGCTGCTCACCGCGGTCATCGGCCTCGGCGTCGTTGCCGTGCCGGCCACCAGTCTGGAGCTGGGCCTGCCGGACGAGGGCAGTTCGGCACCCGACACCACCCGGCGCAAGGCCTACGACATGCTGTCCGAGTCCTTCGGCGCAGGGTTCAACGGCCCGCTGATGGTCACCGTCGACACGCGGGGCGCCGACGACGCGAAGGCCGCCGCCGCGACCGTCGTCAAGGAGATCACCAACCTGGGCGAGGCCGCCGCTGTCACCCCGGCGAACTTCAACGAGCAGGGTGACACCGCCGTCCTCACCGTCGTGCCCAAGACCGGGCCGAGCGACGCGGCCACCGAGGAACTGGTCAGGGACATCCGCTCGCTGTCCGACGGCATCAGGTCCGAGACGGGCGCGACCATCCTGGTCACGGGCATGACCGCGATGACGATCGACTTCTCGCAGACCCTGGACGATGCGCTGATCCCCTACCTCGCCCTGGTCGTCGGTCTCGCCTTCCTGCTCCTGATGCTGGTGTTCCGCTCCGTCCTCGTCCCGCTGAAGGCGGCCCTGGGTTTCCTGCTCTCGGTGGCGGCGGCGCTCGGCGCGGTGGTCGCGGTGTTCCAGTGGGGCTGGCTCGCGGACGTGTTCGGTGTGGACCAGCCGGGTCCGATCATGTCGATGATGCCCATCTTCATGATCGGCGTGGTCTTCGGCCTGGCGATGGACTACGAGGTCTTCCTCGTGACCCGCATGCGCGAGGCCTACGTCCACGGATCGTCCGCCGCCGAGTCGGTCACCACCGGCTTCACCCACGGCGGTCGGGTCGTCGCGGCAGCCGCGATCATCATGATCAGTGTCTTCTCCGGCTTCATCATGGAGAACGACGACATGATCAAGATGATGGGCTTCGGCCTCGCCATCGCGGTCCTCTTCGACGCCTTCGTCGTGCGCATGGCCATCGTGCCCGCCGTGCTCGCCCTGCTGGGCACCAAGGCGTGGTGGCTCCCCACGTGGCTGGACCGCATCCTGCCGAACGTCGACGTCGAGGGCGAAAGGCTGCGCAAGGAACTCGGCGGCACCGCCGAGTCCTCGGAACCCGCCCGCGAGCCCGAGACGGCCGGGGTCTGACCGGCACAGGCGAGGACGCGGCTGCCCGACGGCAGCCGCGTCCTCGCGTACGGAACCCGACCGCAACGTCTCCCCACGTGGTTGCACGGCTCACGTCCGGACCCGGGTGCCGCACAGACGTCGGCCACCGGGTCGTCGTCCGGTAACGCGTCGTCGGCCAACGCTCGTCCCCGACGCTGCGCCTGGACGCCGACGACGTGGACCTGTGCGTGCGCCAGGGCCGTGCGGCCCGACGTCTCGCCGGAGTTCAGAGCCCGTCCGGTGGGACCCGTACCGTCTTCACCCAGCAGGGAGGGGCCGGAGCAGCGGAGCCGACCAGCGCGGCGACGATCCGGCAGGAGGACGGTTCGGCGTCGGGCCAGGGTGTTTGACCGTCCGTCAGGACGACGACGAAGTCGGGCCGGGCGAGGGCCGCCCCGATGCCGGCGCGCATGTCAGTGCCCCCGCCGCCGGCCAGTTCGACCTGGTCGGCCGAGGTCACCCGGGACACGGTGTGCACATCGGCGTCGCACGCCAGCACCGTGACCCGGTTGCCCCGCACTCCGACCTCCCGCAGCACTCCGGTGATCTCGGCCATGGCGGCGGCGAGTTGGTCCTCGCCCATGGAGCCGGAGGTGTCCACCACGACGGCCACGAGCGGCACCGGGCGGCGCAGGCTCGGCCGGATCACCCCGCGCAGCGCCGGGGTGCGGCGGGACGGGCGCCGGTAGGTGTAGTCGACGGCGCCGCCCGGCCATGCCGCGGCCGCCCGTACCGCGCCTGCCGCCGGTCCACGGTGGGTTCCAGGATCTGTTCCGCCCAGCGCCGCCAGCCCGCGGGAAGGGTGCCCCCGGGCTCGCTGGTGGGCCCGCATCGCCTCGGCGGTGGCGCGGCGCAGGGCCTCCGTCTCGGCCGGGCCGAGGCGGGCGGGGTCGTGCGGTCCGCCCGGCTCCCACGGCACTGTCTGGCCGTGGGCGCCGGACCCGCAGTCGGGTGCGCGCACTCCGGGCGGGAGCCGGTCAACGTACGCCTCGAACAACTGCCCTTCAGGCAGGCCGAAGCCGCGAGGCTCCATCCGCCCCTCGGGGAGGGGAAGACCGTCGGCGAGGAGGTCGTCGTTGATCTCGCAGTCCTGGGCGACGTTGACGCGGTAGCGGTCGAGCCGGTCGGTCAAGGGGAGCCTGTCGGCCCGGCCGTGGTGGTCGCGCAGCAGGTGGGACGCCTCGTGCACCCACACGGCGGCAGGCCGAGCCCGGCGGCCAGCTGTTCAAGTCCGGCGGACTTGCCGCTGCCGGGCTCGCCCCACAGCAGCACCGGCTGGTTGGCCGTCACTGCGAGGGCGAGGGCCTCCAGCCCGGGATTGGCGGACGGCTCGGTACGCGTGGTGCCCGGACTGCGGTCGGGCGCGTCGGCAGCCCCGAGCGGACCGGCCGGGTGAGACGGGCCGGGCAGGCCGGTGGCGGCGGTCACGTGTGCGTGTCCTCATCGGTCGTCTTCGTCGTCCTGGTCGTCGAGATGCGAGCCCGTGCCTCCCACCTGTCGTCGCCGAGGCCGGGATGCTCCGCGCGGACTCGGTCGCGGAGGAAGGCCAGGTCGCCCCTCCTGCGGAGTTTGACGACGTGGGCCAGGGACATGCCCGACGGGTCCACCGTGTCGATTCTCGCTCCGGCGGCGATCAACGCCTCCACCAGGGTGCGCGATCCGCCTTCCGAGGCGGTCGTGAACAGCGGCGTCCGGCCGGAGTTGTCGGTGGCTTCCAGGGCGGCTCCCGCCGCCAGCAGCCGGGGCAGCAACTCCTCGTGGTCCAGGAGGTGGAGGGCGTGCAGCAGGGTGCGCCCGGCACCGTCCCGAACGTGCGGGTCGACGCCCGCGTCCAGGAGGGCCAGTACGCCCGGTGCGTCGCCGTGCTCGGCGTGCCGGAAGAGATCGGCCCGCTGGGCGCGCAGTGCCTTCGGCAGCCTGCCGGAGGCGGACGTCCAGGCCGGCTGCACGGCGAAGCAGCCGGTGACGGCGCCGCCGAGGGCGCGCAGGGCGCGTTCCCGGCGCTGTTCCTCCTCGGCGTGGGGCATCCGGAGGCCGCCGTCGGCCCAGGCGACCCGGTGCCACTCGCCCCGGCAACGCACGCGGACCGGCTCGGGGGCTTTCGGACCGGGCGGTCCCGCGGCGCCGTCGGCGATCTCCAGGGCGGGGAACAGAGCCCGGGCGACCAGTGGGTGCAACCGCGCGGGTGCCACCTGCCCGCTCCGGACGAGATCGAGGTCGGGCAGTCGGCGCCAGAAGACTTCGGGCACGTGCGGCACGGTTGCGAGCCGGTCGGGCGCGGCCAGCCTCGCCCGGAGCGTTCCGGCCGGACCGGGCTCGGAGAGCTCCAGCAGGATGGCGGCTCCGTAGTTCAGCGGGATCTGGAAGCGGCTGCTCCCTCGCCTCTGGGAGAGGCGCCGGAACTCGGGGGTCAGGCGGGGGAGGTTGAGGGGGCACTCACGCAGCAGGGACTCGGGGTCGACGCGATACCAGCTCCTGGTGGCGGGCGGGGTCAGGTCGAGGCCGATGCCCGCGGCGGCGAACGCTGCTTCCAGTTCGCCGTGCTCGTGCAGCCGGGTGATCCACTCGGTTCGGGCCGCGGGATCGTGGGAGCCGGGATCGGCCGTGGGCAACTCCTCCGGCGGCAGAGGCGTGCCGTCGACGCGGCAGAACGGCGCCCGGTCCCGGCCGCCGCCGCACCGCTCGCGGAGCGCGGCCGTGTGCCGGGCGTCCCACAGGTGCCGGGCCGAGGTCCAGTCGTGGACACGGGGACCGGTGTCGCCGAGGAACTCCTGGACTCCGGCGACCGCGCAGTGCAGCGCGAGCCGTTGGGGGCCTTCCGGCCGGCTCGGGGTCGTGACGAAGAGCAGGGGTCCGGCCGGCCGTTCGGCGGGCGGACCGTAGCGGGCCAGAAGAACGGTCCTGCCTGGGACGAGCCGGGTGTGCCCGCCTCGTGCGTAACGGGGCAGATGCCAGCGCAGCAGGTCGGGCACGAAGTGGCGCAGGTCGTCCAGGAGCGCGGCGGCGGTCTCGGCGCCGTGCCGGGCGGCGATCTCCGCCGGGACGAAGGCGACGTCGACGCGGGCGGCGGCGCAGGCGGCGGCCCAGTCCCCGGCGAGGCGGTGTGCGGTGGCCTGCTCGATCATCCACGGGGGCACGGCAAAGTGGCGGATCCGTCGCCAGGCCGCTGCTGCTTCGGGCGGGAAGGAGCTCACCGGTGGACACTTCCTTTCGCACGCGGGTCGCGGTGTGCGGGGGGTGCCGAGACGGGCCGCAGCCGCTGGTGGTGGCGGCGCTTCCCCCTGCGGGGGAGACCGGGGCCGCGCCCCGTGCACTCCCGGGGCGAACCGTCGGGAACGGCCGCCGGAAGCGCCTCGGCGCCGCGGTGGGTGGGGCCGGTACGGCGCGGTTCCCGGCGGATCAGCGGGCTGCCGGGCAGGGCACCGGCCACCGTGCGGGTGCCGGTGCTGCCGATGGCGTTGGTGCCGAGCGGCACCTGTGGGGCGTGCGGGGTGGAGGCGGCCACGGGCAGCGGACGGGTCGCACCGTTCGGGCGGGGACCCTGCCTCCACAGGCCGACACGGCCGTAGGGGCTCAGGGGACCGAGCGGGAACGCCTCATGGGAGCAGTCCGGTTGACCGGCTGCCGGCCCGGCCGGCAGCGGGGCGAGGGCGGTGAGCGGGATGCCGGGGTGCTCGATCGAGGGGCGGCGCGCGGGGGTCGGCTGCGTCATCACCACTCCACCGGTGTCTGTCGCCGGTGTCCGGCGTTCGGCGTCCTCCACAGGGAGAGAGGGCGGCAGGACCGACCGGATTCGAACCGGCGTCCTCCTACTTGACGTTCGGGCGCGACGACCACTGCGCTACGGTCCTGCCAGGCGTGATCATAGCGACCGATCGCACATGTGGTCGACGTCCTTCGCCGGGGGCCCACGCGCACATCCCGCCCTCGGCTCGCCGCCGGTGTCCCGCGCCGGAGATCCGTCGGCTGGAGCGGTCGACGACGGCCTTCCACGTGTGGGGTCGGGGACGGGACGCCGTGCACCGTTTCCGGTGCGGGCCTTCCCGTCCCCGACCGTCCCGCAGGCGGCTGCAAGCGTGACCGCTGCGGTCGCCCGGGGTGCTGGGGAGGTCAGGCCAGGTGGGCGAAGTGGATGGCGTCGGCGGCGGCACTTCCGGCGGTGACGGCGGGAACCGCTCCCTGTTCCCAGGTCCTTCCGGTCAGGTCGCCGGCGGCGTAGAGCCCGGAGATGCTGGTCTGGCGACCGTCGTCGACGGTGACGTAGCCGTCGTTCAGGGCCAGGCCGTGGTCTTCGGCGAGGCGCTCCACCAGCGGCACCTGCCGCTGCGGCTGCGGCCAGAGCAGGGTCCGCCGTTCCAGGAGGCTGCCGTCGGCCAGCTCCACGGTGTGCAGGTCGCCGTCGGTGTGGTGCAGGCGGGTGATCTCGCCCTGGACGAGGTCGCTGCCCTGCTTGCGCAGGCTTCGGCGCAGTTCGTCGGCGCCGGGCAGCGAGGGCGGGGCGACGGCGATGGCATCGTCGGTCCAGGCGCGGAAGGCTGTGGCGGCCATGCCGAGGTAGTGAGGGTCGTCGGAGACCAGGGCCCAGGTGCGGTCGGCGTTCTCCTCGCCGATGCAGAACGGGCAGTGGATCACCGTGCGGCCCCAGCATGCGGCGAAGCCCTCCACGCCGTCGGGGCGCTGGTCGATGACGCCGGTGGCCAGGATGACGTTCCGGCCCCACGCCGTGTTCCCGTCGTCCGCTCGCACGTGGAATCCGTCGCCGTTCAGCGGGGTGATCTCGCTGACCGTGGCGTCGAGCCGCCGGGCCAGTCCGTAGCGGCGCAGCTCCTCCCAGGCGCGGGAGCGCAGTTCGTCGGGGGTGGCGCCTTCCAGGCCGATCAGGCCGTGCACGCCGCGGGAGGCGGCGTTGCGGGGCGGGGCGGGGGACTCGACGACCAGGGTGCGCTGCCGGTAGCGGGTCAGGGTCAGCGCGGCGGTCAGGCCGGCGGGACCTCCGCCGATGATCACGGTGTCGTACTGGGCTGTGGGGTCCACGGGATGCCTCCGAAGGGATTGACGAAAACGAATGACCGATGGTCATACTACTGACCAACGGTCATTCGCTTGATCCCATTCCCGCTGGAGGAACTGTGACCCACAACACCGGCCACGCTTGCGGTACGCACGACAGTGGCCATGCCCACGGGCCCGGGGCGGCCTCGTACCCGGACTTCGAGTGGGACGACCTCTACACCGGCGACGGAAGCGACACCTCCGATCCCGACCCCACGCTCCTCGCCCCCGCCGACGACCTCCCCCCGGGCAGGGCCCTGGACCTGGGCTGCGGTTCCGGCGGCAACGCCCTCGCGCTCGCCGAACGCGGCTGGCGCGTCACCGGAGTGGACCTCGCTCCCCGCGCCATCGCCTCCACCCGCGCCGCCGCCTGCGCCCGCGGCCTGGACGACCGGGTCGAACTGGCCGTCGCCGACAGCGCCACCTGGCGACCCGAAACCACCTACGCATTCGTCCTCAGCTCCTACGCCCTGCCGCCCCGCGGCCCGGCCCGCACCGCCACCCTCGCCGTCCTGGCCGCCGCACTCGCTCCTGGCGGGACCCTGGCCCTCGGCGAATGGGACGAGGAGGCCTGCGACTGGGCCGAGCCCGGCGATCTGGTCACCCTCGCCGAGCTGACCGAAGCCCTCACCGGACTCGGCCTGGACGTCGTGCGCGCCGAACGGCAGGTCGTGCCGAGGATCCAGCACCCCGGTGAGGACCACGCGGTCATCGTCATCGCCCGCAAGCCGCATGACGCCCTGGAGGCTTCCGGCTGACCGGTCACCGGTCGGTCTGCCGACCGACGACGTAGGAGGGACCGTGCCCGCGGAGAGGTCCGCCCCCGCCCAGCCGACCGGACGCTTCCAGCCCCCGGACGCCCGCCACCAGATCCTCGACGCCACGGCGGCACTGCTGCTGGACGACGGCCGCGAGGCGCTGACCGTCAGCAGGGTCGCCGCTCGCGCCGGGGTCGCCAAGGGCACGGTCTACCTCTGCTTCGACTCCAAGCAGGAACTCCTGGCCGCGCTCCAGGCCGAGATGTGGGACCGCATGCTCCAGCAGCCCACCACCCCCCTGGAGCAGCCCGGGCTGACGTGGACCGAACGTCTCGACGGGCTCGTCGCCGCCTGGATCGCCGCCGAACAGGACCACCACGAGTCCTACCGCCGGCTCTTCCACGAACCCCGTGGCAGTACCGAGGAACCCGGGACCGCCGCCCGCGACCTGCTCGTCACCCTCCTCGCGGAAGGCCATGCGGCAGGTGAGTTCGACGTTCCCGACCCCGAACTCACCGCCGACTTCCTCACCCACGCCTACACCGGCCCCTGCCACCACACCCGGACCGACACCGACGTGACCACCGCCGTGCAAGGCCTCTTCCGCCGCGTCGTCGCCGCCCACCCGCCGATGCGGTGGGCCGCCCCCACCGCGGACCGACCGTCGAACCGCGCCACCGTCAGGTCCGCGGGGGCGTGTGCGGCGGTGCGCTCGGTTCCCGCGCCGTCCGCGCCCGGTGCGCCCGCCCCGGCCTGTTGGTGACGCGGAGAACGCCGATGGCCCCGGTGGCCTCCCGGGTCAGCCGATGGCCGTGGAGGTGAGTACCGGGTTGGGGGAGGGGTAGCAGGCTGTCGGCACGCTGACGGTGACGAAGAGGATCGGGACGCTGGCGGTGAAGGTGAGGCCGGGACTGCTGTAGCTGGAGCCGGCGAGCCGCGTCTCGATGGCCCCGCCGGATGTTCCGGCAGTCAGGTCCATGGTCAGTGCCGGCAGGGTGAAGGATCGCCCGCCGCCGATCGGTCCGGGCACCGACATGACGATCTCCCCGCCGCTCACGCTGACGGAGGGGGTTCCTGAGCCGATTCCGGAGCCGCCGGTGAGGCGGGCGTCGGTCAGTGTCGCGTTGGTCGGGACGGGGGCCTTGAGGGTGATGTTCTTGATCGACTTGACCGTGTAGCCGCTCACCGACCCGGGGACGGTCATCGGTTCGGGGGCCAGCGTGACGGAGAGGGAACCGCCGGGCGTGACGGTGTCCGGCGCGCTGGCGTCGACACCGGCGGAGAGGTCGAACGTCTGCGCGGAGCCGATCGGCGGGCTGGCCTGGCAGGCCATGTCCAGGGTGGTGCCGGCGGCCGAAGCGGGGCTCATGGCCAGGCATGTGACTGCCAGAGCCGCGGCCCCTGCCATCGGCAGGCGTAAGTGTGCTGGTCTCGGAGTCATGACCGTCCTCCTCGGGGTTCGGGTGCACGTCGAGCGGAGCGTCGGCGTGCGGTGTGTCGCGTGCATGACAGCACTTCCAGGGTGCGATGTACAGGGCCGTGCGTCCGCCGTCGTCCCCCGTCCTCCCGTGCCGGCCCCGGCGCTCCGCGGCACCGGGGGCGACGCCGGGAACTGCTGCCCGTACGGCGCGGTCCGCCGACGGTACGAGCCCGGTCCACGGCCGGGCGGGCTCAAGCCCACGGCTCGGGGCCGGGCGGCGTTCGCGGTCCGTCCGCGGCCCGCCCGGGCCGGTGGGAGTCCTGCTCGTGCCTGCCCGGTGTCCTCCGGCCGGGGGAAGGCCGTCTCGGGTGACGGGGTGGCCGATCGACGGTATGCGGAGCCGACGCCAGGCCTGAGCCTGGAGTGGCACCCACCCGAAGCCTCTGGGCGAGAGGGGAACAGCAGTCCGGTTCCGGCACCTCGCCCAGACCCCACGAAGGGACAGGCCGATGCTCCGAACCCGCGCAGGCGACTCTCACTCGCCCTGCCCTGCCCCCGCCGCCGCGGCCGGCGATCTGCACGACGTCCAGAGCGAACGAGACGGGCGCGGCATCGAGATCGACCAGGTCGGTATCAGCGGACTCCGGTACCCCGTGACGTTCGACGACGGCGACCTCCGCCAGCAGGGCATAGCGGACGTCATGGTCACCGCACGGCTGCAGCACGACCGCCGAGGCACGCACATGAGCCGCATGGTCGCGCTCGTGCACGAATTCCTCCAGGACTTCGACCCGAGGGCCGTCGGCACCGTCCTGAAGGCCGGCGCCGCAGCCCTCGACACCCCCGGACTCTCGATGCATCTCTCGACGAGCGTCGCCCACGAGGTCGTGGCGCCCGCCAGCGGAATCCCGTCCTGGGCCGTGCACGATGTCCTGTTCGCGATGCACTGGGACGCGGGTCGGGTGCGTCTGGACACCGCCGTCACCTGTGAAGTCACCAGTCTGTGCCCCTGCTCGAAGCACATCTCCGACTACGGTGCCCACAACCAGCGCAGCGAGGTGACACTGCGTGTGACGGGCGAAGGGGACTCGGCGTACCCGGCCCGGGTGCGCGAGCTCGTCGGCCTCGCCACGGCCTGTTCCTCGGCGCCCGTCGTCCCGCTGGTGAAGCGCCCCGACGAGCGTGTGCTGACGATGCAGGCCTACGACAACCCGGTCTTCGTCGAAGACATGGCGCGAGAGGTGTCCGCCGCCTGCCGCAGCCGCGACCTCGCCCACCGGGTCACGGTGAGGAACCTGGAGAGCATCCACAGCCACGACGCCGTCGCCGTGGTGAACGGCTGACACGCCGGCTGCCCGTCGCTCGGTCCGACCGCCCGGCGGCCACACAGAGGTCCGAGCGTCCCGGGCGGTGTGCCGACCGACCGCGACGAGGCGCCGGCCCCCCCGACGGCTCCTTCCGACGGAGCCGGTGCCGCGGCCGGAAAGGCTCACCGGCATGTGCCGGATGATCCGAGGAGACATCAGATGGATCGGCCCGCCCGCGCGTTCCCCGTGCCCACGGCCCCACCCGCCCTTCCGCCCGGGCGAGGACGGGCGCCGTCGTCCGGGCCGACGTCGCTGCGGACGCCGCTGGCGATACTCGCCGCCGCGCAGTTCCTGGTGATGTTCAGTGCGTCGAACATCAACATCGTTCTCCCGGCCATCGGCGAGGCCATGGACCTGCCGCCCGTGGACCTGTCCTGGGTCGTCACCGCCTACGTGCTGGCCATCGCCGCCCTGCTGCTCCCGGCCGGAGCGGCCATGGACATCACCGGCCGGCGCAGGCTTCTCCTGACCGGCCTGGCCGTGCTCTGCGGCTCGTCCGTCATGGCCGGCCTGGCGGGCGGTGCCGGAACGCTGATCACGGCGCGGGCACTGCAGGGAGCCGGGGTCGCCCTGGCGGAGCCCGCGGTGCTCTGTCTCCTCATGGCCCTCGTTCCCGAACCCCGCAGGAACAAGGCCCTCGGAATCCTGGGAGCGGGTGCCTCGCTCGGCGGTGGGACGGGAGTGCTGCTGGGCGGCCTGCTCACCGAGGCCGTGGGCTGGCGGGGCATCTTCTACGCGACGTCGGCCCTCGCTCTGCTGCTCGCCCTGGCATGTGCGGCGGGTGTACCGGCCGACGCCGGGAACGGCCGCAGGCTGTCCCGCCACGATCTGAAGGCGGCCGCCCTGATGCTGGTCGGGCTGCTCGCCCTCGCCTACGGGATGACCGAGGCCGGGCGCTCCGGCTGGACGCGGCCCGCCGTACTGCTGCCCCTGGCCGTCGGCACCGTACTGCTCACCGCTTTCGCCGCTTCCGAGCAGCGCAGGGATCGTCCGCTGCTGCCCCTCCGTGTGTTCTCCACAGGACTCGTGGGTCCCGCGAACATCGCCATGGCCGTCCTGGGCATGGTGATCACGGGAATGTTCTTCTTCCTCTCCCTGTACCAGCAGCAGATCCTCGGCGACGGCCCGAGGGCCGCCGCTCTGTGCCAGATCCCCCTCTCGGTGGCCGCGGTCCTCGGTTGCACCCTGGCGCCCCGGCTCGCGCGACGCGCAGGTCCGCCTACGGCCCTGGGGATGGGACTGGCCGCACTGGCCGCGGGGCTGCTGTGGCTGGGAGGAGCGCCGGGGGAGGGGACCTTCCTCCAGGAGGCCATGGTGCCGTCACTCCTGATCGGTGGTGGGCTGGGCATCGCGTTCGTGCAGATCACGCAGGCTGCCACGGCGGGGGTACCGCATCAGGACTCGGGGTCGGCCAGCGGCCTGGTGACCACCGCGAAAATGATCGGAGGCGTGTTCGGCCTCGCGCTGCTGACCGGCCTGGCCGCTTCCAGGACCGCCGGGGCCGACCCTCTCGCCTCCGAGGTCCAGGCCCTGCACGAGGGTTACCAGGCCACGTTCACAGTCCTCGGTCTGGCCGTCCTCGCGACCGCGCTCTTCCTTCTCGCGGTCTTCGTCCGCCGTCGGCGCGCACTGAAAGGAGCGGCCCCGGCCCCGGGGAGCGGGCCGGCGTAGCCGTACTTCGCTCCCGTCCCATGATCCGTCAAGCACCAGGCAGGAGTTCACCGTGCTGACCATATCCAAGGAATTCCACTTCTCCGCGAGCCATCAGCTCGATCGGCTGCCGGAGGGACATCCGTGTGCCCGGATGCACGGACACAACTACATCCTCGTCATCGAACTGTCGTCCGCGCCGGACGAGCTGACGGATGCCGGATTCGTCCGCGACTACCGGGACTTGGCCGAGTTCAAGGACTGGATCGACTCCGCTCTGGACCATCGCCATCTGAACGACTGCCTCCCGGACCGGAACCCGTCCGCGGAACAGATAGCGATGTGGGTGCACGAGACGTGGTCGCCACGCATTCCCGAACTCAGCGCCGTGCGTGTGTCGGAGACCCCGAAGACCTGGGCCGAGTACCGTCCGGTGACCCAGGGGAGCTGATGTTCCGTCAAGGTACGCCGGGCTCCTCCTCGTGCGGCCGGGCCCACCGGCCGCACCCGGATCGCTGCATGGCCGGGCCGTACGCGTCCCTCCCGTGCGGTGAAGGCACCCGACCGGCGACGTGTACGCGTTCCTCCGCTCTTCGTCCTCCGTTTCCGGGCCGGGGCTGCCACCGGAACCGGTCGTCGGCACCGGTGACGTGGGCCGTCCCGTCCTGCCGTCCGTCGGTTCGTCCGCCCGGGAGGGCGTTTCAGTCCCACGGGCCCACTCCCCCGGGCCTGCGCGGGACGTCGGTCGGCCTCTCGCGAGGCGGTGTGGGGCCTTCTCCGCCCAGGGCGGAGACGTTCAGCGGCCGGGCGCGCGCAGCGGTGTCAGGTCGTGTCGCCGGTTCGGGCCAACGGGCTCTCCACCGGCCCGTCCGCCCATCGGCCGAAGCGGGGGAGCGGTGCGCCGGGCAACCGTGAAGGGGCCGCTGTCGGAGAGCATCCGTGCAGGTGCAGGACGGCGGACCCGGAAACTCCCGCGGGCAGGTCGGCGGGGTGTGGAGCGATCCGCCTCGGCCCTGGTGGCAGCCCGCCGAGCCACTGTGAGGACGCGCCGATGACATGCACACCGACGTTGAGGGCTGCGGCCGCCGGGCTGGCCGTGCTGGCCGCCGGTTTCGGCACTCTCTTCGTCTTCCACCTGGCCATGGAGGTCGATCCCCGGCTGCCGGGGATGTTCGCGGACCTGTGCGAAACGTGGGGCGACGGCCTGGCTCTGCCGGTCATGACGGGCGCGCTGGTCTTCGCCGCCGCCTGCCTCCCACGGGCAGCGCTCGAGCGACGCCACGCGACGGCGGCGGCGACGGCGGGCGGCACGCTCGGAGCCATGACCCAGCTCGTCCGGTGGATGGACGAAGCCCACCAACTCACCTGGGCGCACCCCGAGCCCCACCACCTGAACGCCGCCGGCGTCTACCACGCCGTCTTCCTGACGGTGATGTGCGCGGTGACGGCCGCGCTGTGGACTCTGGCCCTGAAGCGGGTGATCCGGGCGCGTCCCGGTCGCCGGGACCGGGCGGTTGCGGTCGGGGCGCTCGGTGTCGCCCTGGCTGCGGGGCTCGCCTTCGTCACGCTGCTGATGATCGACGATGCGGAGTTCCTCCCGACCAGGAGCGGAACGACGGTCCTGGCCGCGACCGCGGTCGCCGCTGTGCTGGCAGTGGGAATGTTCCTCGTGGTCGTGGTCCGGCCGCACCGCCGTGTGCTCGACCCGGTCGAGCGGGCCATTCGCGACATCGCCGCCGGTCGGCCCGTCGTGGTCGTCGACGACGAGGACCGCGAGAACGAGGGCGACCTCGTCATCGCCGCCGAGAAGGCCACCCCGGAGATCGTCGCGTTCATGATGAGCGAGTGTCGCGGACTGATCTGCGCGCCCATGGAGAGCGAGGAGCTGGAGCGGCTCGAGCTGCCCCAGATGGTGGCGCACAACACCGAGTCGATGAGCACGGCGTTCACCGTCTCCGTCGACGCCGGGCCCGCGCACGGGGTGACCACGGGCATCTCGGCCGCCGACCGCGCCACCACCCTGCGGCTGCCGGCGGGCGGCACGGCGGACGCGGCCGACTCCGTCCGCCCCGGCCACGTCGTCCCTGCACGCGGGCGAGCACAGCCTGCGGTACCTGCGCACCAAGCGCGACCGCATGGGACACGACCTGCCCTGGTCGGAGACGACGCCGGCGTCCGGAGGACGGGGCACGGGCCCGCTGCTCGTGCCGTTCGGTGGCGAGACGGCCGTGACCGCGGCTCGGGCAGCGGCAGGATGCCGAGCGGCCGGTAACCGTACCCCCGGCCCGCCACGTGGACCCGGAGCCGTGCACCGGCCGGCGACGCGGGCACGTCGGCGCGGTCGTCACCGGCGAAGCCGACGGGACGACGCGGCGGTCTCCCCGCCCCACGGTGGTGAGGACCCGCATGCCGGGCGGGGCTCCGCACAGGGTCACTCTCGGTGACCGGCAACGGCCAGGAGTGCATGTCCCTGCCTCCGCCCCCGTACCGCGTCGACGACGGGTCGTCCCCGTCGGCGGCCGAGCGGGCCGGGGCGACCACCGGCCGGTGTGGACCACGGTCCGGGGGCGGCAGGACAATGAGTCCAGGCCCGTGGTTCCGAGCGGGCCACAGGCGGACAGGACGGTGTGCCGCATGCGTACACACGAGACCCGCGTACGGGTCGTCGTCGCCGACGACCACCCGATATACCGCGAGGGCATCATCCGGGCGCTCGGCCAGAGCGGACTCATCGAGGTCGTGGCCGAGGCCGGGGACGGTGCGGAGGTTCTGGAACACATCCGCACCCACCGGCCCGACGTCGCGCTCGTGGACTACAAGCTGCCGAAGTTGGACGGCCTCGCCGTCGTCCATGCCGTTGCACGGGACGGCCTGCCGGTGCGTGTGATCGTCCTCTCCGCCTACACGGAGGACTCCGTGGTGTTCCGGGCCGTCGAGGAGGGCGCCGCGGGCTATCTCGCCAAGGACGCCACGCGACGCGAGATCGTCGACGCCGTGCTGAAGGTCGCCCGGGGCGGGACGGCGCTTCCCCCGGACCTCACCAGTGGCCTGATGGAGCAGGTCCGGCTCCGGGCCGCCGCCGGCGAGGACCGGGTGCTCCTCAGTGAACGCGAGCAGCAGGTGCTGCGGGCCTTCGCCGAGGGCAAGAGCGTCCCCCAGATCGCCGAGGAACTGTTCCTGGCCCCCAGCACGATCAAGACCCACACCCAACGGCTCTACGAGAAGCTGGACGTCGGTGACAGGGCCGCCGCGGTGGCCGAGGCGATGCGCCGTGGCCTCCTGGAATGACCGCGGCCCTGTGATAGGCCGCGGAAAGCGGTTCGTTCCGGCAGGTGCCCCGTCCCGTCGGCTGCACGGGCGCACGACGTCCACGGCCCGGGCTGTGGAAGCCGAGCAGGATCTCAACGCGGCACGGTCCCAGAGCCTCGTGCGTCTGCTGATCGTGGCTCTGCTGGTCGTGCAACTCGTGCTGTTCCCCCCGCTCGAGAACGAGGGCGCATGCAGAGCGCTGGTCGCGGGCTACGCGCTGTGGGCGGCGTTCCTGACGTGGGCGGCCTGGATCGGCAGCCGTCCGATGCCGCAGCCCTGGCGCCTTCTGCTGTTCGACCTGGTCGTCCTCGGCGCGATGCTGGCGCTGGCGGGGGGCTTCGCCACCCCACCCGGCATCAGGCCCCTGGTCGACGACGCCTTCTTCCTCATCCCCGTACTCGCCGCCTTCCAGACTTCGCCACGGGTGACGGCCGCGATGACCGGCGCGTCAGCTCTGGCATACCTGCTCGCCGCGCAAGGGGCCGGGACGGGCGCCGGATGGGGGCGGACCGCCCTGCTCGTCCTGAGTCTGCTGCTGCTCGGAGCCGTCTGCACCGCGCTCACCCGGGTCCAGCGGAACCGGGTGAGAAGCGTGGGGGTGCTCCTGGAAAGGAGCCGCGAACTGCTGGGGCAGGCCATGGACGCCGAGGAACGCGAGCGCCGCAACCTGGCCGAGGCACTGCACGACGAAGCCCTGCAGGACGTGCTCGCCGCACGCCAGGACCTGGACGAAGCCCGTGGGCCCGACCACCGGGAAGCGCTGGACCGCGCCGACCGGGCACTCAAGGAGGCGGCGCGCGGGATGCGTTCGGTCGTCGGGGAGCTGCATCCGGCAGTCCTCGAGCATCGGGGCCTGGCCGAAGCGGTGCAGAGCCTCGCCGAGGCCGCCGCGCAGCGCGGCGGGTTCGACGTCCGGGTCCACCGCACCCCCGTACCGCCCTCCCCTTTCGAGTCCATCGCGTTTGCCGCGGCACGGGAACTCCTCCACAACGTCGTGAAACACGCGGAGGCGACGGAGGTGGAGGTCCGTCTGGAGGCCCGGGAGGGACTCCTGAGCCTGGTGGTGGCCGACGACGGGCGGGGGCTGCCGCAGCGGGCGCCGGACGAGAGCGTGCGCAGCGGCCATATCGGCCTCGCCTCGCTGCGTGTCCGGGTGGAGACGGTGGGGGGACGCTTCCGGCTGGAACCGCGTGATCCGAGCGGTACCGCGGCGACAGTGGAGATTCCGCTCGAGCCGGCCGCCCCTGCCGAGGGCGACTGACGGCATGGCCCCCCCGGCCGGCCGGTCCGGTCGCCTCCACGCGCATCCGCACGGGCCGACCCCGGCGGTGTTCGGGGAGGGCCCGGGCAGCCTCCTGGCGCCGCCGGACGTGGGACCGCGGGGAACAAGCCTCATGAGGGCGGGTCCCGCACCGACGGGTGCGGGGGAGACCGCCGGGTGGGCCACGGCGCCGGGGCGCGGCCCTTACGGACGGCAGCACTCCCGTGACGTGGTGGCGCGGATTTCGAACCAGATCCTCTTGCCGTGTTCCTGTGGGTCCGTTCCCCAAGCGGTGGCCAGCGCCGCGACGAGGAAGAGGCCGCGTCCGCTCTCCGCGTCGAGGGGAGGTGTCCCGGGCCGCACTCGGATGCCCGAGTCCGCGGTGTCCGTGATCTCCACGCGCAGGCCCCCGCCGGTTCGACGCACGCAGACCCCGCACGGTTCGTGCGTGTGCTCGACGGCATTCGCGACGAGCTCACCGGTGAGCAACTCGATCGTGGACAGCGAGCCGTCGCCCAGTGACAGGCAGAGCGTACGGGCGAGCGCGCGGACCAGGCGACGGGCGGCCGGGACCGCATCCACGGTGGGCCGGACATCGAACTCGTGCCGCGGACGGGAGACTGTGCTGGAGGACATGACGTGGCCTTCGAGCGGGTCCGGGTGCCTGCGCGGAGTGCGGTGTCGGCCTCGTCGGGTGTCCGGTGACGGGCACCGCGTTCGTATGCGGACGTCCGGTTCGGTTTGGTGGGGGAGCGGGAACCCGGCCGGGTCCGACGCCGCCTCGCGGGTGGGGGCGGGTCGTGCCCTGACGGCCGGCTGGTTCGCGCGAACCGCCGTCGCAGTGCGGGTGGTGGCCGCATTCGCGAGTGGTGGTATCGCTTCCGCAGTGATGACGCTATCGACTGCCGCAGGCTGCCCCTGTCGGCCGATCGACCCACTCGGCGGCTGATGGACGGTGTCCGTTCATCGAGGTGGGGGATCCCACTCGTCCGTGGCCGGTCCGGCTCACCACGGGTGTCCAGGACCCTCGTCGCAGGCCCGCGACGAGGCTCGCGGCGCCGCCTCGGCGCTGGACGGCTCCCGTGCCGTGCCGGGCCCTGGCGTCTTCGCACCGTGCCCGTCGCGCCGCGGTCGTCACCGTGCGGCCCGGGGCCTTCGACGGTCGCCCGGTTGGATGCCTCGGCCCGTCCCACCCGGCGGCTCCGGGACCTGCCACCGGTGGCAGGAGGCCCCGGGCGGCCCGCGGACCGCGGTACGGACCACGCCGACCGCCGGGCTGACGGGGCTCACGGGCACGCGTCTCCCGTGGGCACCTCCCAGCGACCACATCCACCGGTTGGCGGACACCGTACTCCACCGGTGCTTGCGTCGCTTGGAGGAGCACACCCTCCTCGTCCGCACGGCAGCGTGGACACAGGGCGGAGGGACGTCCTCCCGCTCACCGCACACACAGAAAGGACGAGCGCATGAACCACGACGAGGTTTTCGCCATGCTCGACGAGCTGGATGCTGCCGTTGCCAAGGCACTCGGTTCCGGCACCTTCCTTGCCTGTACCGCAGAGTGACGAGCTGACGGTGTTGCGGGACGGGCTGAGGACCGTCCCGCAACACCGCCGCCATCCAGGTACCCCGAGGAGGGAGACCCATGACCGCTGTGCTCGACTTCGCCGCGCCACCACACCGCTGGAGTGCGGTGTGGCAAGGCACCCATCGGACCGTCCCGCCGGAGGAGACCTGGCAGCGCCTGCAGCCGTTGCTGGGCACGGTCGGGATTACCAGGGTCGCGGATGTCACGCTCCTGGACGACATCGGACTCCCGGTCTGGCAGGCGATTCGGCCGAACGCCAAGAGCCTGTCGGTCTCGCAGGGCAAGGGCGTCACGCATGAGCTGGCCCGGGTCTCCGCGGCCATGGAATCCTTCGAGCTGCACTGCGCGGAGGAACCCGCCCTGGAGACCGCCGTGGCCAGCCCGGCCCGGCTGGCCACCGAACTCACCTACGACTGGGCCGAACTGCCGCTGCTCGGAGGGCATGCGCTGCACTCCGGCACGCGGATCCGCTGGTGCCCCGTCGAGGACCTGACGGCGCGCACCGGTACCTGGGCTCCGCTGGAGTCGGTCGTGGTCGACCTCCGCATGCGCTCGTCCTGGGCACCGCCGGCCGTTCGGACCAGCAGCAACGGGCTGGCCGGCGGCAACAACCTCGCCGAGGCGACACTTCACGGGCTGCTGGAGGTCGTGGAGCGGCACTCCCTTGCCGTCACCGCGCGTTCCGGCGGCCCCTGGAAGTCGGCCGTACGGGCCGAGCCGGACGGTTCGGGGACGGCGTCCGCGGTGCTGGAACAACTCCTCACGGCCGGAGCGGTCGTCGAGATCGCCGACGTCACCTGCGATCTGCGGGTGCCCACCTTTGCGGCCCGCGTGTGGTCCCCGTCGGTGCCCTGGTGGTTCTCCGGCTCCGGAACCCACCCCGACGCCGACGTGGCACTGTCCCGGGCTCTCACCGAGGCCGCGCAGTCGCGACTGACCGCGGTGGCGGGGGCCCGGGACGACATCGGCGTGTTCCACTACGACTTCGCCGACACGGCCGGGACCTCGGCTCCGCAGTCGGGGAACGGTGGCGCGGCGACCCCTCGGGTAGCCGAACTGACACGGGTTCACGGCACGGCGCCGACCGGTCCGCGCGACATCGACGCCGACCTGGAAAACCTCCTTGACGTCGCGGCGCGCCACGGCACCACCGTCCTCCGGGCCGATCTCACCGTACCCGCGTACGGCATCCCCGTGGTGCATGTCGTCGCGCCGGGGCTCACCTTCGACACTGGAGCATGGGCATGACGCACACATCAAGGCTCGTCGTCACCGCCGGGCCGACCATCAGCGCAGACGACGTGTGCCGCGTACTGCCCGAGGCAGAGGTCCGCGGTCCGGTCGCCGCGGACCAGGTGCTGCGGTGGGAGTGGGACGCCGGGGACACCCTGGTCGTGATCGACGGTGTCTTCCTGCAGTCACGCGCGGTCCGTCACAAGGAACTGCTCGCTCTCCTCGACCGGGGGGTGACGGTGTACGGCGCCTCCAGCATGGGAGCGCTGCGCGCGGCGGAACTCGAGGCGTTCGGCATGCGGGGCGTGGGGGAGGTGTTCCGCAGCTACCGCGACGGCGTCCTGGTCGGCGACGACGAGGTGGCGCTGACCCACGCCGACGCCGAGGCCGCGTACCGGCCGACGAGCTGGGCCCTGGTGGACCTGCGGGACACGGCCGGCAGAGCCGCCCGGGAGGGAGCCATCGACCAGTTGACCGCCCGCACCATCGTCGAGGCGGCCAAGAGCCTTCCCTTCACCGCTCGCGACGACTTCACCATCCTCGATGCCGCCCGGCAGCGGGGCTGCCGGGCGGCCGCACTGGATTCCTTCCGTGCGTACTGCGCGGCACAGGGCCCGGGCGTCAAACATCGCGACGCCGTCAGCGCGCTCGCGCTCGCCGCGGCAACGGCTACGTCTGACACGTGTGCGGCCCACTTCTCCCCGTCACCCGCCGGCCTGCGATACCGGGGAGCCCCGGTAAGGCTCGCGACGACCACCCATCTCCGTCGCTGGACCCCGACCTCGATGCCGTCCGCGGCTCCGGAGGGGGAACGCGAGGCCGCAGGGCCGGAACAGGGGCGGCCGCGTGACGACGAGGTCCTGACCCAGCTTGCGCTCGACTGGCCCGAGTACCCCGCCTTCCAGCGCAGCGTGGCGGCCGAGTGCCTGCTGCTGCAGACCCTGCGGCAGCCGGACAACGCCGCAGTGGCCGAACAACGGCGCACGCTGAGCAGCATCGTGGACATATCAGAGAACGACCCGACCCACCTGGCCTGGGAGCCCCTGGCCCGGGCTCTGGGCCCCCGCCTCCCGGACCTCGGACTGCCGTCGTCCCCGAGCGAGTCCGGAGACGCCCTCACCCTGCTCCGGGACACCGAGCGTGACCAGCCGTGGGACACGGCGGGCCCCCTCCTCGCCGTCCGGCTCTGGCTCGGTGACCCCCGGGTCGACTGGAGAACGCCACTCGTCGAACGGCTGCAGACGTGCCCCGCCTACCACCGGGCGCTCGCGGCACTCGCCGACGCACGAGCCGAAGCCGGACCTCCGGTCAACGACCCCACGGTCCTGCGTGACATGTGCCGGTCGGTGCTCGTCCGCTGGGGCGTCCAGCAGCCGAGTGACATTCCGGCGGTGCTGCGCGACCACGGCTTCACCGACATCGACGCCATGGTCAGCGCCCTCCGCACCCACCCGCGGAGCGCCGCGAAGGCATCCGGCACGAGGAAGGCTGGGGCGTCGCGGACCATCCCGCATGTCGACCACAGGGCCGCCCGAGCCGATTGGGAGCGGAACGGCAGGGTCCTGCTGCCCGCCGTCCTGGACGCCGAGCGGCTGAAGGCCATGGCCATCGAGGCGCACGAGCAGATCGGCGAGGCCGGCCCGTACGAACGGGACGACGTCGTCTGCCACCGGGACGGCTCGTTCGCGTCCCCGGCACACTACAGCCTTCTGCCGGCCGGGCCACTGCTCCAACAACTGGCCTTCGACGAGCAGTTGCTGACAGCACTGCGGGAGGCGACTGGAACACCCCAGCTGGTACCGCAGGGCGGCTCGGTGGTCGTCTACCACCACGGCGACTTCCAAGGTCTGCACACCGACGCGGCCAGGGCGACCGTCACCGTGGGCATTGCCCTGACCGAACGCCTGCCGCCGATGTGGTGGGCCCCGTCGCTGCGCGGCGCAGCGCCCGACGACCTGGCCAAGGTGGTCGCCGACAAGGGGTTCTGGCCCGAGTGCGCCGGGTTCGAGCGGCTGAAGCACCCGCCCGCCGACGGCAGCGTGTGCGCGTTCGCCGGGAGCACCGTCCCACACTGGCGCACCCCCTACTCGGGGGAGGAGGCGGGCCTGCTCGCCACCTTCTCCTACACGGACCCCAACATCGAAGAGTCCGGCCGGAACCGCGAGCTGCCGCGGTGCCGACACAACTGCACGCACGACTGACGACCCAGCCCACGCCGTCGCTTTCGACGCCAAGGCCACTTCCCGGAGCACGGGCTGGGTGCGGCGAGCTCTGTCTCGCGGCAGCCGGCCGGCATGTCCGGACCTCAGTTTCTCCCGGGGCCGTTGTCGGGCGGTCCCTCTCGTGTGGCGTCGGTTCTTCCGCCGGCGGCGGGCGTCGTGCAACGGAGCTGCGGAATCGCCGTGGTCGAACACGTCCCGGGCATCGTGAACACGCCGTGATCCGTGGACCGGTTGGCGACATCCGGCCGGTGTCTGCAATGCCGGGTTCACCCCTCTGCCCCGGTGCACCGCGCTCGCGTCACGGTGGACGGTGACCGAAGCCGGCACCCCCGCGGCCGGTCACGTCGTGGTGACTGGGCCGGCCCGGACGAGGGCGGTGGCCGAAGAACGGCGCACGTGTTGACGCGGATGAGCGCGGTCCGGCCGATGTGCGGCCGTTACCGGCCGTGCTGCACACCGCGACCACCCGTACCGGGGCGCATCGGGGTACCTGCGCGCGCCCACGGCCGGTCGGCGGACACAATGGACGGGTGCAATACCGCGTACTCGGCCCGACTCAGGCATTCCACGACGACGGTACGCCCGTCGCGCTCGGCGGCGCCCGGCTGCGGGCGCTGCTGACCGCGCTGGCGCTGCGGACCGGGCGCACGGTCCCGGTGGGCGTCCTGATCGGCGACATCTGGTACGGCGACCCGCCCGCGGACGCGGTCGGCGCGGTGCAGGCGCTGGTCGGACGGCTCCGCAGGGCCCTGGGGCCGGCCGCAGTGGCTGCTGGGGACGGCCGCGGGTACCAGCTGCGCGCGCAGCGCGACGAGGTGGATCTGCACAGGTTCGACCGCCTCGCGGGGGAGGGGACGCGGGCAATGGCCGACGGCGACGCCCTCAGCGCGGCGGCGCTCCTCGACGAGGCGCTGGGACTGTGGCGCGGCCCTGTACTGGCGGACCTGCCGGGGCGGCTCGCGGAGGCGGCCCGCTGGGAGACGCGACGGCTCGATGCCCAGCGCACCCGGCTGACCGCAGTGCTCGCGATCGGCGGCAGGGCGGAGGAGGCTCTCGCGGAGCTGGCGGAGTCGTGTGCCGCGCATCCGCTCGACGAGCGCCTCCAGGAGCTGCGGATCGCGGCGCTGCGGGACACCGGCCGCACCGCGCAGGCGCTCGCCGCGTACGAGGAGGTCCGCCGTGTGCTCGCCGACCGCTTGGGCACCGACCCAGGGCCCGGCCTGCGCGCGCTGCACAAGGAGCTGCTGCGCCCGTACCCGTACGAGGCGGGCGGCACTTCCCCGGCGGCCTCCCCTTCCGCCGATGCCTCGCCCGGCACTCCGCCGCCCGGGAACCTGCGCACCAGGCTCAACAGCTTCGTGGGGCGCGAGCCCGATCTCCGGGCCATCCGTGAGGATCTGGCCGGGGCCCGGTTCGTCACGCTCGTGGGAGCGGGCGGCTCCGGCAAGACGCGGTTGTCGCAAGAGGCGGCCGAGCGGGCCGCGGCGGACCCCGACCGGCCCTGGCCCGACGGCGTCTGGCTTGCCGAACTCGCACCCGTGGAGGACCCGGAGTCCGTCCCGGAGACGGTGCTCAGCGCGCTCGGAGGACGCGAGACCGTACTGAGGGGCGCGGGCGCGGAGGAACTCCGGGCAGGCGGCGAGCGGCAGAGCGGCGACGCCTTCGCGCGGCTCGTCGAGTACTGCGCTCGGCGGCGCATGCTGCTGCTCCTGGACAACTGCGAGCACGTCGTGGAGGCGGCGGCCGCACTCGCCGAGCGGCTGCTGGAGCGCTGCCCCGGGCTCACGGTCCTGGCGACCAGCCGGGAACCACTCGGCGTGCCGGGGGAGTTGGTGCGGCCCGTGGGGCCGCTGCCCATCCCGGTGGCACTGCGCCTGCTCGCCGACCGCGGCGCGGCCGCGCGTCCCGACTTCCGCATCGACGTGGACGAGGCGACCGCGTCGGCGTGCGCCGAGATCTGCCGCCGTCTCGACGGGCTTCCACTCGCCGTCGAACTCGCAGCCGCGCGGCTGCGGATGCTCACTGCGCCCCAGATCGCCGACCGCCTCGACGACCGGTTCCGTCTGCTCAACACCGGCGCGCGGACCGTGCTGCCGCGCCAGCAGACCCTTCGCGCGGTCGTCGACTGGTCGTGGGACCTCCTCGACCTGCCCGAACGAGCTGTCCTGCGCCGCCTCTCGGTCTTCGCCGGCGAGTGCGACATCGCTGCGGCCGAATCGGTCTGCGCCGACCCGGCCGACCGCACCCGCGAACGTCCCGCGGAACCGGACGTCGCCACTCTTCTGGGGGCGCTGGTGGACAAGTCGCTGGTCGTCGCCGCGCCCGGCGCGGACGGCGAGATGCGGTACCGGCTGCTGGAGACCGTCGCCGAGTACGCGGGAGAGCGGCTGGACGAGGCCGCGGAGCGGGAAGCCGCCGAGCGCCGGCATCTGGTGCACTACCGGGAGCTGGCCCGGAACCTGGAGCCCCGGCTGCGCGGGGCCGGGCAGCGTGCCACGCTCGCCCGGTTGCAGCTGGAACACGAGAACCTGCGGACCGCGCTGCGGCACGCGGTCGCCGCGCGCGACGAGCACGAGGGGCTCAGCCTGGTGCTCTCACTCGCCTGGTACTGGCAGCTGAGGGATCTGCGCGGCGAAGCCCGCCACTGGACAGACGCCGTCTCCGCCCTGGGGCCCGACCCGTTCGCGCATCCCGTCGTCCCCGCCCCGCCGCTGACGGAGCGCTGCACGGACGCCCCTCCGCCGCTGCGGGGGGAGCTGCTGACGGAGGCGCGCCGACAGGTCCGGCTCGTGCGGATGGTCAACATGGACCATGCGATCGAGGAGTGGTTGACCCCGGAGCGCCGCCGCTGGCTGGATCGCGTGACCGAGGCCTACCACCCCGGTCTGCCGCAGGCATGCCGTTTCCCCGCCTCGCTGTGGTTCTTCGCCGTCCTCATCTCCGGCGACGGCGAACGCGTGCTGGAGGTCCTCGACACGACCATCCGAACCGCGGAGGAGGCGGGCTGCGACTGGGAGTTGGCGGCAGCGCTCCAGGTGCGGGCCAACGCGTTGGCCAACCGCACCCTGTGGGCGGGCGACGCGCGCCGCGACGCGGACCGCAGTCTGAAGATCTTCGAACGGCTCGGCGACGCCTGGGGTGCCGCCGAGGCGCTGTCCGCCCGCGGCGAGGCCCATGAGCGCAGCGGGGCCTACGAGGAGGCCGCGGAGGACTTCCGCCGGGCAATCGAGCGCGCGGACGTCCTCGGTGCGCAGAGCCAGGTCTCGCTGCTGCAGGCGCGGCTCGCGGCCGTGCTCGACGAGACGGGCCGCGGCGCCGAAGCCGAGAAGATCCTGCGCGAGGTGCTCGCCGCGGGTCCCGAGAGCGGTTACGAGGGTGTGATCGCCGCCCGACTGATCCTGGCGCTCCGGGTGGCCAGGACCGGTCGCACCGCCGAGGCACGCGGCCATCTCATGGCGCTGCTGGACGACTTCCGCACCGAGACGCTCGCCGTGTTCGAGGGGCTGGCCCACGGTGCCCTGGGCTGTGTGGACGTACTCGACGGCGAGTTCGAGGACGCCCTGGCCCGCTGCCGTCGCGCGCTGCAGCTCGGCTGCACCCCACTGTCCATGATGGTCAGCCCGCAGCTCTCGGCCTCCCAGCTGCTCACCGCGGCGCGGGCGCTGATCGGGCTCGGCGGCCAGGACCGGGCGCTGCGCGCGGCCCGGCTCGTCGGCGCGCACGAGGGACTGCTGCCGCCCGGCCACTTCCTCAGTTCCTTCGAACGGGAGAACCGACGGCTGGCGGAGGAGTCCGCACGCGCCGTGCTCGGGGACACGGCGTTCGAGGCGGCGCGCGTCGAGGGCGGCGGTCTGGGTCTCGAGGAGGCCGCCGCCCTGCTCTGAGTCACGGTGCGATCAGTGCTTCCCCCGGAACCGGGCCGCCACGAACGGCGCCGTGATCACCGTGATGGCGGCGGCCCGGCCCGGCGCCGTCCACAGACAGCGGGCCACCGACCTCCGCAGATCAGGCTCCGGGCGGTGCCCGCGACGTCGGACAGCGCGTTGTGCACGTTCAGTGCCTCGACAGCCGGCGGGCCCGACCTGACACGGGGGACCTGGGGCGGTGGGAATGCTCGTGTGGCCGCGGGCTCAGGTCAGGAGCAGGCCGATCCCGATCAGCAGACCTGTGCAGGCCAGCGCCGTGACCAGGACCAGCGTGGACCTGCTTGCGCCGCGGAGGCGCAGAGCGAGGGCCAGCGGGCCGACCGGAGCGAGTTTGTCGTTCATTTCCAACTCCTGGATGCGGTAGGTGGTCTCGGACCGGATGCGCTTCAGGATGCGCCTCGTCGGAGGGCGTCCCGCAGGCGCAGCAGTTCGCGGCGGCGCGACCGCGCCCGTACCAGGACGAGTACTGCGGCGGCGGTGAGGACGACGCCGCCCACGGCGGTGGCCAGCACGTCGGCGGCGGTACCGCGGACGGTGGCCAGCACCGTCCCGGCGACGGCCGTCACCGCGGTCGCACCGAGTGCGAGGCGCGCGCCCAGCACCCGGTCCCGGGCGAACAGCGGCCGCCGCCTGCTCAGCACCCATCCGGCGAAGCCGGCCCAGGCCAGCCCTATGACGATCAGCCCGGCGAAGGCCAGCTGAGTGCGGGCGGGAAGCGGATCCGGCTCGGTCGCCCACAGCACCGCGATCAGTGCCGCCCCGCCCCCTCCCGCCAGTCCCACCGCCACGTGGCGCATCCGGGAGCGCAGCGACACCTCCGCGGCCAGTGCGCGCTCCAGCTGCTCGGGTACGTCCCGCTGGGCTGTGGGCTTCTGCTCGCTCATGCCTCGTATCCCCTCTCGGCAAGGATGGTCCGCAGCAGGCGCCGCGCGCGGTGCAGCCGGCTCTTGACCGTGCCGGGCGCCACGCCCAGCACCTCCGCGCAGGCGGCCAACGGCAGATCCTCCAGGTGGAACAGGATCAGCACCTCTCGCTCCGGGGGCGGCAACTGGGAGAGACCGGCTTCGATCTGCATGGTGGTCAGGACGCCGCTGAGCTCGTCGTCGGCGACGACGGCGGCCGCTTCCTCCAGGGGGGTCGCCGGAGCCCTGTACGCCTGGCGCAGGTGGTCGGTGACCGTGCGCCGGGCGACGGTGAACAGCCACGGGGTGAACCGCTCCGGCTTCCGCAGGCGCGGCAGGCCGCGCACCACCGCGATCCACACCTCCTGAGCAAGGTCGTCCGCGAGGTGGGGCGAGCCGACCATGCCTTGCAGATAGCGACGCAGCGGGGCATGCCAGACGCCCACCAGTTCGCGGAACGCTTCCCGTTCCCCGAGCTGGCAGCGAACCACGAGCAGCCCGTCGCGCATGTCACCGCTCACGGTGCCTCCCCGTCCCACATCATCCGTCACAGAGACAGTCGGCATCCCGGCCGGAAAGGTTCACGGAACCCCCGACCAACCGCCTGCTCGCCGGGCCATCGATCACCCCGTCCACGACTTGTCCACCGGCCTTGCCCGGAGGAAGCGGAATCGCCGTTGCTGCGGCGCGGAGGGTCACGAACCACGTGTGTTCGACTGGGCCCGGGTCGAGGTCCGCGTCTGGCACCGGCCCGACCGCCGGCACTGGGTGATCGCCCACAGGGCCGACGTAGCGGACTCCGTCCGCCGCCGGGCCACCCGCCCCGCCCGGGACGATCCACCAACCGGTCGCGGGCGGGCCCCGCAGGTGTCCACCTGGCACATCACCCGGCTGCCCGGCCCGGCCAAGGGCTTCTGGTTCCACGCCTGGGCGATCATCGACATCTTCAGCCGCTACATCGTCCCCCGCACAGTCACTACTCGCCGAAAAGGCCGAACGGGCCGAGGAACTGGTCCGTGAAGCCGTTTCACGCAACGGCATCGTGCACCCGTACCGTCCATGTGCCGGTGTTCCTGCTCCACATAGGAACACCGATCGCCCCCTCGTTGTCCAACCGCTGCCCCGGAGCGCCTGGATGGGTGAAGACGCCACAGTCCCTGTCACGCTCAGCTCGCTGGTCATTGTGGCCAATGGCTATGTGGACGCCTATTTGTACATGGCCCACGGCGGCGTATTCGCGGGAGCGCAGACGGGGAATCTGGTCCTGTTCTGCGTCGACCTGGCCCAGCCTCAATACCACGGATCCCTTGCGCACCTGTGGCCCATGATGGCGTTCGTCGCAGGCGTCGTGGTGGCCGAGTCCTTCCGTGGCGCCTCGACAAAAGGCAATCGGGCCGCCCGCTCTCCGCTGCTGTACGCCCTCGCCCTCGAAACCGCGGTGCTGGCCGTGATCGGACTGGCGCCCGGGGGCATTCCGCAAACCGCGATCACCACATCCGTCGGATTCGTCGTCGCACTCCAGGTCGTCTTCTTCCAGATGGTCAGACCAGCCACCTTCCTCACGGTCGCCATGACCGGGAACCTGACCAGGGCCACCGGCGCGGCGCTGACCGCACGCCGTACCGGGAGCCGGTCCGACCAGCGTCTCGCGGTCCTGTACGCGTCGGTCATCGTGTCTTTCGGCGTGGGTGCCGCGATCGGCGCGCTGATCACCGCCGCCATGGGAACACGGTCGTCACTGGTAGCCGCGGGGCTCTTTGCGGTGTCCTGGGCGTCGCTCCGCGTGATGGTCCCCGGCAAACCGAGATCGTCGGACGGCACCGGCGCATGACGGAGCAACCGAGGGCCGGCAACGCCCGTGGTGGATGCTCTTGCGCCGGGTCAGCGGTGTGGTGGCGGGCCTGGTCGGGACGTCGGAGAAGGTGCGGCCCCTCGACCTGGCCGAGTGGTCCGTCGTAACCCGGCGCATCGACGAATCCGGTGTGCCACCGATCCCGGGGAAAGCACCACGTGCCGGACTCGGGGTCCTGCTTCCACCGCCGGCGCAGCCGGGGGCCGACGCCTGGAGCGCGTGGTGGTATCGGCCGGGGACGCGGCGGTGCAGGGGGGAGGCCCGGTTCAGCATCCCAGCGGTGCCCAGGGGCCCCGGCAGCGGCCGTCGCCGGCCTTGTTCCGGTCCAGGCTTCCCGCGCATCTCGCTTCCGAGCGTCATCGGTGGAGAATGAGGGAGTGGCTGGCGAAGGCATGTCCGGTCATCGCGACCGGTCCGAGCGTCTGTCGGGCAGCGCTTCCCGTGGGCGGCTGTTCAGTACTCCACGTATGCGCACTGTAGCCAGCCAGGTGTTCGTTCTGCAGGTGGCCGTCGTGGTGCTGCTCGTCGTCGCGGCCGTCGTGGCGTTGCTGCTGCAGTCACGGAGCGATGCGGAAGCGGCGGCACGTGACAGGTCCCTGGCGGTTGCTGAAACGTTTGCGCAGTCGCCCGGCACTCGACAGGCCCTGAAGAGCCCTGATCCGACCGAGTTGCTGCAGCCGCGCGCGGAGGCCGTGCGCAAGGCCACCGGTGTCGACTTCGTCGTCGTGACGAACACGGACGCGATCCGCTACACCCACCCGCTTCCCGACCGCATCGGCAACCGCTTCGTCGGCAACATCCAGCCCGCTCTCGACGGGGCCGTGGTCGTCGAGTGGATCACCGGCACCATCGGACCCCTGGTGCAGGCGATCGTCCCGGTCGTCGACACCGACGGCACCGTCATCGGTACCGTCACCTCCGGGGTCACCGTCGAGAACGTCAGCGGCACGGCGAACCAGCAGCTGCCCGTGGTGCTCGGCGCGGCCGGATCCGCCCTCATCCTCGCCACCGGCGGCACGGCCCTGATCAGCAGGCGGCTGCGACGGCAGACGCACGGCCTGGGACCGACCGAGCTGTCCCGGATGTACGACCACCACGACGCCGTTCTGCACGCCGTGCGCGAAGGGGTGATCGTCGTCGACGGCAACCGTCGGCTGGTGCTCGCCAACGACGAGGCGCGCCGGCTGCTGGGCCTGCCCCCGGACGCCGAGGGACGGCCGGTGTCCGCCCTCGGCATCACCCTCAGCATGGACGAACTGCTGGAGTCGGGGCGGACGGCCACCGACGAGGTGCACCTGGCCGGCGACCGGATGCTTGCCGTCAACCAGCGCTCGACGAGCCGGAACGGCTGGACGCTGGGCAGCGTGGCGACGCTTCGCGACACCACCGAGCTGCAGGAACTCTCCGGAAGGGTCGACGTCGCGCACTCGCGTCTCAGACTCCTCTACGACGCCGGCCTGAAGATCGGCAGCACCCTCGACGTGGTGCAGACCGCCGAGGAGCTGACGGACTTCGCGGTCCCGCAGTTCGCCGACTTCGCGACAGTGGACCTGCTGGACCAGGTCCTGCGCGGCGAGGACCCGGTCAGGGCCGGTGCGGACGGCTATCCGATGCGACGCATCGCGGTCTCCGGCGTCCGGAGCAATCCGCCGATCTACCCGTTGGACTCCTTGATCTACTTCGTCCCCGCCACTCCCCAGGCCACGGGCTTCCGCAGCGGCAGGGCGATCCTCGAGGCCGACATGACGACCTTCGCGGGATGGCAGGAGCAGGATCCGGCGCGAGCCCGCAAGATGGTCCACTACGGACTGCATTCCATGATCAGCGTCCCGCTCCAGGCCAGAGGAGAGGTTCTCGGTGTGGTCACGTTCTGGAGGTCCGGGAAGCCCAAGCCGTTCGACGACGGAGACGTGTCCCTCGCCGAGGAGCTCGTCGCCCGCGCCGCGCTGGCCATCGACAACGCCAGGCGCTACACGCGCGAGCACACCATGGCCGTCACGCTCCAGCGCAGTCTGCTGCCCAGCGTGCTGCCCGGACCCTCGGCCGTCGAGGTCGCCCACCGCTACCTGCCCGCCCACGCGGGCATGGGCGGCGTGGGCGGCGACTGGTTCGACGTCATCCAGCTCTCGGGCGCCCGGGTCGCCATGATCGTCGGCGATGTCGTCGGACACGGTCTGCACGCAGCGGCGACGATGGGCCGGCTGCGCACCGCCGTCCACAACTTCGCCACCCTCGACCTGTCACCGGACGAGCTGCTGTGGCATCTGGACGAGCTGGTCACCCGGATCGACCACGAGGAGTCCGGCAGCAGCGGGCGACCGGCGATCACGGGTGCCACCTGCCTCTACATGATCTACGACCCCATCTCCCGGGGCTGTGTGATGGCACGAGCCGGACACCTCGAGCCCGCCCTCGTCCACCCCGACGGCAGCATCGAGTTCCCCGAGCTGCCCGCGGCACCACCGCTCGGGCTGGGAGGGCTGCCCTTCGAGACCGCGGAACGGCTGCTGCCCGAGGGCAGCCGGCTGGTGCTGTTCACCGACGGCCTCATCGAGAACCGCGAGCGGGACATCGATGAGGGACTGAGGATGCTGCGCGACGCGCTCGCCGCCGCCCCGCCCACCCCGGAGGGGACCTGCGGTGCGGTATTGGACGCGCTGCTTCCCGACCGGCCGAGCGACGACATAGCCCTGCTCGTCGCCCGCACCAGGGTGCTGGACCGGGAACGGGTCGCCGACTGGGACGTGCCCGGAGACCCCTCGGCCGTCTCCGCGATGCGGGAGGCCGTGACGGAGAAGCTGGGGGCGTGGGGACTGGACGACCTTGTCTTCACCACCGAGCTGATCCTCAGCGAACTCATCACCAACGCCATCCGCTACACCACCGGGCCCATCAGATTGCGGCTCGTTCGTGACCGCACGCTGATCTGCGAGGTGGCCGACTCCAGCAGCACCGCACCGCACCTGCGCCACGCGGCGACCATGGACGAGGGCGGCCGCGGGCTGTTCCTGGTGGCCCAGTTCGCGGCGCGCTGGGGAACCCGCTACACCACCGAGGGCAAGGTCATCTGGGCCGAACAACCACTGCTCGGCGAAGCATGACGGCGGCACGGCGCCGAGCCCGAACAGGGCTCCCCAGGGCGAGCTCCACACGCGGTACCCGTCCGAGTCCGCCCGCCACCCGACCGGGGACGGGCGTCCGGACAGCCCGGTGAGGCGGACTGCGGGCACCGCGGTGCGCAGTCGCATCCGCGCGACCAGCGCACGCTGTACGGCGGAAGTCTCCGCCCCAGCGCACCCTCCCGGGGTGACGACGGCCATCGTGACCCGCTCGGCCAGGTCATGCTGCAGGGCGAGCGTGGTGCGACAGGGCACCAACCGGGCCGTTCTGCGGACGGGTTGAGACCGCGATCCTCCTTCGACAGCACGGAAGCCCCGTGCGTTGCGGCCACCCACCCACATGACCTGCGGCGCCCGATCCGCGCCGCGCGGAAAATGCTCAACGATCACCTGTGCCGACGAGATCCTCAAGTTTTCCTCAGATGTGCGAGGTGCTGCACCTCACGTCAGTATCGTGCGGCTACCACCGTGGAGGTGCAGGGATTCCGATTCCCTGACCGAGCGAGTGTGCTGCGCACATGAGGCCGCATCAACGAGTCGAAGGGAGCAGCCGGCCGGCGCCGCACGGCCCAGCGGGATCCGAAGAGGGGCGGTGCGGGTGCTGCCCCTGCGAACGCCGTGCCACAGCCGGTACCGGGAGCGTCGATGATGCGGCCTCGGTTGCACGTTCTCGTCCAGCAGTCGGTCGAAGGGTGTACTCATGCGGTATCGCAAGTCAGTTGCTGTGGGAATTCTTTGCATCTTGCCGACCACCTCTTCGTGTGGTTTCGATGACGATACCGGCGGCCGAGCGTCGGGTCTGCCCGCGTATCCGGTCACTCCGGAAGTGATGATTGACTCTCCCGTGTTCAAACGCGCCAAGAGGGAGGGGAAGATCGTCATCGGCTCCAAGGACGACCAGCCATTTCTTGCCTCCGTGGATGCGGACGGAGATCGGTCCGGATTCGATATCGAGGTGGCCAGGATGGTGGCGGCCGACCTTGGTTTCTCTGCCGACCAGATCGAGTTCAGGACGGTCCGTTCCGACTCCCGCGAACAGGCCATCGCCCGAGGCGACGTCGACCTCTACGTCGGCACGTACACCATGAACGCCGAACGCATGAAGAAGGTGGACTTCGCGGGCCCGTACCACATGGCGGGCGCGGATCTGCTGGTCCGGATGACCGAGATGCAGATCGACGGCCCCCAGGCTCTCAAGGGCAAGAGAGTCTGCTCGGTGAGCGGGTCCACTCCCCTGCAGGAGATCAAGAAGCCGAACTATGGTGCCATAGCGGTCGAACTTCAGAGTTATCCCGAGTGTGTGCGTCAACTGCTCGACGAGAAGGTCGACGCGGTCACTACTGACGATGCGATTCTCATGGGTTACGCCGCTCAGCATCTGCTGAAAATACGGGTCGTGGGTGCGCCGTTCACGAAGGAGCCCTACGGGATAGGCATGAAGAAGGGTGACCGGGCCCTGAGAGAAGCAGTCAACGATGCACTCGAAGTCCATCGCGACAACGGCGACATCGAGGAGGCCTTTCTCGCGACCCTGGGCCGGTCGGGTTCCTCGTACGGGAATCCTCCGCCGCTTCAGCGCTACCCGTGACCGCGACGAGTCGCACACGACCGTCGACTTCCGTGGTGACGTTGTGCGGATGACGCCACGGACCTGAGCGGCATTTGAGGATCGTCGGCCCATCCATCGGCATCAACCCGGCCGGGACCGAGAACTACCCTTCGGTAGGTCAGAACGGAACTGTTGGTCAGTCAGTCGAAAGTGTCCGCGATGCGGATGACGTCTTGACGCGGCATGCGAAGTCGGAGTGAATTCGCCCCACTGCATCGCCGAACGACTGACAAATGCCAGGGAGCCGGGATGAGACTTCTGCTTGTCGAGGACGACCACCATGTCGCTACCGCAGTGTCCGCGATCCTCACCCGTCACGGATTCGAGGTGGTCCACGCCGGTAGCGGGAAAGAGGCCCTGCAGACACTGTTGATGAACGATGTCGCCCCTTTCGGCGTCATCCTGCTCGACCTGGGTTTGCCCGACCAGGACGGCTACGAGGTGTGCGGCAGGATCCGAAGATGGACCAGCACTCCGGTGATCATGGTTACCGCACGCTCCGACGTTCGGTCCCGGGTACACGGTCTCAACCGTGGAGCCGACGACTACGTCGTGAAGCCGTACAACACCAGGGAACTCATCGCACGGATCCATGCCGTCAGCCGGAGGACCGCCGCGCCGAGGGACGGTCAGGTGCGGCATGGGAGTGATCTGCGCTTCGGCACCGTACGAATCGAGCTGACATCCCGCCGGGTGAGTGTGGCCGGTACGGCGGTGCATCTCACCCGCAAGGAGTTCGACCTCCTGGCGCTGCTGGCACAGCGGCCCGGCGTCGTCTTCCGGAGGGAGCAGATCATCAGCGAGGTGTGGGAGAGCCGTTGGGAGGGCGCGGAGCGCACCCTCGAGGTGCATGTGGCGTCCCTGCGTTCCAAACTGCGGACGTCTACCCTCATCGAGGTGGTCCGCGGGGTCGGATACCGTCTCGCTGCCCCGTCTGCGTAGGGCCCGCACTGACACCGACTTTCCTCAGCGGGGGCGGGCCGGGCAGCGGAGGGTTGGGTGTTCAGCTCCCCCTTCACCGCCTCCGACGCGCCCGGCCCGTCCGGCTTCTCCAGGGCCTACGGCGACCGCCACCGCACGCCCCCCGGTCGCTGGTCGGCCGAGGCGTACGACGCGGTCGGCCTCCTGACGGCCGCCCTGGACACGCTGCCCGCCGCCGACGCCACCGCCGCGACCCCGGCGCAGCGGCTGTTCACGACCACCCACCGGGGCCTGGCCAAGCCCCTCGCCTTCGCCCCCGGCCTGACCCACGCGCTCCAGCTGAGCGACACGTCCCTGTTCCTGTACGAGGCCCCGGGACCGTGCCTTCCACTTCCTGGGGCCGTACGGGAGTGCACCGGCACGGTCCGACTGACCGGGCATCCCGCGCACCCGGGCACCGGTGCCGCGAGCTGCGCACCGAGACAGGCCTGACCGGGCACGAGCGCGGAGGGCGCGAACCTCGGCGCGGCGGAAGGCCGTAGGGACGGGGATTCGCGGCCGGGGGAGGGGCGTGCTGCTGCCCACAGCGCATGAGATCGGCCCTGGTCCAGTGGATGCAGAGTGCCGTCTAGTACTCCAGTGCGGTTTCGCAATCCACCCAACCACTCGTGGCTGAGCACCGCAATTGGCTGGTGGGCACGGGGTGCCGGTGCCCCGGTGATGGCGCACTCAGCTGACGGCAGGGAGCTGCCGAGCGAAGCGGCGAACGGCATCGGTGAAGGCGTCTGGGTCGTCGAAGTTCGCGAGATGTCTTGCGCGCGGGATCAACTCGACGCGAGCGTGGGGATGTGCGCGGGCGAAGTCCGCCTCGCCGCCCCGGAAGACGGCGTCCTTCTCGCCGTTCAGGATCAGTACCGGAGCCTCCACAAAACGCATCGCACCCGCGTCGAAGCGTCCCAGTACCTCGCCCCAGGCTGCTGGCAGGGTATGGAAGGCGTAGCCGGAACGGATGGTCGCCTCCACCACTTCTGGTGGGTAGAGCCGTCGCAGTAACCGGTCGTTCCACTGGGCCAGCCAATCCGCCGGTATGCGGGGGACCAGCCTGGCTACCCACCGATATGGCGCTGCCCAGATGCCGCGGGTGGAGGCGCTGGCTCCCGCGAGGATCAGCCCGCGCAGTTGTTCTGGACGACGCCGCGCGAACTCCAGCGAGGCGTATCCGCCGAGCGAGTGCCCGACGACCAGAGCTGGCCCACGGTCGAGCGAGTCCACCGCGGAAGCGATGATCTCTGTCGCACTGCTCAGGCTCCAGGCTTGAGCCGAGCGCTCCCCATGACCGGGCAGGTCGACGGCGGCTACCGGGAATTCGTCCCGGAGTGCAGCAATCTGCACGCTCCACTGCCCCGCGCTGAAGCGCGTCCCGTGAACGAGGACTATGGGCACTGCATCCGCTGCCGTCATCAGTTCCCCCAGGGTGGTACCGTCCAGCCGACTCTACCGGCGCGGTCTCCCTCGCGATCAAGGGAGCTGGAAGTGCTTAGGCGCGGGCCGTGGCCCGAGGCTCAACTCGGCCGAAGCTGCCCGCGATCCGGGCCATGACTTGGTCGAACATCGCCCGCCAACAACCAGGGTCTACGCTATGGCCCGCGGCCACCGCACGATCTTCGTTTGTCCACACACCAACCGATGATCACGCGGTGGCCGTACCCGATCCCAGCCGGGTCCGCCGCAAGATCGCGAAACCAGACTGGAGTACTAGGCGCAGGCAGCCGCGTTGTGCGAGGGGCTGCGGGGCCGTGCGGTGCGGGACTCGGTTCCCGTGCGCCCTCGTCGCCGTCCGTGGTAGCGGGCCGCACCGGCGGCGCGGGCGACCTGGTCGCTCACGGCGCACTACGGAGGCCGGTCAGGGCGGCGGCCGTCTCGAGGCGGAAGGGGCGGCACAGTACGGCTCGCGCCCGATGCGGGGCCGCCGCGGCGACGGGAACATCGCGAGCTTGCGTTGCACACCACCCCTGCCTCCCTTCGGCAGGGGCCACGGTCGTGCCGGGCCCGGAGGCTCTCTTGCAGGTCCGCGACGGCGGGGTCACGATCCGGTCTCGTCCTTCACCACCCCCTTGCCGACCTCCCGTGTAATCGATTCCAATCTTCCCTGCGCAGATCATGTAATCGATTCCATGCGTCATTCCACAAGAGAGGTGGACCAGCGATGGCGAGTATCAAGGACGTCGCCGCCGAGGCGGGCGTCTCCGTCGCCACGGTCTCGCGTGTCCTGAACGACCATCCGTCGGTCAGTGCGGACGCACGCTCGCGCGTGCTGGCCGCCGTCGAGACGCTGGGTTACCGCCCGAACGCCGTCGCCCGTTCCCTGCGTACCGACCAGACCCACACCCTCGGCCTGGTCATCAGCGATGTGCTCAACCCGTACTTCACCGAGCTGGCCCGCTCCGTCGAGGAAGAGGCCCGCGCGCTCGGCTACAGCGTGATCATCGGGAACGCCGACGAGCGGCCCGACCTCCAGGACCACCACGTACGGAACCTGCTGGACCGCCGTATCGACGGCCTCCTCGTCTCCCCCACCGACGGTGGCTCTCCGCTGATGCTGGACGCCGCTCGCGCGGGGACGCCGATGGTGTTCGTGGACCGGTGGATCCCGGGTGTGGACGTGCCCGTGGTGCGTGCGGACGGGCGGGCGGCCGTACGGGACCTGGTCGCGCATCTGTACGGCCTCGGGCACCGGCGCCTCGCGATCATCGCGGGACCCGCCGCGACCACGACCGGACGGGAGCGCGTGGAGGCATTCAGGGAGGCGCTCTGCGCGTACGGTCTCGACCTCCCCGACGCCTACATAGGCCAGGGAGACTTCCAGGCCGAGAGCGGGCGCCGGGTCACCGAGGGCCTCCTCGACCTGCCCGAGCCCCCCGAGGTCGTCTTCGCGGCCGACAACCTGATGGCACTCGGCGCCCTGGACGCCGTGCGCGCGCGTGGGATGCGCGTTCCCGACGACCTCGCGCTCGCCGCCTTTGACGACATCCGGTGGTTCGTGCACACCGATCCGCCGATCACCGCCATCGCCCAGCCCACCGGCGAGCTGGGGCGCGCCGCGGTGCGCGCGCTGGTCGCGCGGATCGAGGGGCGGCCGGGTGAGTCCGTAACCCTTTCCGCCCGTCTCGTCGTACGCCGTTCGTGCGGCGAGCCCCCCTCAGCCGTACCGCCCCTGTCCCCCGTACGAAGGAGTATGCCGTGAGCAACCCGGACGAGTTGCTGCGTATCGAGGGCATCCGCAAGACCTTTCCCGGCGTGGTCGCGCTCGACGGCGTCGACTTCGATCTGCGCCGGGGTGAGGTGCATGTGCTGCTCGGCGAGAACGGGGCCGGCAAGAGCACGCTCATCAAGATGCTCTCCGGTGCCTACACGCCCGATGCCGGGCGGATCCTGGTGGATGGTGAGGAGGCGCACATCAATGGTGCGCGCGACTCCGAGCGACTCGGGATCGCCACCATCTATCAGGAGTTCAATCTCGTTCCCGATCTGTCCGTCGCCGAGAACATCTACCTCGGGCGGCAGCCCAGGCGGCTCGGGATGGTCGACCGGAAGCGGATGGAGGCCGACGCCGAGGAACTGCTCGAGCGCGTCGGCGTGAACGTGTCCCCACGCGCGCGCGTGCGTGAACTCGGAATCGCCCGGCTGCAGATGGTCGAGATCGCCAAAGCGCTCAGTCTCGACGCGCGCGTGCTCATCATGGACGAGCCGACCGCCGTACTGACCACTGAGGAGGTCGAGAAGCTGTTCGCCATCGTGCGGCAGCTGCGGGCGGACGGTGTCGGGGTCGTGTTCATCACGCATCACCTGGAGGAGATCGCCGCCCTCGGGGATCGCGTGACGGTCATCCGTGACGGGAAGACCGTCGGTCAGGTGCCTGCCTCCACCGGCGAGGACGAACTCGTACGGCTCATGGTGGGGCGGTCGATCGAGCAGCAGTACCCGCGGGAACGGGGCGATGCCGGGGTCGCGCTGCTGACCGTCGAGGGGCTCACGCGGGACGGGGTCTTCCATGACGTGAGCTTCGAGGTGCGGGCCGGTGAGGTGGTGGGGATCGCGGGGCTCGTCGGAGCCGGTCGTACCGAGGTGGTGCGGGCCGTCTTCGGAGCCGACCCGTACGACAAGGGGGCCGTGAGGGCCGGTGGTGCCGCGGTGAAGCGCCATGACGTCAACGCCGCCATGGCCGCCGGGATCGGACTCGTGCCCGAGGACCGCAAGGGGCAGGGGCTGGTGCTCGACGCCTCCGTCGAGGAGAACCTCGGGCTGGTCACCTTGCGGAAGGCGACCCGCGCGGGGCTCGTCGACCTGAAGGGCCGGCGGGAGACCGCCGGGCGGATAGCGGAGCAGCTCGGAGTGCGGATGGCCGGGCTGGGCCAGCATGTGCGGACCCTGTCCGGTGGCAACCAGCAGAAGGTCGTCATCGGCAAGTGGCTGCTCGCCGACGCCAGGGTACTGATCCTCGACGAGCCGACGCGCGGGATCGACGTCGGCGCCAAGGTCGAGATCTACCAGCTCATCAACGAACTGACCGCCGCCGGCGCCGCCGTCCTGATGATCTCCAGCGATCTGCCCGAGGTGCTCGGTATGAGCGACCGGGTGCTGGTGATGGCGCACGGGCGGATCGCGGGCGAGCTACCCGCCGACGAGGCGACCCAGGACGCAGTGATGGCGCTCGCCGTCAGCAACCCCACTACGGAAACGGAGGCCACCCGTGGCCACTGACACCATCAAGAGCTCCGCGGGCGCGGGTGGCGCCGCCGGCCCCGGAGGGCTGCGTCGGCTGCTGCTCGACAACGGGGCGCTCACCGCGCTCATCGTCCTCGTCGTCGCGCTGTCGGCGCTGTCCGGCGACTTCCTTACCACGGACAACCTGCTCAACATCGGCGTCCAGGCGGCCGTCACCGCGATCCTCGCCTTCGGCGTCACCTTCGTCATCGTCGCGGCGGGTATCGACCTGTCGGTCGGCTCCGTCGCCGCGCTGTCCGCCACCGTCCTCGCCTGGAGCGCGACCAACGAGGGCGTACCGGTCGCCCTGGCGGTGATCCTGGCCGTCGCGACCGGCATAGCCTGCGGCCTGGTCAACGGCTTCCTCGTCTCGTACGGCAAACTCCCGCCGTTCATCGCGACACTCGCCATGCTGTCCGTGGCGCGCGGGCTGTCGCTGGTCATCTCTCAGGGCACGCCGATCGCCTTTCCGGAATCGGTCTCGCACCTCGGCGACACACTCGGCGGCTGGCTGCCGGTGCCCGTGCTGGTGATGGTCGTCATGGGTCTGATCACGGCGTTCGTGCTGGGGCGGACGTACATCGGGCGGTCCATGTACGCGATCGGCGGCAACGAGGAGGCGTCCCGGCTGTCCGGGCTGCGGGTGAAGAAGCAGAAGCTCGCCATCTACGCGCTGTCCGGGCTGTTCGCCGCCGCCGCGGGCATCGTGCTCGCCTCCCGGCTGTCCTCCGCGCAGCCGCAGGCCGCGCAGGGCTACGAACTGGACGCCATCGCGGCCGTCGTCATCGGCGGTGCCTCGCTCGCGGGCGGTACCGGCAAGGCGTCCGGGACACTGATCGGTGCGCTGATCCTGGCGGTGCTGCGCAACGGCCTCAACCTCCTCTCGGTGTCCGCCTTCTGGCAGCAGGTGGTCATCGGCGTGGTCATCGCGCTGGCCGTGCTGCTCGACACCGTGCGGCGCAAGGCGGGGGCGACTCCGGTGGGTGCCGGTGGGGGCGGCAGCAAGGGCAGGCAAGCGGTCACGTACCTCCTTGCCGCCGTGGTCGCGGCCGCGGTCGTGGGAGCGACCTCGCTGCTGCACGGCGGCTCGTCGACGGCCGCGCAGCAGAAGATCGGACTGTCGCTCTCCACGCTCAACAACCCCTTCTTCGTGCAGATCCGGGCGGGCGCGGAGGCCGAGGCGAAGAAGCTCGGCGTCGACCTCACCGTCACCGACGCGCAGAACGACGCCTCGCAGCAGGCCAACCAGCTGCAGAACTTCACCAGCGAGGGCCTGGCGTCGATCGTCGTCAACCCGGTGGACTCGGACGCGGCGGGCCCGGCGGTACGGGCCGCCAACCGTGCCGGCATTCCCGTCGTCGGCGTCGACCGGGGCGTCACCAAGGCGAAGACGGCCGCGCTGGTCGCCTCCGACAACGTCGAGGGCGGCGAGCTGGGGGCCCGGGCGCTCGCCGAGAAACTCGGCGGCACGGGCACGATCGTCATCCTGCAGGGCCAGGCCGGTACCTCCGCCAGCCGGGAGCGCGGCGCCGGCTTCGCCGAAGGGCTGAAGGCATACCCGGGCATCAAGGTGGTCGCCAAGCAGCCCGCCGACTTCGACCGCACCAAGGGCCTCGACGTGATGTCGAACCTCCTCCAGGCGCACCCCGGCATCGACGGCGTCTTCGCCGAGAACGACGAGATGGCGCTCGGTGCGATCAAGGCACTGGGCTCGAAGGCCGGTACGTCGGTCCAGGTGGTCGGCTTCGACGGTACGCCGGACGGGCTGCAGGCGGTCGGGGACGGGACCCTGTACGCGTCGGTGGCCCAGCAGCCGAGGGAACTCGGCCGGATCGCCGTGGACAACGCCCTGCGTGCCGCCGAGGGCGAGAAGGTGAGTGCGACGGTGAAGGTGCCGGTGAAGGTGGTCACCAAGGAGAACGTGGCCGGCTTCGGCGGCTGACGTCCCACGTCCGTCGCCGGCCGACGCTTCGGGCTCCAGTCGCAAATCCAGGTACGGGTATCAGGGGAGACCTTTCATGTACGACTACGACCTCCTTGTCATCGGGTCGGCCAACGCCGACCTGGTGATCGGGGTCGAGCGGCGGCCGGGGCCGGGGGAGACGGTGCTCGGCTCCGATCTGGCCGTCCATCCGGGCGGCAAGGGCGCCAACCAGGCAGTCGCGGCCGCCAGGATGGGAGCGCGTACGGCTCTGCTGGCCCGGGTCGGTGACGACGCGTACGGCCGGCTGCTGCTCGACGCGCAGCGGGCGGCCGGGGTCGACACGGCGGGCGTGCTGGTCGGCGGCGCGCCGACCGGCGTCGCGCTGATCACCGTGGACCCGTCCGGTGACAACAGCATCGTCGTGTCGCCGGGGGCGAACGGGAAGCTCACGCCAGGGGACGTGCGGGCGGCGCGGGGCCTCCTCCGCGCCTCCCGCGTGGTGTCGGCGCAGTTGGAGATCCCGCTGGAGACGGTGGCGGAAGCGGTGCGGAGCCTGGCGCCCGGCACCCGCTTCGTACTGAATCCGTCGCCGCCGCGCCCCCTGCCGCCGGAGGTGCTGGCGGCGTGCGACCCGCTGATCGTGAACGAGCACGAGGCGAGGGTGATCCTCGGTGACGAGCCGGTCGGTGACGAGCCCGCCGACTGGGCGCGGATCCTGCTCGCGCGCGGGCCGCGTTCGGTGGTCGTGACGCTGGGTGCGCGGGGTGCGTTGGTGGCGTCGACGCAGGGGGCGGCCATGGTGCCCGCGGTGAAGGTGGACGCCGTCGACACCACCGGCGCGGGCGACGCCTTCACGGCGGCGCTGGCCTGGCGGCTGGGGCAGGGCGACGCGCTCGCGGACGCGGCGGCGTACGCGACGCGGGTCGGGGCCGCGGCGGTGACGAAGCCGGGAGCGCAGGGGTCCTATCCGACGCCGGAAGAGGTCGCCGCGCTGTGAAGAAGGCCGGGATCCTCAACCGTCATCTCGCCGGGGCTCTCGCGGAGCTGGGACACGGCGACGAGGTGCTGGTGTGTGACGCCGGGATGCCGATCCCGGGCGGGCCACGCGTCGTCGACCTGGCCTTCCGGGCCGGGGTGCCGTCATTCGCCGAGGTGCTGGACGGGCTGCTCGCCGAACTGGTCGTGGAGGGCGCGACCGCGGCGACGGAGGTACGGCGGGCCAATCCGGAGGCGGCCGCGCTGCTGGACGGGCGCTTCCCCGAGCTCGGCCTCGTACCGCACGAGCGGCTCAAGGGGCTGTCGGGGGGCGCGCGGCTCGTCGTACGCACCGGGGAGGCGTCGCCGTACGCGAATGTGCTGCTGCGCTGCGGCGTCTTCTTCTCGTAGTACCTGGTCAGGCCGGTGGCGACCGGCAGGCCGCCCCCGCCGCGAAGAGCTTCCGGGCCCTGCTCGTTGAAGAGATCGGCAGCCGCACCTGGCCCGGCCGGGCCACCGCCCGCGCGGAGGTCTTCGACCGAGTGCCGGTCAGCGACGGATCAGGCCGAGGTCGGTGGCGGTGGCAACGGCGGCGGTGCGGGAGTCGACGTCGAGCTTGGTGTAGATGCGGGCGAGGTGGGACTTGATCGTCCCTTCGGTCAGGTGGAGGCGCTGGCCGACGGCCTGGTTGGACAGGCCGTCGGCGACCAGGACGAGGACTTCGGTCTCGCGCCGGGTCAGAGCGGTGCCGGGGGTGCGTAGCCGGTTCATCAGCCGGTCCGCGACGGTGGGTGCCAATGTGGTGCCTCCGGTGGCCGCGGTGCGTACGGCGATGGCCAGGTCCTCGGGCGGGGCGTCCTTGAGGAGGTAGCCGGTGGCGCCGGCTTCGATGGCGGGCAGTGTGTCGGCGTCGGAGTCGTAGGTGGTGACGATCAGCACGCGGGGCGCCCCCGGCCGGGCGGTGATCTGAGCGGTTGCTTCGGCACCGCCCATGCCTTTGCCGAACTGCAGATCCATCAGCACGACGTCGATGTCGCCTCCGGCGGCGCGGCTGACGGCGTCCTCGGCAGTGGCGGCTTCGGCCACGACGACGACGCCGGGCTCGGTTTCCAGCACCGCGCGCAGTCCGGCCCGTACCACGGGGTGGTCGTCGGCCAGGAGCAGGCGGATGGGGGCGTCGTCGGTCACGGGCGGGCCTCGGGACGGGTCGTGGCCGGGGACGGCAACGGCAGTCGAGCGGCCAGGGCGGTGCCGAGGCCGGGGGCGGATTCGATGGTGAGGGTGCCGCCGAGGGCATGGGCGCGGGCGCGCATGGCGGCCAGTCCGAATCCGCCGGCCTCGAGATCGGGGGCAGGCAGGCGGGCGGCGTCAAAGCCGCGTCCGTCGTCGAGGACGTCGAGGACGACGCGGTCCCCGAGATAGCTGAGGGTGACTTCGGCGGTGGTGGCCTCGGCGTGGCGGACGGTGTTGGCGAGGGCGGACTGGGCGATGCGCAGCAGGGCTACCTCGTGTGCGGTGGCGAGCAGGGCGGGGTCTCCGGTGAGGTGGAAGCGTGCGGTGAGCCGGTGCCGGGCGGACGTGGTGGTGCACAGGCGTTCCAGGGCGCCTGCCAGGGTGGTGCCTTCCAGCGTGGGAGGGGTGAGGGCGGCGACGAAGCGGCGGGCCTCGGCGAGGTTGTCGACGGCGGCCTGCCGGGCCTGGTCGACGTGGCGGGCGGCGTTCTGCGGCGCGTGGGGCAGTGCTCGTTCGGCTGCGCGCAGCAGCAGTTGGATGCTGGAGAGGCCCTGGGCGAGGGTGTCGTGGATCTCACGGGCCAGCCGGTCGCGTTCGGCCAGCACACCGGCGGTGTGCTGGGCGGCGGCCAGGTCGGCGCGGGTGGCGGTGAGCTCCTCGATCAGTCTGCGGCGGTGTTCGCTCTCCTGGTACAGGGTCTGGTACCCCCACACCACCGCGACCGCCACGGCCGCGCCGAGGGCGGGGCCGATGGCCATGGCGGGGCTGAAGGAGTGCTGGTGGGCGGCGAAGCCCGCGATGGCTGCGGCGGCGGTGGCGGCCACCGCCGTCAGTCCGGCGCGGCGGGGCAGCAGGTGCAGCAGGAGGAAGTACAGCGGAAAGGCCACCCACACGGCGTCGGGGGACAGGGCGAGCAGCGCCAGCCAGCAGGCGCCCACGGAGGTCAGCCACAGTGCGGCGGCCCGCCGTGAACGGCGCACGGGCGGCAGCACCGGCCCGGCCGCGTACACCAGGCCGCACGCTGCCGACGCGGCGACGATCAATCCGGCATGGGGCCGGCTGTCGGCCACGGCCCGGCCGGCGGCCAGGGCGAGCAGGCCGATGACCAGCAGGTGCAGGCACCAGGCCAATGCTCGGGTGGTCGGGGTCAGGGCGGGGGCAGCGGGGTTCACAGTGCGTCCCAGGTTACGGATGCCGGCGCCCTGGGGCCTCCATCGAAAGTTGGAACCCGCGTGCCGACTTTTCGGCCCGCCAAGTGCCGTCCTGCGCCGGACGCGCACGCAGGGGGCCGGCTGCGACGGTGGGGTCGTACCGCTTCCACCGCCGGAAAGGGCAGGCCAAGGACGTGTTCGTCGCCTGGAGAGACCTGAAGTTCGCCAAGGGGCGCTTCGCCCTGATGGGGACCGTCATCGTGCTGATCACCCTGCTGGTCGGACTGCTGTCCGGACTGACCGCCGGACTGGGCCGGCAGAACGTCTCCGCGATCACGCGGCTGCCCGTCGACAAGATCGCCTTCCAGGCGCCCACCGGCGGGCAGGACCCGTCGTACTCCAACTCCACCGTCACCCGGCGGCAGTGGCAGCAGTGGTCCGAGTCGCCCGGCGTCGAAAGCGCCGAACCGCTGGGGATCACCACCACCAAGGCCACGGCCGGGGACAGAAGTACCGGGGTCTCGGCCTTCGGCGTCGAGCCGGGCTCGAGCCTCGCCCCGCGCAGCGACGAGATCACTGACAGGGTGGCGGTGCTGTCCACCGCAGCCGCCGACGACCTCGGAGTGCAGGCCGGCGACTCCCTCACCCTGGCAGGCCGGCAGCTGACGGTGGCGGCCGTCGAGGGCGACGCCCACTTCAGCCACGCCCCGGTGATCTGGACCAGCCTGAGCACCTGGCAGAACATCGCGCCGCCGGTCGGCAGCGGGGAGGTCCCGAGGGCCACCGTCATCGCCCTGAACACCATCTCCACGGCCGATACGGCGGTCACCGACCACCGGGCCGGCACCAAGACGGTCTCCACCGAAGACTCACTGTCCGCGATCGGCTCCTACGCCTCCGAAAACGGCTCCCTGCAACTGATGCGCGGCTTCCTGTTCGCGATCTCCGCCCTCGTCATCGGTGCCTTCTTCACCGTCTGGACGATCCAGCGCAGCGGCGACGTCGCCGTCCTCAAGGCTCTGGGCGCCTCCACCGGCAATCTGCTCAAGGACGCCCTCGGACAGGCCATCGTCCTGCTCGCCGGCGGCACCCTGCTCGGCACCGGCATCGCCGCCGCCCTCGGTGCCCTGCTGTCCGACAGCGCTGTGCCGTTCCTCCTCACCCCCGCGACCGTCCTTGTCCCGGCCGTCGTGATCATCCTCCTCGGTGCGCTCGGCGCCGCCCTGTCCATCCGCCGCATCACCTCCGTCGACCCGCTGACCGCCCTGGGGACCGCCCGATGAGTCTGAACCTGACCGACATCACCCTCACCTACCCCGACGGCGACACCCGCCTGACCGCCCTCGACCACGTCACCCTCGATGTGCCCCGGGGCACTATGACCGCCGTGGTGGGCCCCTCCGGCTCCGGCAAGTCCAGCCTCCTCGCCGTCGCCGCCACCCTGATCACCCCCGACACCGGCACCGTCACCGTCGACGGCCGGACCACCACCGGCCTCACCCGCGGTGAACTCACCGAACTGCGCCGCCGCAAGATCGGCATCGTCTTCCAGCAGCCCAACCTGCTGCCCTCCCTCACCTCCGCCGAACAACTCCAGGTCATGGCGCAGATCGACGGCCGCAACCCGCGCGCCGCCCACACCCGGGCGATGGAACTCCTCGACGCCGTCGGTCTCGCCGACCAGGCCGGTCACCGCCCCCACCAGCTCTCCGGCGGCCAGCGCCAGCGCGTCAACATCGCCCGGGCCCTGATGAACGACCCCACCGTCCTCCTGGTCGACGAACCCACCAGCGCCCTCGACCACGAACGCGGCGCAGCAGTCCTCGACCTGATCACCGGCCTCACCCACCGGCAGGCCACCGCCACCGTCCTGGTCACCCACGACCCCACTCACCTCACCGCCGTCCACCAGGTCGCCGAAGTCCACGATGGAAGGCTCGTCCTCTCGGCCCCAACTGAGTTGGGGAGAGGTGGGCAGTAGGCGGGCGTCCGCCGCGCCGATGCGCACCGCCCGGCTGTCGTTGGCGCAGTTCGCCCGGGTTTCAGCGGTGGTGGGGCTGATGCCGAACGGGTCGGGGATGACGACGAGCGACGCATGGCGACCCGCGAACGCGGCGACGACCGAGACCGGAGTCCTTCTCGGTCCGGCTTCTCCACACGGTCATCTCCAGTGTGTCCGGGGGAAAGGCCCCGCTCCTTCCCCGTCGTGGACCAGCGGCAGGAGATGACGCCTCTCGGCTCCGTCGACTTGGCGGTCCGAGGATCGCCGTGGGAACGGCGGCGGTCCCGTCCGGTGGTGGGGCCGCCGCCGTGTGAGGGCCGCCTGGTGGCCCGGTGCATGTGCTAGCCGAGGAGCCGGCCGAGGCCGAGGAGTCCGCCGCTCAGTCCGCCGCCCATGCGGTTGCCCATGCTGCCGTCGGCGACGCTGTGGGTGCTGGAGCTCATCGCTCCGTCGGGGCCGGCCATGCTGTTGCGCTCGATGTAGTAGGTGCCGCCGTTGGCGCTGGTGCCGCTCATGACGTGGCTGGAGACCGCACCGTTGGGGCCGGCGGCCGTGGTGTGCTGCCCGTAGCCGTCCGCGCTGGCCGCTCCCACGGAAGCGATCGCGGCGGGTACGAGTACGGCGGTGACGACGGCAGTACGCAGGACCTTACGCATGACAGATGCTCACTTTCCCTGTTGTGTGCGCCCGTTGTGGGCCTGACGCATGTCATTCGGATCCCGTGGTGATGCGGATTGCCCCGAAACACACTCTTTGGGAAGTTGTTCGACTCGATCTCGCAGGTGAGGGGTGAGGTGGTTCGAAATGAGGTCCACTCATTCGGTGGAGGTGGAGCTCCCCGCCCGGTGAGGAGCCAACCTCGCGAGCAGTTCACCGGATCGGGCATGGCTGGTGGAGGCGTCCGAGGTGCTCGGCGGATCGTCTCGAACGGCATAGAGCGTTCTGGCGGCTCACCGCGCAGGACCAGGGCCGGCGGCCGGCCGGTAGGACAGCCCTTCCTCGACTTGTGATGCAGAGCTCAGCAACCTCCGAGGGCCCCGACCGGGTGCGGTCGGGCGGCCGGAGTCGCCTCCCGTTCGCAGGAGGGCAAGCCATGCCCCGAACCACCGCGACAGCGGAGGGCCGTGTCAACTGCCAACGCGGCTGCCACTTGCGCGAGTGGCGCTCCGGTGTCGTCGACCAGGAGCGAGGGTACGGCGTGGTACTCCAGGTGACCCCGCTTCTTCGCCGGCTGTGGCGATACCCCGGCGACCCTGACCTGGCCGTTCTCGATGAGCCTGAGTGCGATGGTACGCAGATCGAAGGTTCTGTGGGCTTTGTGATTCAGGTTCGGACCTCTTCGCGTCGGCTTCGATCGGTAGCGGTCCTGCGGCCCCTCCCGGCTTGTCGCGCTATAGCGTCGCTGTCCTTATCACTGCTGTGGTGGCTCTTCATTGAGCTGGTGACGCCGGTCGGGCGGAGGGAGGTGGCCGTGGCCGTTCCAGTGGATGCTCGTACTCTGGCGGTGGAGCAGATGCGGCTGGGGGATCATGCTTTTGCGCACTACGCGGACGATCAGGCGCGCTGGGGTGTGCTGGGAGTGTTCGCGCAGCTCGGATTGGCGCGTGGTGAGAAGGTCGTCGTCCTGGCTGATCCCGCCGTCTCGGACGACGAGGTGTTCCAGCGGTTGTTTCCGCATGCGGGGTCGTCGTCCGAAGCGGCGCGGGAACACGGCCAGCTGGAGTTCACCAGCATGCGCGAGCTGATCCATCCCCAACGGCACTTCACTGCGGAGCGGCAGCTGGGGCGCCTGAGGGAGGAGACCGAACGGGCCCTCGCCGACGGGTACACCGGGCTGCGGTCGGTCATCGACATGGCCTGGGTTCAGGACCTGGAGATGGACATCGAGGGCGTCATGCACCGCGAACTCCACGCCGAAGCCCTCTTCACAGACTGCCGATACGCGGAGATCTGCACGTACGACCGCCGTCGCTTCGCTCCCGAGACGGTGGAGGCCATGCGCCTGGGGCACCCCGTCGCCCTGCTGGAGCAGCCGGGGCAGCTGGGAGCCTCCCATTCCGACCAAGGGCTGCGACTGGTCGGCGAAGCGGACTGGTCAACCCGAGAGCAGTGGAACGCCGCTTTCCAGGCCGCGCTTGCCGGCCCCGGCCGTGACGAGCCGCTGACGGTCGACCTCACCCCGCTGACCTTCCTGTCCGTGACCTGCGCGGCGGAAGTACTGCGACAGGTCGAACGGTGCGGCCCGCGTGAGCGGTTGGAGGTTCACTGCACCCCGTTCCACGCAGAGCTGTTCCGCCGCCTCGGAGCTCGTCAGATCGAAGCTCTGGTCCTGGTCGAGAGCGAGGGAGCCACGCGATGACCGCCCAGACCATCGCGACCCAGGACGAAGGAGAGCTGCTTCTGCAGTCGCGGTTCCACGCCGCCGACCTGGCGAGGGTGCGCATCGAGGTCGACCTCCACATGTCCACGACCACCCTCACCGAGCAGCGCCGCGCCCAGTTCGTCCTGGCCGCGCACGAGGTGATGTGCAACGCCGTACGGCACGGGGGAGGCGAGGGGACCCTCAGGCTCTACCGGAGTGCAGACGGTGTGTGCTGCCGGGTGACCGACGAAGGGCCCGGCCTCAGCGAAGAAATGATTCCGCGCACGCTGCCCTCTCCGGACGCCTCGAACGGCCGGGGCCTCTGGCTTGTCCGCGAGCTGACCGACCGTATGGAAATCGCACGGCACGCCGCCGGTTCCAGCATCACCTTCGCGATGGGCTTCGACGCCGCGTAGCGAGACGCGCACATGACGGGGACCGGCCGGAAGGGCGGCCCTCGGCGGGCTTCCGTGGGCGGACACGAGGGCGTCGCCACGGTCGACGAAGCCGACCGCTGGTAGGCGGGGCAGAACGTGCTCCGCACGTCTCCGGTGCGGTTCGCGCGACGAAGGCCCGATCGACGTCGGGGAGTCCTTCTCGGCGCACAAGGTGCCCACCGCCCGTATGTCAGGGTTCCCGTCGGTCCGTGGCCGCAGGTCCCCTGACGGTGCAGGGCCGGGGGTGCCCGCTGCGGCGAGCCCGGTCCGGCGATGCGGCGGCACTGCGTGGTCACCCCGGAGGGAGGTCGTCCTGGCCGGTCAGCGCCTTGTCGAGCCGCTCCAGGAGGGCCTCGACGGTGGCATGTTCCTCCGTGGCCCAGGTGCCGACGACATCGTGCAGTATGCGTCGGCGCGAGGCCGTCAGGTGCGCGGCGACCTCACGTCCCTCTCCGGTGAGGACCAGGGTGGTGCCGGAGGCCCTGGCGAGGCCGTGGGCTTCGAGCGCCTCCACGGCGTTGCCGATGATGCTCGCGTCGACCACGCTGTGCTGCTTGAGCCTTCGCAGGTCCAAGGGCGATTCGCGGAGCGCCGTGATGAGCAGCCAGCAGGCCTGGGGCGGCAGTCGGACGTCGGCGGTCTCGGCGATCCGGGTGAAGAGGCTGCGCAGTACCTGCCGATTGCCGGCCGCTGAGAGGATGCGCTCCACCTCCTCGATGGACGTGCGGGGGACCGGTGCGGTGCGGAGCGGGTCCGCGGTCTCCGGGGGAGTGGCACCGGGCTGGAGTGGGATCTCCCGCAGGAACCACGACAGTGCGAAGGCGATGAGCGCCAGGCCGACGGACCCCAGGTACGTCTCCCTGATGGACAGCGTGTATGCGTCCAGCAGGGTCGGAACGGCACGCAGCGCGGCGATGTCGAGATCGCGCATGGCCTCTTCCTCCGCGAGGTTGTGCCCCAGCCGGACGGCGAACACCGTGCCCACGACGGCGACGCCGAGGGTCCTGCCCAGGGACCGGAAGTAGCCGATGCCGGACACGGACACGCCGAGGTCCTCGTACCCCACCGCGTTCTGCACCGCCAGGGTCAGGATCGGAGCCGTGAGCCCGAAGCCGACACCGAAGACGGCGAGTGAGCCGACGACCGTCCAACTGCTGCTCCGCGCGTCCAGCAGGTGGGTCAGTACGAGCCCGACGGAGGTCAGGCCGGTGCCGGCGATCAGGCACGGCTTGTAGCGTCCGGTCCGGCTGACCAGTTCTCCGCTTGCCAGCGATCCCGCGGTGATCCCGACGACCAGCGACACCATGATCAGGCCCGTGCCGAAGGGACTGGAGCCCATGGCGATCTGGAGGAACAGCGGGAGGTAGACGGACGTCGCGGCCTTCGCGGCACCCATGAGGAACGCGACCGCGGCCAGGAGCGCGAAGACGGTGCTGCCGAACAGCCTGGGAGGCATCAGGGGATGTGGCGCCCTGCGCTCGCGGGCCAGGAACAGCCCACCGAGCATGACGGCGAGCACGAGGTACGCGATCACCTGCCAGGCCTTCCAGGACGGACCCCCCAGGGAGACGCTCAGCAGCAGGCAGGTACTGAGGGCGGCGAGGAGCCCAAGACCGATGTAGTCGAAGCCGCGGCGCACCCCGTGCGGTTCGGGGACGCGCAGGGCAACGCTGCTGCCGATGAACGCGAGGGCGCTGAGGACGGCGGTACCGTAGAAGATCCAGCGCCAGGAGGCGTACTGTGCGAGAAGGCCTCCCGCCAGCGGTGCGAGACCCGTGCCGATGGCGAACATCGCATTCAGGGAACCCTGTCGGCGTCCCCGGTCCTCCGGCGGCACCAGATCGCTGACCACGGCCAGCGAAAGCACCACCAGTCCGCCGCTGCCGAGGCCCTGGACGACCCGGAAGACGATGAGTTGGGTCATGCTCTGGGCGGCGCCCGCCAGGACGCAGCCCACCAGCAGGATGAGAAGGTCGGCCTGAAGGGCCCGCCGCCTGCCGTACATGTCGCCGAACTTGCCCCAGAGCGGGGCGGAGACAGTGGCGGCCAGCAGGTTGACCCCCACCACCCATACCAGGTCGTGCACGCCTCCGAGGTCGGCCACGAGGTTGGGCAGGGCGACACCGAGAGCCGTCTGGTCGAAGGCGGCCACGAGCATCCCGAGTTGGAGCACTCCCATGGTTGTCCGCAGTGGACGCGGCTGCCGCGTGCGCCGTTTCCCGGATTCGAACACTCCCAATGCCCCACCACGATCGTCACTCTCGAAATGTCGAACCGATTGTGGTGGGCGGACTGCGGGCGATCTGTGGCGACACGCTGCTCGACGTGCCGCGGCGACGGCCCGAACCGCTGGTCAGGACGGATGGCCACCGACGCCACGTGGCCGTACCCACGCGTGAACAAAGTCCTGACCGTGGACGACACGGTGCCCCAGCCCTACCTCCCTTCGTCCGCCGCCGGGGAGACGAAGGCCCCACCGAGCACCTCCTGCGCGCCGGCCCGGCTGAGCGCCGCATGGCGGTGGCCGCGGCCTCGTGACCGTTCGTCGACTCCACGGTCCGAGGAGGTCGGGTCGGCCTGCCAGGTGCGGTGGGCAGCGCAAGTACCGCCCGGGGGTGAGTGACAGGCGGACTCGCTGACGGGTGCTGCCCCCTGCCTGCAGGGGTGGGTGAAGACCACAGGGCCTCGCCGGTGATCGGCCCTTCCCCGGGCCCCGGCTTGCCCACGGCGTACGGCTTCCTGTCCGGGGTCACGGTCCCTTCCGGTCTGGCGGTGGCGGGGTTGCGACGGCTCGTGGGACGTCCGTGCGGGCCTGGAGGGCGTGGTGAGGGGTCGTCATGGTGGGGACGGGTGTCGCGATCGTCCAGGACGAGGCCCGGTGGTACCTCGGTACGGCGCTGGAGGGCGAGGACACTCCGGAGCCAGGCCCTGCCGCTCGGACGGGACCCTGAGTTCGCCGTGGTCAGGACGCCGCTGGCCTCGCCGTCGTCGGCGATGACGGCGGCCGCTTCCTCCAGGGGGGTCGCCGGAGCTCTGCAGGCCGCGCAGGTGGTCGGTGACCGTGCGCCGGGCGACGGTGAACAGCCACGGGGTGAACCGCTCCGGCTTCCGCAGGCGCGGCAGGCCGCGCACCACCGCGATCCACACCTCCTGAGCAAGGTCGTCCGCGAGGTGGGGCGAGCCGACCATGCCTTGCTAAGGGCTGTCCGGTGCGAGCAGGGACACGGCTCGGGCCGCTACGGTCTCGACGAGGGAGATCCCGGCCGCTCGGCTGGGCTGGTCGTCGCTGAGGACGGCCACGAGGAACCGGTTGCCGTCCTTCTCGACCACACCGATGCTGTTGATCACCCAGAGCCCGGTCTCGCTCCTGGACAGCCAGCCGTTCTTGAGTCGGGCGGAGGAGGTGTCGTCGGCCGCGGCCGATATGCCCCAGTCCTGGTCTGCGGCGATGCCGCCCATGAGCTGCTGCGCGTAGTCGCGGGAGGCCGAGGAGAGCGGTGAGTCGTCGGTGAAGACGGCCCGCAGCAGACGGAGCTGATCGGCCGCGGTGGTCTGGGTCAGGCCCCACAGCCCGTCGGAACCGGGTGTCGTCTCCGACAGTCCCAGCCGCCGGTTCGCCTGCGCCAGGCCGTCCGCCCCTCCGACGGCGTCCCACAGGGCGGTCGCCGCCGCGTTGTCGCTCACCTGGATCATCGCCGCGGCCTGCCGGCGCTCCTGGCCGGTGAGCACGCGGTCCCCGTCCTGGGCTGTCAGGAGCAGTGCTGCGAGGATGTCGACCTTGACGATGCTGGCCGTGGCGAATGCGTGGCCGTCGTCGGCCGCTGCGCTCCGTCCCGTCGTCAGGTCCATGACTGCTACGGCGGCGTGGCCCGCGGTGCCGGCAGTCGTTGCGTCCGTCGCCTCCGCCAGGACGGCCATGAGCTGCTCCTGCGTGGACGGTTCGCCCTTCGCCCCACCGGCCCGGTCCTGGCCGTCGGCCTGCTGCGGCATCGCGGCGGCCGGGACGGCACTGCCCGCCGGGCCGGACCCGGCCTGGTGGGCGACGGCCGCCGCCGCGCTCACGGAGAGGAGTGCCGAAGCCAGTGCGACGTACGGACGCGACCGCCGAGGGGTTCGATGACGTGCCATGGCAGCGGAGGCTAGGAGCCGTGCCTGGGAATTCCCTGTGACTGTGCTGCTTTCCCCCCCCACGCTGCCGACAGCAGCCGTCCTCTGGTGCACGATGGTCGCCGCGGGAGGCGGAGAACAGGGCCCAAAAGGGGTCCGGAGGCAGGAGGCGCAGATGCCCGGTCCCGGGGACGCGGAACGAGGGCTCGTCCTGGTGGTGGACGACGACGCGGCGATCCGCCGGTCGCTGGCCCGCGGGCTGCGCCTGAACGGCTTCTCAGTGGAGCTCGCGGAAGACGGCCCGAGGGCCCTGCGCAGGATCGGCGACGGCCCGCTCGATGCGATCGTGCTGGACATATCCATGCCCGGCCTCAGCGGCATCGACGTATGCAGCACACTGCGCGCGGAAGGCAACGACGTGCCGGTGCTGATGCTGTCCGCCCTGGACGAGACCGCGGACCGGATCGCGGGGCTCCAGGTCGGTGCCGACGACTACCTCGTCAAGCCCTTCGCACTCCAGGAATTGCTGCTACGGCTGCGGGCCCTGCTGCGCCGGCGACCACCGGAGAGCTCCGGTCGGTTGCGGGCCGGACCCCTGACCATCGACCTCACGGCCCGCGAGGCTCAACTGGACGGCGTCTTGCTGCCGCTGACCCGGCGGGAGTTCGAGCTGCTGAGCACACTGGCCCGCAACGCCGGCGTGGTCCTCACTCGGGACCAGTTGCTGGACCGGGTGTGGGGGTACGACTTCGACGTCCGGACGGGCGTGGTGGACACCTTCGTCAGCTACCTGCGCCGCAAGTTGGAGGCCGACGGCCGGCCCCGGCTCATCCACACCGTCCGGGGAGTCGGTTTCGTCCTGCGCGACGACGGAGGCACCACCCGTGACGCGGGCCCCGGGGCGGCAGGCCGGTGAGACTCCCTGCCCGCCTGCGGCCTTCCTCGCACATGAAGCTCTCCACACGGATCGCCCTCGCCGTGGGGATCACCGTCCCCCTTCTGGTCCTGGGCGCCGGTTGGCTGCTCGTCCAACTGGTGGCGGCCGATCTGCACACCCAGCAGGACGCACACCTGCGCGAACGGGCCGCCGTGGTCGCCGGGAACGCCCGCGGACTGCTCCGGGCGGTGGCGACGGACCGCGCTCCGGCCGTGGAGCGCGCGCGGGAGCGCGGTCTGTACAACGCCGCACTCGATGTGGGCATCCGGCTGATCGGACCCGACGGGACCGCCTCGGGCGGACCGCAGCCCGACGTGTCCGTACCGCTGCCCGACGACGCCCCCGAGCCGATCACAGTGCGGGACGGGGACACCGGCTGGCGGGCCCTGTCGGTGCGGATCACCGGACGGCGCAACGGAGTGGACGGCACGCTGTGGCTGTTCTCTCCCGATACGACGAGCGACGAACAACTCGGGGTCGTCCGCACCCGTGTCCTCACCGTCGCCGGGGTGACCGCGCCCCTGGCGGGCCTCCTCGCCGGGGCCGTGGCCGCCCGGGCCACCCGGCCGCTGCGGCACCTGCAGCAGCGCACCAGCGGGCTCGACCCGCGCTCCACTTCGACCCGCCTGGAGCATGCCCCGACCGGGATCGCCGAGGTGGACGACCTGGCCCGCACCCTCCAGACGGTGTTGGCCCGATACGACGAGCAGGCCGCCCGTACCGCCGAAGGACTCGCCACGGCCCGCTCCTTCTCCGCCGCGGCCTCACACGAACTGCGCACCCCGCTGATGAGCATGCGGACCAATCTGGACATCCTCGCCGACCATCCCGACATAGCCGTGGACGATCGGGTCGAGGTGCTGGACGACCTGCGCAAGGAGCACGAGCGGCTGCTGGGGCTGCTGATGATGCTGCGCGAGTTGGGGCGCGGTGACCTGGTGGAGACGGACACCTTCGGGCCCGTGGACCTGACGGAGATCGCCGAGGCGTCGACTGCGGCCCTGAGCCGCAGGCACCCGGAGACCTCGTTCGCGCTGGACTGCGAGCCCGTGCCGGCCATCCACGGCTGGGAACCGGGACTGCGCACCATCGTCGACAACCTGCTGGTCAACGCCGTCCTGCACGGCCGCGACGGGGCGCGCCCCGCACAGGTGGCCGTGGCACTGCGCGCCAGCGCGGAGCGGGACGGACGATGTGCGGCGGTCCTCACCGTGGACGACCAGGGCCCCGGCATTCCGGATGCCGCACGCGAGAGCGTGTTCGAGCGGTTTCACCGCGGGCCCTGCAGTCCGGGTTCCGGACTCGGGCTGACCCTGGTCGCTCAGCAGGTCGCCCTGCACCGGGGGCGGATCCGGGTCCTGGACGGGCCGGACGGCACCGGAACCCGCTTCGAGGTCCGGCTGCCGGTTCGCGACGCCGGAGCCGGCGGCGGGCCCGACGGCCTGGGCGGTCCCGGCGGTGGCAGTGACGGCGGCGTGGGTGTGGGTCCGCCGCCCGCGCGCCGCGACTGGATGATCGAGACCGCCGCGCACCCCAGGTCGCCCGAGCAGCCGGCGGACGGCGGGCGCCCACAAGGTTTCCACAAAGAGCGCTCCTAACGTCCGTTGCCGACGGGAACCCGCCCGTCCGCAACCGCTCGAGGAGGAACTGTCATGTTGACGTTCAAGAAGGCCGCCGTGTCCTTCCTCGCCCTTGGTTCCCTGCTCGTCGGCGCCGGCGCTGCCGTGGCCGACGGCGGCACGCCGTCAGGGCACACCGCCCGCTCCGGCGACGGCGCGCAAACCCTGTGCAAGCGCGTCCCCAAGATCGAGAAGCGCATCGAGCGCGCTCTGGAGCGCATCAACGGCGACGCCGACGAGCGCGGTTCACTGGCCCGGCTGGAGCAGCGCGTGGCCGCTGCCGAGGACGCCGGCCACACGGAGGTCCACACCTTCCTCAAGAACCGGCTCACCGCCCGCACGACGCTGAAGACGACTCTTGGGCAGCGCCAGAAGGACGTGGCGGCGGTCAAGACGTGGTGCCAGGCCCAGGAGAACGGGAGCGACGACTGATGCAGCCGCTCCCGCGCCGCCGGACCGCCGCGCTCACGGTGGCGGCTCTGGCCGCCCTGCTCCTCGGCGGTTGCGCCGACGGGAGCGGGGAGACCGCTGGGAATCCGCCGGCCACGGGCAGCACCCGAGCTCCGGGGGACACGTCCACGGCGGTCCCCGAGGAGGCCGCCGGGGACGGGGACGCACCTGCAGCCGAGGGCGGTGGTGCGACGCAGAGCGTGGATTCCGAGGAACTGGCCCGGATGCAACGGCTCCTGGACGGCGCCGAATCCGTCGCGGACGACGCCGACGCGGACAGCGCGTCCGACGGCTGAGCACGAGGGGGAACATCCGGCCCCGGAGACGGGGACATCGATGGGCGGGCGCCGCGAGGTGAGCGGCGCCCGCTCCAGATCCGCAGGCTTCCCGGAACGGTGCTCGACGGCCGCACCGCGTCCGGGCCCGCAATGACCCGGCCGGGGCCACCGCCGCCGTACCGCACCCACCCACGTCCGGTGCCACTGACAGGCCGGCTTCCGGCTCACCCGCAGGCGCCGTGCCACTTCCGCAGACTGGTCTTCTGCCCGAACACCTCAGCCGCCTGCGTCCCCACCGTCTCCCGGCGCCGACGCCCCGCAGGGTCGGCCCCGCATGCCTCACACACCAAGGGGTGCGCGCTCACCCCCGCCCTTGCCGGCCAGTTCCATCAGGGCGTCAGCCGCGGAAGCCGAGGAAGCCGGGTTCTGCCCGGTGATCAGCAGACCGTCCTGCACGACATAGGGCTGCCAGTCGTCGGTCTTGGAGTAGACCCCTCCGAGCCGGGTGAGTTCGTCCTCGACCAGAAAGGGGACGATGTCGCTGAGCTGGACGGCTTCCTCCTCGGAGTTGGCGAATCCGGTGACCTTCCTGCCCGGGACCAGCGCGGTTCCGTCATCGTTGACGGTGTGCCGCAGTACGCCGGGCGCGTGGCACACCAGTCCCACCGGCTTGCCGGAACGGAGCGCCGTTTCGATCAGCCGCGCGGAGACGGTGTCCTCGGCCAGGTCCCAGAGCGGCCCGTGCCCGCCGGGATAGAAGACCGCATCGAAGTCGCTGACCGAGATCGAGTCAAGGCGCACAGTGTTCGCCAGTGCCTGGGTCGCCTCGGGGTCGGCCTCGAAGCGCCGGGTCTGGTCGGTCTGGAAGTCGGGCTCGTTGCTCTTGGGGTCCAGCGGTGGCCTGCCGCCCTGGGGCGAGGAGAGCACGATCTGCGCGCCCGCTTGCTTGAAGCGGTAGTACGGTGCCGCAAGTTCCTCCAGCCAGAACCCGGTCTTGCGGCCGGTGTCCCCCAGCTCGTCGTGGGAGGTGAGAACAATCAGAACTTTCATGACACGCCCTTTACTCGGGTGAGGTGGTCGAACTTTCGGGTGGACATGTCCACGCCCGGATCCGGCGTGGGGCGCGGACCTTCCAAAGGCGCAGAAGCCGGCGGGTTGCCGTTGCGACGGCGCCGAGCGGGGCGGACCGCGATGCGTCCTGGTCATGGCGTCGCTAGCGCCGAGCCGCATCTCGTACGGACCGGTGCGACGTCGCGGGCCTCTCTGCCGACGGCAGACTCTCGCCCTCCAGGCCACTGGTGATCCTGAGCGCGATGCGGTCGACGATTTCGCTCGTGCCTCCCTTCAGGGCCAGGCGCATCGACTCGGACGAGTCCGCCAAGTCCGCGACCTCGGCGCCGAGTTTCACGGCAGGCGGTTGCTCCGGGACTCCTCGACGCCCGGCGCTCTCCGCTACCGCGCGCCAGTGGGCCATCACCCGCCCGGCAGCTCGGAGGGTCGTGCTGCCGCGTCCACGGAGAGGACGATCTTGCCGGTGGTTCGGTCTGTCTCACCCAGGGCGTGCGCCCTCGCCGCCTCGGCGAGGGGGAAGGTGGCTTCGATGTGGGCACGCAGGGCGCCGGATTCGGCGAGGTCCGCGATGGTTTTCATGCCGGTGTGGTCGGCCTCGACCAGGAGGGTCTCCACGCGGATCTTGCGGGCTGCGGCCTTCGCCTCCTCGTCGGCGTCCGTGGCGGGCAGGAGGGAGACGAGAACGCCGCCGGGGCGCAGCACGTCGAGGGAGCGGCTGCGGGTGTCGCCGGAGAGGGGGTCGAGGACCATGTCGACGTCCCGGACGGCGTCGCGGAAGTCGGTGGTGCGGTAGTCGATCACTTCGTCCGCGCCGAGGGAGCGGACGAATGCGTGCTTGGGGGCGCTGGCGGTGCCGATGACGTAGGCGCCGCGGGCCTTGGCGATCTGGACGGCGAGGTGGCCGACGCCTCCGGCGGCCGCGTGGATGAGGACCCGCTCCCCTGAGCGGACCCCGGCGGTGTCGACGATCGCCTGGTGGGCGGTGAGCGCGGCGAGTGGCAGGGCGGCGGCCTGGATGTGGTCGAGGCCGGCCGGCTTGTGAGCGAAGGCGCGGGCAGGGCCGGTCACGTACTCGGCGTGGGAGCCGACGCCGTGCGGGTAGGGCAGCATCCCGAAGACCTCGTCGCCCGGCTTGAACAGGGTCACACCGTAGCCGACGGCCTCGACGACGCCGGAGACGTCCCAGCCGAGGACGAGCGGCAGGCGGTTGAGGAACAGGCCCCGGGAGCGGTGCTTCCAGTCGGTCGGGTTGACGCCGGCCGCGCGCACGGCGACGAGGATCTGGCTCGGGCCGGGCTCGGGGCGCGGCAGCACGACTTCCTGGAGCACCTCGGGGGTGCCGTGGGTGTCCTGGCTGATGGCGCGCATGGTGGGGTGGTTCGTCATGCTTCCAGCGTCGCCGCCCACGCCGTCCCGTACCATGGCATGAATGCCAACTTTCGACGGGATCCTGCCATGGGAAAGCTCCATCGTGTCGTCGTCCTCGCCCTGGACGGGGTGTACCCCTTCGAGCTCGGCATCCCCAGCCGTGTCTTCGGTGCGGCCGAGGGTCGGTACGAGGTCCTGACCTGCTCGGTCGACGGTAGGCCGGTGGCTACGAACTCCGACTTCGCTGTCACCGTGGAACACGGCCCGGAACTGCTGGAGTCGGCGGACACGGTCCTGCTGCCGCCGTTCGACACCTCTCTTCTCACCCGTGAGCTGCCTCCGGGGGTTGGCCGGGCACTCACCCACGTGCCGCACGGGACACGGATCGTGTCCATCTGCACCGCGGCCTTCGTCCTTGCCGCCGCCGGCCTGCTCGACGGCAGGCCCGCCACCACCCACTGGGCACTCGCGGACACCTTCCGGTCGTGGTACCCGCAGGTGGCGCTCGACCCGGACGTCCTGTTCATCGACGACCGCGACGTGCTCACCTCGGCCGGTGCCGCATCCGGCGTGGACGTCTGCCTCCATCTCGTGCGTCGCGACCATGGCGCCGCCGTCGCCAATCACGTGGCCCGGGCCTGTGTCGTACCCCCGTGGCGGGACGGTGGCCAGGCCCAGTACATCGAGCATCCGGTGCCCGCAGCGTCTGCGAACGGCACCTCGGCCACCCGTCAGTGGGCGCTGGAGAACCTGCACGAGCCGCTCCCGTTGAGCGAACTCGCCGGTCACGCCCGGATGAGCTTGCGCACCTTCGCCCGCCGGTTCAACGAGGAGGTCGGTATGAGCCCCGGCCGCTGGCTGATCCAACAGCGCGTGACCCAGGCTCGGCACCTGTTGGAGACCACGGACCTGGCGGTGGACGACATCGCCCACCAGGTCGGCTTCGCCACCGGGAACTCCCTCCGGGAGCACCTGCACGCCTCGATCGGCGTCACTCCCGTCGCCTATCGGCGCACCTTCCGAGGCAATCGACCGTGACGAGACCGACTCTGATCCAAGGGGCTTGTGTTTCCGGGTTGTTGAGTCGGGTGGGACCGATCTGGTGGGGGCGCGGCATCTGGCTCCGTCGGCGCAGGAGGCCCTGCGGCTGTCGGTGCGTCTTCCTTGACCGGGAGTCACCTCGAACGTCTTGCAGCCCCGATCGTCGCGCGATGGTCGGAGAGGCGGAAGGTGAGGGCGTGGCGGGCGTCACGACACTGAAGAGGTTCACTTGTGAACATTGATTTAGCATTCGGCATGGGGTTTGATATGTGATACTAAGTCTCACAGAGTCGATGCCGAACGGGAGGTGGGGACGCCCGGTGAGTGGAGCGCCGCGTACGAACACGAGGGATATCGCCCGAGCGGCCGTTCGTGCCGAGTTGGCCGAGGTGGCCTTCGGCCTGTTCCGGCAGAAGGGCTTCGACAACGTCACGGTGAACGACCTGGCCGCTGCCGCGGGCGTGTCCCGCAGCACGTTCCTGCGCTACTTCGGCACCAAGGAGGACGCAGTCCTCAGCGCCTTCGACACGCATGGTGAACGGATCGCCGAGGCCCTGCGGGCCCGCCCGGCAGCCGAGGGTGACTGGAGGGCGCTGCGGTCCGCGATGGACGTGGTCGTCGGACCCTACCGCCAGGATCCGGCGGGAGCGCTGGCGCTGGCCCGCCTCGTACGGGAGACCCCCGCCCTGTGCGCACGCCAGCTGGAGAGGCAGCGCACCTGGCACCCGCTGCTGGAGCAGGCCCTCGCCGAGCGGGCGGGCCCCTCCGGGGCCTCGGCCCTCGCGCTGTCGGTGAAAGCCGCCGCGGCGCTGGACTGCCTGAACATCGCTGTCGACCACTGGACCGCGTCGGACGGCGTTCTCGACCTCATCGCGCTGCTCGACGGAGCCTTCGCGGCCCTCTCACCGTGACCGGCGTCGCTCGGCCCGGACACGCACGGACGAATGGGGTCCGCACTCGCGAGCCGTCAGCGCACCGGCTTGCTCACGCGCTCGTCCTGCCGGGCTCCGCCGGACGTCTGGTGGGAGCGGGTCCAGGTCGCTGTCGCGTCGGGCCGGGCTCTGTCGGACGCGGTGTCGTGGTTCGCGTGTGAGCCCTCGACGGTCACGTCAGGGACGCATGTCGAGCCACTTCGCGCCGCGGCCGGCAACCGCGACGGAGGTGGCAGCGACCAGGGAGACCGTGCCGGGGACGAGTGAAGGATGTCGGTGGTCACCGACGTCACCCCGAACCACCCCGCCGCCGACTGCGACGGCCCTCGGGGTCGTCGGTTCAGCAGCCCCAGTCGTCCGCGTCCGGGGCGGGATCCTCCATGGGCCTCCATGGGCCTCCATGGGCCTCCATGGGCGGGTCGACCAGCTCGGCGATCGGTGGCGCTCGAGACGAGCAGTTGGGTCGGCAGCGTGCCGAAGGCACCGCGGTGGGATCGTCACCGCGGTGCCGACAAGCCCGGCCTGGTGTCCTCGGGCGCCAGGCCGGGCTTGGGTGCGTCGTGCCGGCCTCGGACCGTGTCTCGTCACCCGAGGGCGGTGGCCGGGAGGCCGGTCAGTTCCGCCGAGCGTTCCCACAGGCGCCGGGCGAGGTCGGTGTCGGTGGCCTGTGCGTTGCGGGGGTCCTCGCGTTCGAGGCGGTCGAAGTAGGCGCCGTTGACGGCCGTGGCGTTCGGCGTGCCGGCCAGGTGGAGCAGCGGCTCGGCACCCTGCTCGGGCGTGGCCATCATGGCCTTGACCAGGCGCGTCCCCATGATCGCCCGCATCAAGGCGTTGTCCCGGGCGACGTCGCTGGCGATGGAGCCGGGGTGGAAGGACGAGGCGGTCACACCCGTCCCCTCGGATCGGCGGGCGAGTTCCCGGGTGAAGACGACGGTGGCGAGCTTGGCGGCCGCGTACGCCTCCCGCCAGCGGTAGCGGCCGCGCGTGCGGTCGAGGTCGCCCAGCTCCAAGTGCCCCTTGCGGTACTCCACGCTGGCGGTGTTCACCACTCGGGAGCCGTTCGGCGCCTCCTCGAGGCGGTCCAGCAGCAGGTTCGTCAGCAGGAACGGCGCCAGGTGGTTGACCTGGAAAGTCAGCTCGTGGCCGTCGGAGCTCTCCTTGCGGCTCGTGAAGAATCCCCCCGCGTTGTTGGCCAGGACGTCGATCCGCGGGTAGCGGGCCAGGAGTTCCCCGGCCAGGCGGCGCACGTCGTCCAGCCGCCCGTAGTCCACCAGGTGGGCCTCGGCGCCGATCTCCGCCGCGACGGCGCTGGTCTTCTGGTGCGACCGGCCGACGACGGCGACCGTCGCCCCGAGCGCGGCGAATCGCCGTGCCGCCGCGGCACCGATCCCCGAGCTCGCTCCGGTGACCACCACCGTACGGCCGGTGAAGTCGGTCGTCCTGCTGTCGCTCATCGTGAACTCCTCTGGATCTTCTTCGTGCACTGCACCCCCAGCAGATGCAACCACGACTTGATGTTGAATTCATAGCTCATTGGTGAAACTCAGTGTCACTCTAGATATGGTGACTCATGGATGCAAGCGGCGGTCGGCCGTGAGCCGGGACGGGGACGGACTCCCGGACCGGCCGTGTGCCGGACCGGGCCGTGCACACCTCGCATCCGACGACCTGTACGCACCACCGACGAGAGGGACGACGGCATGGCGATTCTGGGAACGCTGCTGAAGAACAAGCGCGCAGGTGAAAAGCATCTGGCCTGGCACCACCCCAACCTGTCCGGCTCGGACACACTCGACCTGCGCAGTACCGACTTCCGGCACGGCGAGGCGATGCACGCGGTCCACGCCGGCCGGTGCGGGGGAGGGCGGAACCTCTCCCCGGCCCTCACCTGGACCGGCACCCCCCAGGAGTCCGCACAGCTGCTCCTGGTCGTCGAGGACGCCGACGCCCCCACCAGCAGGCCGTTCGTCCACTGCCTGGCACTGATCTCCCCCGAGCGGCAGGAACTGCTTCCGGGGGCCCTGGGGGCCGACGCCGGGGTCGAGGGCGTCCACGTGCTGCGCTCCGGCATGGGCCGGGGCTACCTGGGGCCGCAGCCGCTCAAGGGGCACGGCGAACACCGGTACGCCTTCCAGCTCTTCGCACTGCGTACCGCCATCACCTCGGTTCCGCGCCGGCCGAACCTGGAGGCGTGCCGGCCCCGGGACGTACTCGACGCGGTGGGCGGCCCCGCTCTCGCACGCGGCCGCCTCGACGGCGTCTACTCCCGCTGATCTCCTCCCCGAGCGACACCCGAGAGGCGCCGTCGATGCGTCGCGGGGCCTGCCTCGTCGGCCTGCCGCACCGCCATTTCACCGTGCAGCGGCGGTAGTCGGCGGTCGAGGAGGAGCCACGCAGGGAGCGCGGACTCGATGGCGACGCCGACCGGGCCCCAGGGGCCGACGCGCCGGTGGACGGCCGCCGGGGCGTTGCCGCCCTGCTCGGCGGTAGCCGCCGTCGACGCAGATCCTGCGCGGGCCGGAGCGGGTGGCGGCTACTCGGTCGAGCAGGTGGGTGCCGGCTGCAGAGTCCTGGACGCCGGCCGCGGTGGCCGGCGCCGCGAGCAACAGGCCGAGCGGGCCCGTGACGAAAAGGCGGCGCGTCCGGCACGGCGCCCCGGCAGGTGCTGTGCGCTTCGGCCTCGCTCCGGGCGGCTGAACGCGGGTTGTGCCACGGATGCCACCGGTCGGCGACCTGCGCCGCCTCGGGCAGCGCGCGGCGGATGGCCTCGGCGCAGAAGGAAGACAGCAGGCCCTCGGGCCCTCATCCGGCCATCCGGATGAGGGCGTCGACGGTGCGCTGGTCCTCTACTCCGTAGATCGTGCAGAGGTCGCGAACGTCGCGTGGGCTGATGCGCCGTCGGCCGGTCTCCATGCTGGAGATCTTCGGTTGGGAGACCAGCAGTGAGGCCGCTGCCTGGGTTGCTGTCATGCCTCTGGCCTGCCGTAGTACGCGGAGCGCGGCCCCCAGTTGGAGGCGCTGGTTGGGGGGCCTGGTCGCATGCGCCACAGAAGTACCTCCGGCTCTGTCCTGCCCGCTAAACGAACTTCACGAGCAGTTGGTTTTGAGCCAGACAGGGGAAGCGATCCGAGCGGGGATGAGGGCGTCCGTTGCGGACAATGAGCCGCATGGCGGGGGTCATGGGCCGGCATGTCACGGAACTTTTCGGCCACTCGTCGCCGCAGTCCGCGCCGTCGGATTCCCCTCCCGCGACCTGCGGGCACCGAGCCGCTGAACAGCGGGGGCGTCAGATGCTGCTCCGCGCCACTGCATCGATACTCGGGACATGACCGGAGGAAGCACGTTCGAGGCCCCTCAGTCGATGCAGAACTCGTTGCCCTCGATGTCCAGCATCGGGATGCACGCGTCATTGCCGTCATACAGAGTTCGCACATGTACCGCCCCGAGCGGGATCAGCCGTGCGCACTCGGCCTCAAGCGCGGCGAGGCGCGCTTCTCCCACGAGTCCGGTGCCGACCCGAACGTCAAGATGCAGCCGGTTCTTGGCGGCCTTTCCCTCGGGGACGCGCTGGAAGTACAGTCGCGGACCCACGCCTGAGGGGTCGACGCAGGCAAACCATGCGTCCTGCTGCTCAGGTGGCTGCGAGCGCTTGAAATCGTCCCACGTGGCAAACCCCTCGGGCGGCGGCGGTACGACGTACCCCAACACCTCGCACCAGAAACGGGCGAGGCGCTCAGGTTCTGCGCAGTCGAAGGTGACTTGGAACTTCTTGATCGACATCATCGGGCCACCGTATTGGCGCGTGCTCTTCGGCGAAACCCCCAGGGTGCCATCGCCGCGCAGGGCGGGCGCTGGCGGCGATGCGCTCCGTCCTCATGTCGTCCGTCTCACGGCGCCGCCAGGCCACTGGCGGCCATGTGAACTCCCCCGCGGGGACGTGGACGAGGCGGTGGTTCACGCCGGTCGCGTAGACGCCTTCGGCGGTGGCGACGGCGCCGCGGATCTTGTTGTCGTTCTCGTAGAAGGGGCCGGCGTAGCCGCCGACGCTGGTGCACAGGACGAACAGGCGGCGGCCTTGGCCGGGGTAGTAGAGAGGGTCCGCGATGACGGTGAAGTCGCCGGCGGGGGCATCGGCGGAGGAGTGGGGGAACGCGCGTTGCCGGCGTTCCTTGCCGGTCTTCAGGGCAAGGGCGAGCAGCAGCTCGTCGTCGTTCGCCGAGGCGTGTAGGAACAGCGTCGCGGCGTCTGCGACCATGCTCCGGCCCTGGGCGGTGACCGGGTGCCGACAGATCTCCTTGCCGGCGCTGTCTTCCCCTCGGTCCGCCGTCGTTTCCTGCCGGGCGTCGGCGTGGGGTCGGCACACCGCATAGGGGTTGGCTGCTGTGACGTGAACGCGCCGCGCAGCGACACGCCTCGTGACATGGCGACTCACCCCCAAATTTTACACGTCCTGTGCAAATATGCTCGTGACGTGTAAATTTGAGAGGTGGGTGCAGACGAGAGGAGGCGAAGCGGTGCCCGCTGCAACGAACCGAACACTGAGAGCCCGGGAACGCAATCGGCTGTCGATCCTGAACGCCGCGAGCAAGGTTTTGGCCGCTGACCCTGACGCGAGCATGGACGACATCGCCGCGGTGGCGGGGGTCGTGCGCCGCACCCTCTACGGCCACTTCCCGACCCGCCAGGACCTGGTCGCCGACCTGGTCCGGGCCGGGGCGGAGCAGTTCGTCGCGCACCTGGGTCACATCGACGTCCATGCCGACGACCCCGGCGCGGAGCTGGCGGCGATGGTGCTGCGCACCTGGGGCGCGGCACGCGAGTTCGCCCCGGTGATCGAACTCGCCCGCCGCGGCGCCGCCGACGCCGTGACCTCGGCGATGGACCCGTTCAACGTGGTCGTCGCCGAGTTGATCCGGCATGGGCAGCAACGCGGCATCTTCGGCAACGACCTCGACCCCGGGATGCTGTCGCGGGTGCTGGAGAGCACCGCGCTCATGTTCCTGTCCACCGGGCCCACCGATCGCTGGGACGGCGACGCCGCCGACGTGGCCTTCACCCACCTACTCCTGCTCGGGACTCCGGTGGACGCAGCCCGCGCCGCGATTCGCACCGCACAGACCCGCGAGGGAGAAGCCTGATGAGATACGAGCCCAGCGCCGCCGACCGGGCGCCCAGACCGGCCAGTTACACCGGCGAACCGCGCTACCTGGGTTACCGGGAGGCCGACTGGTCCCAGCCGTACGCGAGCTACTTCCAGGCCCGGACCCGGCCCGTCCAGGAGCATGTCGTGCACGCCCTGGTCAGCGGGATGGCGCCGACCGAGTACGGGTATGGGGTCGACGAGGTCGCCGACCGGCTGGCCCGACCCGGATACGAGGCCGTGGAGACCGGCTGGACCCGCCTCTCCGGCGGGGGCGTCATGGTCAGCATCCACACCCCGATGCCCGGCACCACCGCCGACATGTGGGACTGGTGGTTCGGCTGGCACAGCCGTGAGAGCGCGCGGTACAAGCTGTGGCACCCCGATGCCCACCAGTACTGCGCCCTCGGCGAGGACCGCGGCGCCGACCGGGCGCTGACCGACCGGCAGCGGTACCTCGGCAACGTCTCCTACGTGGATGAGTACATCGGCGGTCGGATGCAGCCGCTGGCGATCCGGTTCCTGGACCCCGAGAAGATGGGCATCGCCTCCGTCACCGGGACCACCCACATCTGCGCCCGCGTCGGCCTGAGCTCCCACCCGTTGGCATTCGGGTGGCTGGTCCACCAGGTCAGACCCACCGAGGACGGTGCCGAGATGCGGTCCCGGTTCTTCCTCGGCGACGGCGCGCTGCTGAACCTGCCCGCCCGTGCCCTGCCGCCCGGCCTGGCCACCCGCGCCCTCACCTCAGCCCCCGGCCGCGCGGTCGGCCGCCTGGTCGCTCCCCGGGCCGCGCCGCGGCTGACGCCCGCCACGATCGGCACCGACATGATCCACCACTGCGCTGCGGAGATGAACCACCTTGCCGCCTTCCTTCCCCAGCTCCACGAGGAATTCCAGGCCAGCCCATGAGGCGTCCGCCCCGCCCAACCTGCGCATGTACCTGGTCGAACCGATGCGCCAGTTCATCGCCGACCACGCGGACTGGCTCACCGTGTGGGACCTGTCCCCGAGTGGTGGACACCTCTGAGCCCGGCCCCGTCAGGGGCCGGGTGGGAGGCATCTTTTGTGGTGATGAAGGTCTGCTCGCCCGAGTTCAAGGCGGACGCTGTCGCGCTGTACCTGTCGGACCCGAGTCACACCTTCGAGGGCATCGGCAAAGATCTGGGGATCAGCCGCGAGACGCTGCGTAACTGGGTGAGGGCCGAACGGGCCCGCCGCGGCGGGGGCGGCACGACGAGCACGGAGAAGAACACGGTGGATTCCCCGCCGACGGCCGAAGAGCTTCAGGCCGAGAACGAGGCCCTGCGCCGGGAGCTGGCGGCAGCCCGCAAGGAGATGCACAAGCTCGCCACTGAACGGGACATTCTCCGCAAGGCGACGAAGCTTTTCGCACAGTAGATGACCTGGTGACCAACCGCTTCCAGTTCATCGAGGACCACTACAGCGCCTGGGGCGTGAAGCGGTTGTGTGCCGTGCTGGAGGTCGCGCGCTCCAGCTTCTGCAAGTGGCGGGCCGGCCGTGGGGCCCGCGCCGTGCGTGAACGGGCAGATGCCGCGCTCGCCGAGCGGATCAGGGCCGTCCACGCGGAGTCGGACGGCACCTACGGCCGCCCGAGGATCACCGCCGAGCTGCGAGAGGACGGCGAGCGGGCGAACCACAAGCGCGTCGGACGGGTGATGCGCAAGTACGGCATCGCCAGGCTGCGGCTGCGCAAGCGCCAGGTCACCACCGTGCCCGAACCGTCCGCCGCAGCGATTCCCGACCTGCTGGGGCGCGACTTCACCACGAGGGCCCCGAACACGAAGTACGTCGGCGACATCACCTACCTGCCGGTGGGCGACGGCGAGTCTCTGTATCTGGCGACCGTGATCGATTGCTTCTCACGCAGGCTGGTGGGCTGGTCGATCGCCGACCGCATGCGCACCTCGCTGGTCGCCGACGCGCTCCAGGCCGCCGCCCGGGTCCGCGGCAGCCTGGCCGGCGCCGTCTTGCACAGCGATCACGGAGTTCAGTACAGCTCCCGTGAATTCGCTGCTGTATGTGCCGAGTTGAAGGTGAAGCAGTCCATGGGCGCGGTCGGCACCAGCGCGGACAATGCCCTCGCCGAGTCGTTCAACGTGACCCTCAAGCGCGAAACGCTCCGTGGCGCCCGCCGCTTCGATGGGGCCCGCGCCTGCCGCCTGGCGGTCTTCCGCTGGACCACCCGCTACAACACCCGCCGACGACACTCGGCGAACGGACAGCAGGCGCCAATCGCCTACGAACAGCGGTCAGCCACCCTGAGGCTTGCCGCATAACGACACGAACAGGTGTCCAACCTTCGAGGTCAAGGCCCCCGGTTCACGCTCGCGCAGGGTGTGGCCGGGCCAGGCGGCGGGTCATGAGCAGGATCATCGACCAGTAGACCATCGCCTCGGCGCCGGTGGTGCGGCGCTCGAAGTCGCGTGCCAGGCGGCGGGTGCGCATCAGGTGGGCGAAGAGGCGCTCGACGATCCACCGCTTGGGCGGTACCACGAACCCCTTCTGGTCGTCGCTGCGTTTGACGATCGCGAGGGCCAGGGCGAGCGTGGCCAGGTGGGACGGGCGGTCTTCACGCGGAGGTGGCGGAACCCCCGGCGGACCCGGGCAGGGGTGAGCCGACGAGGCTGCGTCGGCCGTTCCCAGGGCCGACGAAGATCCTCGGCGAGGGGCCGGGCGAGGCGGAGTTGGGTGTGGGCGGCGATGATCAGCCACGTCCACAGGTCGGCGGTGTGCGGATCGCGGACCTTGGGGACGGTCCAGCCCAGGGTCTGTTTGAGCAGCCGGAAGGTATGTTCAAGGTCGAATCTGCGGAGGGACGCCTGCCAGCGCAGGTCGACGTCTGCGCCGGTCATCCCGGTGTGCGAGGACCACAGCCACACCGGCTTCGGGTCGCGGTCGCCGGGCAGGTGCTCGACCTTCAGGCGGATCAACGTGCCGTGGATCAGGGGGAGTTCACCGCAGTGGTCGAGCCAGGGGCCACGGGCCTGCAGTCGGGGGTGCATCCGGTCCCAGGCGAGGGCTTCGGCCGTGCCGTAGCGGGTGGTGTCGTATGTCGTGGCCTGGTCGGGGGTGCGCCAGGACTCGGGCTTGGAGAAGGTGAGGACGCCGCCGTGCTTGCGGGGATGTCCGCCGCGCGGGGTGGATCGGCGCGGTCCGGCGTCCCGGAGCATGACGCGGTCCGAGCGGAGCCGGCCGACCAGCTCGACGGGCGGGTCGGCCAGGACGTGGGCGAGGCGGGTGACGTCGTAGCCGGTGTCCATGACGACGAGGATGCCCGCGTCGCCCGGCCGCCACTGTCCCGTGTGCACCAGCAGGGTGACCACTTCCCGCAGCTGGGTGGCGGTCACCGCGGTGGCGTCATCGGCCGGCCCCAGCCGGATCGCGTCCAGGACCGCGGTCCACGATGTGCGTCCGGTTTCCAGGGCGGCGACGAAGGAGTAGGGCCAGCCGGGGATGAACTGATCGACGCTGCGGCCCCGCCCGTAGACGTGGCAGAACAGCAACTCCGGGCTGGTGGGGGCGTCGGGCCGCAGCCAGTTGCTCACATCCACCGCGAGCACGATCCGCCCGTCGGCAGCACGCGGGAGCGGCGTGGAAGCCAGCAGCCTGCGCAGGCGGCGCGGCTCCAGCCAGCCGTGGTTGACCGCGTCGTACATCGCTCCGTGCCCACGCCGATGCTCGGCCGTGAGCGTCAACTCGACCAGCGACGTCACCGGGCTGTCCGAGCACAGCACCGCGTCGGTGAGCTCGAAGAGCGCATCCGCCCGCGTGTAGAGGCAGTCGTAGAACTGGACACGAAAGTGGGACAGGACACCCAACGCGGCATCAGCGGACTGTTCAGCGGCGAGACTCTTCACCAGCGGCCGTTCCTTCACGCGACGTTGCTCGACACCTCGAAGCGTGAAGAACGGCCGCCCCGCTGTCCCGGGAACGAACCAAGATCAGCGGGTCAGGTGAACGGTCGAGGTTGAACGCCAAGCTCAGGGAAGGGGCCCCGACCTTGTTGGTTGGGGTCTCTGGACGGCACGCCGTCATATGCTGAGGGATCGGTATGCCGTCCGCACGGTCGCCTCTGTCGGTGCTGTGACCGGGACCTGCGAGGTTGTCGCGCGTCTGCCGGCGTTCGCGGTACCTCTTGAGAGGCGATGCCCTCACTGTGGCATGCCTCACGTGCTGGGTGTGTCCACCGGTCGGCCCATGGACGGGGGGGAGGCATGTCCACCGATCGGGGGAGGCTTGAATGCGCGGCCCCGGATGTGATGTCCGGTGCTGTCGTCATTCCCGTTCCCGGGAAAACTGGCCTTACCTTGTGATTCCGGCAGGCAGCGTATTCCTCACTCCTCAGGTGATGATGCGCATCGGTTTGCCAGTGTGGTCTCGGCACGTTCTGTCAGGGGCTCATGGGGAGGGTGACCCTGGTCGGGTTGGGTTTGACGGCTGTTGTGGTGCTGGCGGTGGTTGCCGGTGGGGCGTGCCCGGGCGGGGAGGGGGTGGATACGGGGGGGGAGCGGGAGATGTACGAGGACGGACCGGCCGGCGCGGGCCCGGCCGCAGGGCGCCGCCTCCGTCGGGGCTGCCACAGCACCTCAGCACCCCGCGGGAGGGCCGCGAGGTCGTCACCTCCCACCCTCCGCCGCAACGGCGGCCGAAGGCGCGGTGGAGCGGCCCCCACCGCATCACTGATGACAGCCGGTTCGGTCATTCATGTGATGCGTCATGAATGGCGTTCCATGCGCGAAAGGTGCAAAACCGGACAAGTTACCCTTGAGGGACTGACCCGCTACCAAGGCCCGTGACTGAGCCATGCCCACCCCAGACTCCCTCAGAGCCCTGAACCCCCGTCCGCCCGCCGCCCGCACTCCCGAAACCGCCCCGCCGAGCCCTGCCGAGCGGCCCCGGGAACTCCGTCGTGTCCTGGGCCTGTTCCGGCCCTATCGGGGGCGCATCGCCCTCGTCGGCCTGCTGGTCGGAGCCTCCTCGCTGGTGGCCGTCGCCTCACCCTTCCTGTTGCGTGAGATCCTGGACACCGCGATCCCCCAGGGGCGCACCGGGCTACTCGGTCTCCTGGCCATGGGCATGATCGGGATCGCCCTGGTGTCGGGCATCTTCGACGTCCTGCAGACATTGCTGTCCACCACGGTCGGTCAGCGGGTCATGCACGATCTCCGGACTTCCGTCTACGAGCGTTTGCAGAAGGTGCCCTTGGCCTTCTTCACGCGAACCCGCGGCGGCGAGGTGCAGTCCCGCATCGCCAACGACATCGGGGCGATGCAGGCCACTGTCTCGTCCACGGCCACATCCCTGGTCTCCAACTTCACCACGGTGGTGGCCACGGTCGTGGCGATGCTGGCACTCGACTGGCGGCTGACCGCTCTGTCCCTGCTGCTGCTCCCGTTCTTCTCCTGGATCAGCTTCCGGGTGGGCCG
>NZ_JASHLT010000119.1:0-1273 GCF_030056615.1 Streptomyces sp. HNM0645 | reverse complement strand
CCAGGTCACCGACGACGGGCACGGCGGAGCAGACGCAACGGGCGGCGGCCTCGGAGGCCTGGCCGAAAGACTCCGAGCCGTCGACGGCCTCCTCGTCATCGACTCCCCCACCGGCGGACCCACAACCGTCACCGCGGAACTCCCCTGGCGCGACCGGGCCCCGCGCCGGGGCGGCGAGACCACCCGCACGGGCACCCGACCGGTGCGGCCGCGCTCGTCCTCCGGCGGCTGACGGCATGGCTCGGCACGCCCTCCGGCCCATGAGGACGGCCCGGCACGCCCTCCGACCGACGGGGTGGGGAAAACCCCCGGAGAACCCGGAGAAGGGCCCCCTGGTGCGGGCCCGGCGACACCGCGAGCCTTGAACGTGAGCACCGCGGCACCCGCGCACACCGCCGACCGGACGAGCAGAACGGACGACACGATGGCCACGGCACACCGATCCGGGACCCGGGTCCACAGCCTCCCCCCGGCGCTGCGGGCCCCGTTCGAGGGCCGCACCTGGCGCGAGTTCGGGTACCTCCTGCTGAGCCTGCCCCTCGGCGTCGTGTCCTTCGCCCTGGCGCTGTCGCTGACCGCGGCCGGCGCCGGGCTGGTGGTCACGTTCCTCGGGATCCCGGTCCTCGCCGGCGCGCTCGCCGTGTGCCGGGGCTTCGGCGCGGTGGAGCGCGCCCGTGCGCGGGCGCTGCTACGGCTCGACGTGGGAGATCCCGCGCCGGTACGGCCACGGAGCGACGGCGTGCTCGGCTGGATGGGCGCCGTGCTGAAGAGCGGGGTGTCCTGGCGGCACCTCCTCTACGCCCTGGTGCACATGCCATGGGCGGTCTTCGCCTTCTCGGTCTCCCTGTCCTTCTGGAGCTACGGCTGGTGCCTGCTGACGTATCCGCTGTGGCAGTGGGTCTTCCCCGTCTACGCGGGGATCGACGGGCTCCAGCTGTACGGCGACGGCACGCACAACGTCTACCTCGACTCCCCGTTCGAGCTCGCCGTGACGAGCGTGATCGGACTGCTGCTCACCCTGGTCGCGCCCTGGATCATCCGCGGTCTCGCCGCGGTGGACCGGCTCCTCGTCACCGGGCTGCTCGGCCCCTCCCGGCTGGAGGGCCGCATCGTGGAGCTGGAGTCCGGCCGCGGTGTCGTCGTGGACACCGCAGCCGCCGACCTGCGGCGCATCGAACGCGATCTGCACGACGGCGCCCAGGCCAGGCTCGTCGCCCTCGCCATGGGCCTCGGACTCGCCAAGGAGAAACTGCCGGACGACCCCGACGCGGCC
>NZ_JASHLT010000118.1:0-1407 GCF_030056615.1 Streptomyces sp. HNM0645 | reverse complement strand
CCCACGGTGGCCGGCCGCTGAAGTTGGACAAGGACGACTACAAGCAGCGCCACGCGGTGGAGTGCGGAATCAATCGCCTCAAACGGCACCGTGCGGTCGCCACGCGATACGACAAGCTCGCCGTCCGCTACGAAGCGACCGTACTGGTCGCAGCCATCAACGAGTGGCTGTGACCAGCACTTTCGAAACGCACCCTAGTAGTGCTTGGTCAGGTTCACTCGCCGGTGGCGTGTCCGTTTGATCGCTTGTTCCGTTGACCTGTTGTGATGAGTGGGGAGCTTGCCGCGGTCCGGTGTGATCTGGAGGACTTCGCGGCAGAGATGTTCGAGCCGTTCGCGCGGGCGGATCAACGCCGGTGGGGAACGGTCTATCTGCGGGGCCTGCTGCTGGACGGGCGGCGCAAGTCGGTGGAACCGATGGCCGCCCGCCTGGGCGAGGACGGCAACCGGCAGGCCCTGGCGAACTTCATCACCACCAGTCCGTGGGACGCGGCGCATGTCCGCGCCCGACTGGCCTGGCGGATGCAGCAGGTGGTCAAGCCGACCGCGCTGATCGTGGATGACACAGGCTTCCTCAAGGACGGGGACGCCTCGGCGTGTGTGGCCCGGCAGTACACCGGCACCGCGGGCAAGGTCACCAACTGTCAGGCCGGGGTGTCCCTGCACCTGGCCTCCGACGACGCGTCGGCTGCTGTCGACTGGCGTCTGTTCCTGCCCGAGAGCTGGGATCCCGCCTCGTCCAAGGCCGATCCGGGCAAGGTGGCCCGCCGCACCACGTGCGGCATCCCCACCGACGTCGGACACGTCGAGAAGTGGCAGCTGGCCCTGGACATGATCGACGAGACCAGGTCGTGGGGCATCGACGTCCCGATCGTCGTCGCCGACGGCGGTTACGGCGATACCGCAGCCTTCCGGCTGGGCCTGGAAGAACGCGGGCTCGGCTACGCGGTCGGCATCTCCACCACGACCACCGCCCACCCGGAATCGGCACGGCCGCATACCCCGCCCTACGGCGGTCGCGGCCCTCGACCCCAGCCGGTTTATCCCGAGGCGGCCAGGACGGTGAAGAAGCTGGTCCTCGAGGCCGGCAAGCAGACAGCCCGGCCGGTGCAGTGGCGGGAAGGCTCCCGCCCGGGCAGCGGCCGCAGCGGCGTCAAGCGCAAGTACTCCCGCTTCGTGGCCCTGCGCGTGCGGCCCGCCGGACGCGAGATCCGCAAAGCCTGCGACGGCCCGGACCTGTGAGGATGATCCTTTGGAGTGGACACCCTGACAATGGATCTTGATGGTCCAGGGAGGGATGTTCAGGTGGGACGCAAGTCTCCGTATCCGGAGGAGTTCAGGAAGGACGCGGTCGCGCTCTACCGGGCCGCGGCCGGGAAGCGGACGTATGCGGCGGTGGCGGCGGATC
>NZ_JASHLT010000117.1:0-1452 GCF_030056615.1 Streptomyces sp. HNM0645 | reverse complement strand
GACCGGATTCAACCGGTCGTTGCAACACCAGCTTGTTGAAGCAACTGTAGCTGCTCGTTGAACGCCTCGGCGGGTGTCTTCCAACCGAGCGTCTTACGGGGTCTGCTGTTGAGAGTGTGAGCGACGGCCTCGATTTCCTCGGCGGACCATCTCGAGAGATCGGTGCCTTTCGGGAAGTACTGGCGCAAGAGCCCGTTGGTGTTCTCGTTCGTGCCGCGCTGCCACGGACTATGCGGATCGGCGAAGAACACGGGGATTCCCGTCTCGACTCTGAATTGCGCATGGGCCGACATCTCCTTGCCGCGGTCCCAGGTCAGTGACCGTGCGAGCTGTTCGGGCAGCGTCGACATCGTATTGGCGAGGGCGGTCTTCATCGTGATCGCCCCATAACCGGCCAGCGCAGGAGCATTCTTGACCGATTGCTTGTGCCGGTAGCCTTCCTCGCGCGGCAGGTGAACCAGCATCGTGAATCGAGTTGACCGCTCGACGACAGTGCCGATCGCGGACCGCTCCAGCCCGATGATCAGGTCGCCTTCCCAGTGGCCAGGAACGGCACGGTCCTCGACTTCGGCAGGTCGTTCACTGATCAGCGCTTCGGGTGTCACGTGCGCCCAGGTCTTGCGGCGCGAACGAGCGCGCGGGGCACGCAGTGCGCGGCCCGTGCGTAGGCACAAGATCAGCTCTCGCTTCAGCGCCCCGCGGCCCTGAATGTAGAGCGCCTGGTAGATCGCCTCGTGGCTGATGCGCATGGACTCATCATGCGGGAAATCAAACTTGACCCGGTTCGCGATCTGCTCCGGACTCCACGCCTGCACCCACGCGCGGTCCTTGCGGTGCTGCTTGTTCCGCCCCGTCCACGTGCCTGTCGCAGGTCCTGCGATTGCCCTGCAGCCAGGCGTGCTGATCTCTCCGGACAGCCGCTTCTGGACGTATGCGTGCAACCGCGGATTGGCGACCAGCTTCGATGTCTTCGGCCGGCGGGCGGCCATGTCCGATTTCCATTGCGCGACCGAGGCCCGGTAGTCGAGCTTCCCGCCCCTCGTGGCCGCGTTGCGCCGCAACTCGCGGGAAATCGTCCCCGGATCACGGCCGACTTGCCGAGCGATTTCACGAACGCCCATGCCTTGGGCGTTGAGGAGCGCGATCTCCTCTCGCTCAGAGAACGACAGGTACCTGCCCGAATTCGGCTTCGGATCGAACGGTCGCATGCCGCCACACTGCCGAAACCAGCGCGTGGCTACCGCCGGCGCCACGCGGATAACCCCGGCCGCTTCCTCCGCGAGCAGACCTTTGGCGATTTCATCCCAGAACGCTGCTTCGATATGACGCTGAAATTTCGGATGCCCCGGAGACCTCAACTTTGGCCGTATCGCCCGATCGGCTCCCTGCTGACGACGAACCATCCCACACCTCGCTGATCATGAGGTGTTGCGACGACCGATTGAATCCGCC
>NZ_JASHLT010000116.1:0-2869 GCF_030056615.1 Streptomyces sp. HNM0645 | reverse complement strand
CCATCGCGCACAGGCTGTCGACCGTGCGGGGCGCCGACCGGATCGTGGTCCTGCACGACGGACGCATCGTCGAGCAGGGCACCCACGAGGAGCTCTTGGAGCGTGACGGCAGGTACTCGGAGCTGGTACGTCGCGACGCCGAACCGGTTCCGGTCGCCGTGTGAGGCAGCCAGGGAGAGGTCGGGACGCCCTCCAGGCTGCCGCACTGGCCAATCTGGCGCCGCCGTCAGGGTCGGGGCCGTGGCTTCGGCCGCCGGCCTGGCTGTCAACGGCAGGCCGGGTGAGGGGTGGTGGCATGGGGGATCCAGCGCGTCAGCGTTTCCGGCGTGAGGCGTCAGGAGCGGGGTGAAGTCTCTGATGCGGGAGGCCAGTTCGGACATCTCGGTGCAGGAGGCGGTGGGCCGGGCCAGGAGGTCGTGATGTTCGGCTTTGAGGTTGTCGGGCCTGGTGAGGCCCATCCGGGCGAGTCTGCGCGGGGAGATGTGGCTGCGGTCGGCGTCCGCGCGGCCCTGGTTGTTGTACTTGTGCAGGAGGTTCAGGCCGCCCTGTGGACCCGAGGACCTTGATCTCTTCGAAAGGTGCGCTACGGGGACTGCGGGGCCCTCGGCCCGGCGTTTACGCAGGTACTCGCGGTAGGGATCGAAGAGGCTGGCACGGTACTTGGGGAAGCGGAGCATCCGCTCGGGCAACTCCGGCCGCACCCCGATCCGCGCAGACACGGTCGCCGGCCGCCTGCCCGAGGCCGCCTGGAACCGACGAAGCGCCGGCAACGGCGCGAAGGGCCCGCGCTACCACGACTGGGCCTGGATCGGCATCGGGACAGACAAGCACCGCCACTTGCTGGTCCGCCGCAACCCCACCAGCGGCGCAACTCGACCCGACCCTGGTGACGGCGCTCCGCACACCCCCTTTGGACGGACTCCATTCGCGCGTCAGGGGAGAGGGTCCGTGTGCAGGGCGGAGCGGGCAGTGCTCAGCCAGGCGGTGACACTGGTGTCATGAGCGGTACCGGCACCGATCAGCAGGTCGAGGTGGCCGCTTTCGGCGGTGAGAGCGAGCGGGTGGCCGTGCCCGGCTGCTGTCCAGATCGGTGCGGCGAGGTGGGATTGAGCCGGGTCATACCCGATCCAGCACTGGCGGCCATTCCACCTCCACCCGGTCCAGCAGCCTCCGCCGACCTGCTCGATTCCCGCTCTGCCGGTCCTCAACGCACCCAGGTAGTCCGGGATGACGAGATTCTCTACGGTGATCGGGCGATCGGGGACACCGTACAGGCAGGAGGCGAGAGCCGGTACGCCGGCGATGAGGGCGTACCGGCGCTTACGCATGAAGGGGTTGGAGACGGCGGGGAGGAGGTCGATGGTGACCGCGTGTCCGGTGTGTACGGGCCGCTGGGGGTGCCAGGCCAGGTGCGGGNCGGGCGATCGGGGACACCGTACAGGCAGGAGGCGAGAGCCGGTACGCCGGCGATGAGGGCGTACCGGCGCTTACGCATGAAGGGGTTGGAGACGGCGGGGAGGAGGTCGATGGTGACCGCGTGTCCGGTGTGTACGGGCCGCTGGGGGTGCCAGGCCAGGTGCGGGTGGTGATCGGCCAGGGCACCGGGGTGGGCGGGTGGAGCGTCCATGAACCGGTGCAGTTCCTCTTGCAGGTTCCAGTGGTCTACCGGGTTGCCCACGATCACTGCGGCCCCCGGTGGGTCAAGGTCCGGTGCTGCCCTGCCCGTGCGTTCGGGGTACCGGTGAGCCAGCAGACACACACGTGCACCTTCCGCCGGGGCGACCAGGCACCACACATCTCCTCCGGCCAGGATGAGCTCGTCCGTCCCATCGCCGTCGATGTCGCAGATGGTGGCCTCGGGCATGCGGGATCCGGTCGCAGCCCAGCGTGCGGCGGCCAGCAGCGGTCTGGCGAGCCGGGCGTGTGAGGCCGTCGCACGCACCCACGGGGCCAGTTGCCGTTGTCCGTCTTCTTGGTCGTGCCAGGCTGTCTCATGTGTGCCGACCATGACCAGCTTCTCGGCGAGTGCGGTCAGCCGTGCATCCGCGTTGTCCAGCCCGCGTGCGGTGTGGATCCGGGATTCCAGCTCGGCGAGCAGCGTCGCATAGGGGTGCCATTGTGGATTGTCGGCCCACCCCCTGTAATCCTCCCCGGCCCGCCAGTCGATGGCGAGTTCGAAGTAGGTGCCGGCGGCGGGGACGGGCCCCGCCTGCGGAGGGTTGATGTCCAGCCAAGCGTCGAGGGCGACTGGCTGCACCAGCGGGTGCTGGCCGAACCAGCGAATCGCGCGCCGGTAGCCGGCGAGGGCGGGTTCCCATCCGGCAACGCCGGCGGTGCGTTCCAGGTCGTCGGCGTAGACCAGCAGCAGGCGTTCGGGGTGATCGGCACGCGAGCGCACGTCGGCGACGAATTCCTCCAGTGCCCGAAGGTGTTCGAGAGAGCGGGCGGGGATCAGGTAGCGCAGGTGGGAACAGATGGGCACCATCTGCAGCCCGCGTCCTTCGGCGGTGATCTGCCGTGGCTGCAGCAGTGCGGGATCGACTAGGCCGGTCACGTTGACCGGGTGGCCGCCTCCTGCCCCGTACGGGCCGTACCGGTCGGCCAAGGCCCGGGCCGGTCCGGGCGGAGCCAGTACACGGTCGTCGACCAGGACGCGTCGGAAACCGCCGTCGGGCAGGGACCGGTCGGTGAGCTGGGCGGCCAAAGCGGGGTCCCAGACGCGTTCGGGTAGCCACACGGTCGACGTGGCACCGTCAGGAACGGCGAGATGGTGCCGCAGCAGGTCGGCCGTGGTCAGCAGCTGGCGGACATTGGCAGCCGGGTCGCGCAGCGGCATGATCGGCTCGGCGTAGGTGCCGCCGATCAGCGT
>NZ_JASHLT010000115.1:0-1541 GCF_030056615.1 Streptomyces sp. HNM0645 | reverse complement strand
CCCACGGTGGCCGGCCGCTGAAGTTGGACAAGGACGACTACAAGCAGCGCCACGCGGTGGAGTGCGGAATCAATCGCCTCAAACGGCACCGTGCGGTCGCCACGCGATACGACAAGCTCGCCGTCCGCTACGAAGCGACCGTACTGGTCGCAGCCATCAACGAGTGGCTGTGACCAGCACTTTCGAAACGCACCCTAGGTTCCACTTCGTCACTCATGCCGACAGAGTATGTTGCAGAGACTTCTCTGCATAGTGTTCTCTGTAACATAGCCCGCAGTGCTGCCACCCCGTCCCTCCCGGGCACTTCGCCGATACCCGCGCCCGCCGTACACACGTCGTGAGGCAACAGGCCCACGGAGCCTGCACGCCTCGCTGCCGGACAGCAACCGCCCTGCAACAGCCCTACGTCCGCACCAGACACGACAGCGCCGGTCGGCGGAGCGAGCCCCGCAGACGTCAGTACCCGTCGCGGACCTCTCCTCTGCCCCTCAGCCCGCTCCTGCTCCGCAATCCGCAATCCGCAATCCGCAATCCGAGGAAATCGCGTACGACCGGGTGCGAGTACCACTGGCAAGCCCGCATCAGCCACTACGAACGACGTGGCCACACACCACCAGAAGCGACCCAACCGTCACGGCAAACACCGGTTGCAGTAGTAGGTCGGACAGCTGATCCAGGTTCATACCTTCGTCCCTGGCCCGGCTGGAGAGCGACGCCTACCTTCATGGGCATGAAGATCGTTGAAGGCGTTCTGGACGAGGCCCTGGAGCGACTGCACTCCACCGGCCCGGAGTTCGACGACTGGCTGACCAACCACGGCCCGATGGCCGCCGAGTCCCTGGTACGGCACGGGGAGGCCGCTCGGGTGCACCGTTGGCTGGACGGCTATGCGGCGCGCCTGGAGGAACTTCCCCGGGCCCGGGAGCGGCTCACCGACGCAGCGGTGCCCGAGCGACTGGCCGAACTGGTGCGGGCGACCGTTCACTTCTATGCCGCGCAGGCACACGGCAACCCCGACATGCTCGTCCACGCTGCTACAGCCCCCAACGCCGTGCTGCGGACACTGCCGGCGCTGCCCCGGGAGCTGTGGTCGGCGTCGCTGCGGGCCGCTGGTCCGCGAGCGCAGCAGTCGCCGCCGCATGCCGCCCGAAGGGTCCGGCCGAGCCGGTGGACACCGGGACAGCCGATGCCCGGGAACTCTTCGCCACGGCGGCACGGCACGGCGACGAGCACGCCGTCAAGTTGGCCGACACCGTCCTGGATGTGACCGCCGCCCATCCCTCGGACACACTGGCGCTGAGCGCCGCGCAGCGGGCGATCACACTGATCGAGCCCGTAGCGTGGAGCAACGCCGCGCACGACGCGGGTTAGTACTGCAACGGTCTTTGCCGTGACGGTTTGGCAGTCGGATCGTTGTGCTGGGCATGGGGTGGGATGTGGTGCCGGCGGATGTCCGGCGTTGGTCGTCTGGGCTGGCTGAGCTGCATGAACGGTTCGTGTATCGGTTCAACAGGCTGGAGCCGCGGGAGTCGTCGCTGGCG
>NZ_JASHLT010000114.1:0-2003 GCF_030056615.1 Streptomyces sp. HNM0645 | reverse complement strand
GGCGGCACGCCGTTCAAGGTCCACACCCGCTGGATCGAGACCGAGTTCGTCAACGAGATCAAGCCCTTCGCCGCTCCGGCCGACACCGAGGCGGAGGAGGAGCCGGGCCGCGAGACGGTCGTCGTCGAGGTCGGCGGCAAACGCCTGGAGGTCTCACTGCCGTCCTCCCGTCCGGCACGGTGATCTGCCGGCAGCAGGATCCAGGCCCGACACAGTCCTTCGACACCTACGCCCACAACAAGGGACCGGGAGACACTCGCCGATGGCTACAGCCCGAAGCAACACCGCCCCCGCATCAGCTCGGATCAACGTTCTGCCCCGGCGGACCGACCAGGCCGTGCGCACGATGGAGGAGCGGCACGCCGCCCTCGCCGTAACTGCCCGCGAGCGCGTGGCACACCTGCTCGACGCGAACTCCTTCGCCGAACTGGACAACGCCGCCGGGCACCTCCTGAACGATGCGCAGCGGGAAGAGAACCTGCCGGACGGGGACGAAGTGGTCACCGGCTACGGCACGATCGACGGCCGGCCGGTGGCCGTCTACGCCCTGGGCCGCACGGTCCCCGGCGGCGCCCTGGGCGAGGCCGCCGGCCGGAAGATCGTCAAGGTGATGGACTTCGCGCTGAAGACCGGTTGCCCCATCATCGGCGTCAACGACGCGGGCCGGGCCCGTACCGGGGACGGCGGCAGTGCCCTGGGGGTCTACGGCGAGATCTTCCGGCGCCATGTGCACTCCTCCGGTGTCATCCCCCAGATCTCGCTCATCATGGGATCGTGCGCAGGCGGAGCGGTCCACTCCCCCGCCCTGACCGACTTCACCGTGATGACCGAGCGCACCTCGCACACGGTCGCCACCGGACCGGACGTCAGCGAAGCCGTCACCGGCGAGGACGTCGACCTCCACCGGCTGGGTGGCGCCCGCAGGCACACCACTGCCTCCGGTGTCGCGCACTACATGGCGGGGGACGGGGACGACGCCGTCGAGTACATCAAATCTCTGCTGTCCCACCTGCCTTCCAACAATCTCCAGGAGCCGCCGGTCTCCACTCACCAGGCCGAACCGGACTTCTGGTTCGAGGACACGGAGCTGGACACGGTCATCCCGGACTCCCCCAACCAGCCCTACGACGTCCACCACGTCATAGAGCCTGTTCTGGACGACCGGGAGTTCCTCGAGACTCAGCCGCTGTTCGCGCCGAACATCGTCACCGGCTTCGGCCGCGTCGAGGGCCGCTCCGTGGGCATCGTCGCCAACCAGCCGATGCAGCTCGGTGGCTGTCTGGACATGGACGCCTGCGAGAAGGCCGCCCGCTTCATACGGACCTGCGATGCGTTCAACGTCCCTGTGCTGACCTTCGTCGACGTTCCTGGCTTCCTCCCCGGCGCCGGCCAGGAACACAACGGCATCATCCGGCACGGGGCCAAACTGATCTACGCCTACGCCGAGGCCACGGTCCCCCTCATCACCGTCATCACCCGCAAGGCATACGGCAGCGCTTACGACGTAATGGGCTCCACACACCTGGGCGCCGACCTCAACCTGGCCTGGCCCACCGCGCAGATCGCCGCAGCAGGCGCCCAGAGCACCGTCAACGCCTTCCACCTCTCAACCCAGGCGCCGGCCGATGCGGTGGATCCCGTCCTACTGGAAGAGGAACGCGCCCAGCTTACGGCCGAGTACGAACAAGCCCTCCTGAATCCCCACACCGCTGCCCGGCAGGGCAACATCGACGCAGTGATCAGACCCTCGCGCACACGGCAGCACATCGCCCACGGCCTGCGGGCGCTGCGCACCAAGCGGGAAACACTGCCCCCGAAGAAGCACGGCGGCATCCCGCTCTAGTACTGCAACGGTCTTTGGTGTGACGGTGGTTTGGGTTCTGGTGGGGTGTGGCCTCGTCGTTTGTAGTGACAGATGCGGGCTTGGTGCTGGCGTCGGCGGCGCCAGGTGGACCAGTGCAGGACGTGGAGGACGGCTGGTCGGGGCCCTGGAGCGAGGCGGG
>NZ_JASHLT010000113.1:0-2008 GCF_030056615.1 Streptomyces sp. HNM0645 | reverse complement strand
GCACCGCCCGCCCGCGCACCGCCCGCCCGCGCACCGCCCGCCCGCGCACCGCCGCCGGGCGGCGCGGTGGCATGCTCCCGGGCTCGGGCCGGGAGGTCAGACCGCGGGGGAGGGGGCCACCGCGGCCGGCGGGGCGAGTACGTGCTCGCCGTAGAGGTCGTGGACCCAGTTGGTCTGGTAGATCGTCTCCAGGTACCGCTCGCCCAGGTCCGGCGCGATGGCCACCGCGGTCGGGTTCTCGTCTCCGTGCGCGGCGAGCCAGCTCGTCGCGCCGCTGACGACCGTGCCGGTGGAGCCGCCGAAGAGGAATCCGCGCCTCGCCAGCCGGTGACACGCCCGGATGGTGTCGGCCTCCGGGACGTGCACGACCTCGTCCACGTACGAGGTGTCCAGCAGCGGCGGACGGACGCTGGTGCCCAGACCGGGGATCATCCGCCGGCCCTGGGTGTCGCCGAAGGTGACGGAGCCGGCGCTGTCCACGGCCACGATCCGCACCGGCCGGTGCCACTCGCGGAAGAAGCGGGCACAGCCCATCAGCGTGCCGGTGGTCCCGGCGCCGACGAACAGTACGTCCAGGTCGGGGAACTGCCGGGCTATGGCCGGAGCGGTCCTGCGGTAGTGGGCCATGCCGTTGTTCGGGTTCGTGTACTGGTTCAGCCATACGTATCGGTCGTCGGACGCGCACAGAGCCCGCACATGGTCGATGCGCGCCCCGAGGAATCCGCCCTCGCCGGGCTCGGTGACGACGTGCACCCCTGCACCCAGGGCCTCCATCAGCAGTCGGGTGGACAGATTGCACCGCGAGTCCGTCACACACAGGAACCGGTAGCCCTTGCTGGCTGCGATCATGCTCAGTGCCACGCCCAGGTTGCCCGACGAGGACTCGATCAGGACCGAGCCCGGTCCCAGTAGGCCGTCGCGTTCGGCGGCCTCGACCATCTCGGTGGCGGCCTTGAGCTTGATCGAGCCGGCGAAGTTGAACCCCTCGCATTTCAGGAACAGCGGGTGTCCGGAAACCGACTCGAGATCGACATAGAGATCGTCTTCGTTGAAGTCCTGTGGGACGGATATGACAGGCACGGCGGCCTCCTGCCGGGCGTGTGGGAATCGGGGAAGAAAGCCGTCCGGGCAACGCCCGAACGCCTCTCCAGTACGCCTGTCGGGAAGCCCTTCGTCATGCCACCGGAATTCGGGGCTTGACATCGAAGCGTAATGTGCATGTCGGTGCAGCGTGGCTTTCTGTGCAGGTCAGAGCTGTGATCGCGGGATGGGTTGAGATCCGCGGACACACGGCGAAATGCGGTTGCGACCCCTTGCCCGGATGCGGCTTCCGTGTCAAGAGACGAATTCCCGTAGCAGGACAGGACCGGCCCCGGCAGGGCCTACTGGATTGCGTTCGCTGGATTGCGCTCGACCCCGGCGGAACCTGCAACGAGACCCGCTGCCGGGACGGCCTGTGAAGAGCCGCCCGGGAACGGAAGATTCCAAGGGGAAAAGACAGTGCAAGCATGCGGACTGCAGGTGTGCGACCGATGTGTCCGTGGTTCCGTGACGAGGGCGGGGCCCATGGTCCCGTCCTTCCCGAGTGGCCCCCACCGGGCACGGGCACGGGCTCCGGCCGCCCCGCCGGGGGCGGCCCCGGCGGATCACGCAACGTGACCGTGTGTCGGTCGACCGCGAAGTTCCCCCTAACGCACGGTGGGGCGGCAACCCGGCCCGGGAAGTACGGGACCACGGGTCCCTCCACCACAAGGCCGTACACAACGCCACCAGCCACCACATCGCGGCCCCCGGAACACGCCCACCGACGGCCCACCGGTACCGCGACGTCACCCCACACGCCACCAGAGCAACCGAGGAAAGAGACGATGGACATGCATGCGGACGCGGGCCGGGAGTTCTGGTGCGACGTGCTCGGCGCCGGAGGACTGACCGCGATCCCGCGGTGGACGACCGAGCCGGTGCCGGGGAGCGCGGAGCACGTGGCGCGGGTCCCGGACGGGCTCGC
>NZ_JASHLT010000112.1:0-2099 GCF_030056615.1 Streptomyces sp. HNM0645 | reverse complement strand
CTCCCGGGCCACCTCGGTGACGGTCCTGCCGGAGGAGCGGACCAGCGCGACCGCGTCGCGCTTGAACTCCTCCGAGTACCGCCTGCTGCGGTTGCTCTTGCTTCCCACCTGGCACTACTTCCTCTGGAACCTCACGTTCCAGTCTCCAGGTGTCCAACATCAAGGGGAAGCTTCACACGGTGTTGATCGTGGACGGAACCCTGGTCCCCACGCGGGACCACAGCATCGCCGAGCAGTCGAAGAACTACCGGTACTCCACCAACCACCAGGTGGTCATCGACGCCGACAGTCGACTCGTCGTCGCCGTCGGCCGGCCGCTGCCCGGGAACCGCAACGACTGCAAGGCGTGGGAGCTGTCCGGCGCCAAGGCCGCCGTTGGCAAGACCACCCTCATCGCCGACGGCGGTTACCGCGGCACCGGCCTGCTCATCCCGCACCGCCGGGAACGCGGCCAGACCGAGCTCCCGGCCTGGAAAGAGGAGCACAACACCTCCCACCGCAAAGTCCGCGCCCGCGTCGAGCACGCCTTCGCCAGGATGAAGGCGTGGAAGATCCTTCGCGACTGCCGTCTCAAGGGCGACGGCGTGCATCACGCCATGCTCGGCATTGCCCGCCTACACAACCTCGTTCTGGCCGGGTAACAGGGAAACGAGATGGTCAACCAGCATGCCGTAGATCATTTACGGGACAGCCCTTAGGCAGCGCGGTACATCCGCACCGCACGCTCACACAACTCCGCGGGTAATTGACACACCCGCCTCGGGCAAGGTTCCTGGTGGGGCACCTCTGCGCTGCGGCCCGACGTGCGAGCCCCGAGCCATCACATCCCGGGGACTCGCACGTTCCGGCTCACCGTTCGGACGACGGTACGTCTCATACCGCCCTCGACCACCCACCGGACTCCGCTGGGAGCCGGTTGACCCGCTCCGGTGCGCCAGGGCTTCGGGGCATGCCCGCACGGCACGCAAGGCTCAGCTCACGGGGAGGAGTCGGCGCACACTCCCTCAGCGATGATCGTGACGGGCTCGTCGGCCTGGTTAACGACGATGACGTTCCAGACGTGGGGTGAGGTTCCCTCCGCACGGGCGGTGAGACTTCCCGGCCAGGGGCCGATGAGGGTGTATCCGCCTCCGGTCACGGCGTCCGCCCCGCAGTTGGCCTGCGAGATTCCCAACGCGTTCGGGGCAACCGTCACTCGTTCTCCGGTGACGTAGCGCGTATTCGTGGGGCCTGCCGGTCCTTGCGGTCCTTGCGGTCCTTGCGGTCCTTGCGGTCCTGCCGGTCCTTGCGGTCCGGGAGGTCCTTGCTTGCACCTCTTACAGGGGCCGTGGCCGCCGTCCGTGGACGCAGCGGCAGCCGAATCGTCGGAAGCGGCGACGGGAACGTGTCGCCCTTCTTTGGGGGCGCCGATCGCGGTCGTCGGCAGCGACAGGCCTGTCGCTGCCAGACAGGCGAGCATTCCACAGGAGACGCGTGTCCACCTACTCGCCAAGGTGCCGTGAATCCGCTCCAACCCGAAAAAACTCTTCATTTCACATCCTTCCATCCAAGATCTATGAATGCATGACTTCCTCAATGTTTCGCAAAAGGTGCAGTGAATTCGGTCGAATCACCCGGCTGGCCCCGCACCTTCTATGGATCCTCACGATCCAATGATCAGGGTGTCCACGAACCAGGGGAAACGCCCCTGTCGGGGCTGATTGCGGGACGGACGGTCCATTCGACCGAGACACCGCGCTCAAGCGCAGGTGCCGTGGCACTCGCCAGCGTGCGTCACGCAGTTGGTGCCGCTGCCGTGACCTGCGCGTTGAGCGCAGTGCTGCTCCTTGGGTTGCTCTTTGCTCTGCCGTCCGAGGCCGCCATCATCAACCACACGCTGCGGCAATGGTGGGCGGACCTGCTGGTCAATCAGTTCAATGAGGTGGTAGGTCTCAGCTTGGCGTTTAACCGCGTTGTGTTTGGTGTTCCTTGATCGATTCGGCGCGTTTGATGGTTTTGCCGACGTCGTGGCGCTTGGCACGTTGCTTGTTCTTCGAGCCGGGAGGCCGTCCAGGCCCGGGCCGGGTTGGTTTCGGTGCGGTCGCTGGGCGGGCTGCTGT
>NZ_JASHLT010000111.1:0-2129 GCF_030056615.1 Streptomyces sp. HNM0645 | reverse complement strand
CCTGCGGCGCTGTCCCTGCCCGCCCACCACCGAGGAACCCGTTGGAGACCCCGACCCGAGCGTCGGGCCCAAGCCATGCCCACTCAACGACCAGGGGCCGACCGCACCAATCCTCCGCCATCACCCCAGCTCAACCACTCGAAGCGAAACGGGGAGGCTAAGGTGGGCCGGGTCTCCGGTGCCCGGTGTGGGGTTGCGGCCCGGGCGAGCGGGAGGCTCGAAAGTCGGGTCAACGGGCAAGGCGGCGCAGCAGCAGCCGGAGCACCTCGTCGGCAGAGTTCATGCTGGCGTTCTCCCTGGCCACTTCGGCGGAACCCCTGGTCAGGGCCGGTTCGTCGAGCACCCGCGCGACCGCGGCACCAACCTGGTAGGTGTTGACAACGGCTGCACCTGCCTCGGCTGCCCGCGCGGCGTTGACGGGTTTGTCCAGGCCCATCGGGAGAAGCACCATCGGGTGAGCCGCACTGAGCGCGGCGACCAGATCACCGGCTCCCGCGGAGGAGACCACCACGCCGGTTCCGTCGAGCAGTTGGCTCGTCGGGACGAAGCCCGCGAGGCAGACTCGTGTCGGGTCGATCGGCCGAACCCCCAGATCCTCGGAGGAGCGTGGTGCAACGACGACGTTGACGTCCAGCGGGGCCAGTGAATCCAGGAGCGCAGCGAGCATCGCGGGGTCCTCAATGACAGTGCCGAGGGTCACGAGGATCAGGGGACAGTCCTCCCGCAATCCGGGCCGCGACCGCGTGCTGTTCTCGTCGGAGTGCGGCTCGGGCCGGATGGCTATCCGCTCGGCGGGCGGCGTGTAGCCGCCCCGAAGCGGGCTGTCGGGCCACGGGGCGACGTAGGCGATCGGCGCCGTGGGAGTCACTCCGTGCCGAGCAAAGCACCCCGCCGCGGCCCCGACCAGGGCCACCCTCGCCAAGCCCGACACCTCGTACACCCCGACCTGACGACTTCCACCAACACCGCCTGCTATGGCATCGCCGAGGCGACCTCCTGGGACCGGATGCACCCATACTCACCCACAGCGGCCCCTTGCTGGACCACGCCCACTTGGATGCCGTGACCCCAACCATCCCTCCGGTCACGGTCTCCGCGGCAGGAGGGGAACCTCACTCGGTGGAAAGTCTGCGTTGGCTCCCGAGATGACGACAGTTGCACCGTCCGGGAAGTGTTCGGAGTGGGCGATCACCCCAGCGAGAGCAGTGGCTCCGCCGGGTTCGGCCATGATCCGTAGCCGTTGCCAGAGGAGTGTGCGGGCGGCGGCGACAGTATCGTCTGAGACGGAGAGGGTTTTCATGCCGAGCGAGAGACCGACGGCAGTGGCGATGCGGCCCGCCCTGCGGGCACCCAGGCTGTCCACGGCGATCCCGCCGACTTCGACGTCCACGGGTTCTCCTTCCTCCAGCGCCGCCGTGAGCGAGGGCGCGGAGGATGGTTCGACTGCAATCACACGGTTACGCCCCGCCAGCGCCAGGGCGGTCCCTGCGTACAGGCCCCCTCCACCGCACCCGACCAGGACAGGCTGACCCTCGGGCACCTGCTCCGCGAGTTCCAGACCGAGCGTGCCTTGCCCCGCCACGGTCAGCGGGTCGTCGAAGGCGTCGACGTGGAAAGCACCCACTCGTCGGGCATGGTCTTGGCTGGCCACGAGTGCATCGGCGTAGAAGCCGTCGACCCGGCGCAGGCGCGCCCCGAGCGATTCGATGATCGCGGTCTTGGCCTTGGGCGCAAAGCCGGGCACAAACACAGTCGCTCGCAAGCCAGCCTCGCGCGCCGCCCATGCGACGGCGGCCCCGTGGTTGCCCCCCGAGGCGCAGCAGACGCCGGCGGCTGGTGCACCCCGGCCCGTGGTGCGCAGGAGGGCGAGTGCGTTGGACGCGCCGCGGACCTTGAAAGAGCCGGTGTGCTGGAGGAATTCCATTTTCAATGTAACGGGGATGTGAGGATGATCCTTTGGAGTGGACACCCTGACAATGGATCTTGATGGTCCAGGGAGGGATGTTCAGGTGGGACGCAAGTCTCCGTATCCGGAGGAGTTCAGGAAGGACGCGGTCGCGCTCTACCGGGCCGCGGCCGGGAAGCGGACGTATGCGGCGGTGGCGGCGGATCTCGGCATCACCGCGGAG
>NZ_JASHLT010000110.1:0-2546 GCF_030056615.1 Streptomyces sp. HNM0645 | reverse complement strand
CTCGCTCGCCACCGCATCAGCGTCCTGTTCGCCATGCTCCGCGACGGCACCTTCTACGAGTCACGCGTCCCCGAGGCAGCCGCCGCATGACCACCTCGGGCTTGACGAAGGACATAGAGGCACCCCCCGGGCTCGCGGGGCCGTACCGGACCCGACCGACCCCACCCGGCGACGACGAGCCGTTCCGCGGCCCGGACGACGAGAAAGGCGGGGCGCATGCCCTCGTACGAGCAGTTGCAGGCGCGGCTCGACCCGGCCCGTACGGTCCTGCTCACCGTCGAGTGCCAGCAGGGCGTCGTCGGCCGGGACAGCGCCCTTCCGGAACTCGCGGCACAGGCGCGGTCATCGGGCGCCCTGGAGAACATCGGACGGCTCGTGGACGTGGCCCACGAAGCGGGCGTGCAGGTCATGCACGCGGTCGCGGAGCGGCGTCCCGACGGGCGCGGGGCCGGCACCAATGCCCGCCTGTTCCGGGCCGCCGAGCGGCTGCCCGTCCAGCAGTACTCGGGCACCAAGGCGGTCCGCGTCGCCGAACCCATCGAGGTCGCGGACGAGGACATCGTGGTGCGCCGGCTCCACGGCCTCTCGCCGATCGCCGGCACGGACGTCGACGCGCTGCTGCGCAACCTGGGCTGCCGCACGCTGGTCGTCACGGGCGTCTCGGCCAATGTGGCGATACCGAACGCCGTCTTCGACGCGGTCAACCTCGGCTACACCGCGGTCGTCCCCGCGGACGCCATCGCGGGGGTGCCCCCCGAGTACACCCCCGCGATGATCAGGAACACGCTCGCACTCGTCGCCACCGTCACCACCTCGGACGACGTGCTCGCGTGCTGGAAGGCGCCGCGCCGGGCCCGACGCACCTGACGTGCGCTTGCCCGGACGGTCGCCGCCTCCCCGGATGCTCCTGTGGCCGTCAGGCGAGCTTGATCGATCCGCCTTCGACGACGATGGCCGCGGCAGGCAGCGGCGAGGTCGCCGGCCCGCTCTTCACACTGCCGTCACGGGCGTCGAAGTTGCTGTTGTGGCACGGGCAGTTGATCATTCCGTCGGCGACGCCCTTCACCGCGCAGCCCTGGTGGGTGCACTTCGACGAGAAGGCCTTGAACTCGCCCGCGGTCGGCTGCGTCACCACGATGTCGCCGATGACCTTGCCGCCTCCCTCGGGGATGTCGGCGACGCTCGCGATGACCTCGCCCCCGCCTCCGCCCGTCGTGCCCCCGGTGCTGCCGCCCGTGTAACCGCCCGTGGAACCAACGGTCGTGCCGCCGTCCGCCGGGGACACGGCCCCGCTGCCCGCACTCTCCGAGCCGCCGCACGCCGTCAGCGCCGCGGCGAGCCCGGCACCGCCGGCGGCCGAGAAGACGGTACGTCGCGCCACGGTGCGCGCCGGTCCCTGCGTTCCGGTCATGCCGCTCCCTTTCCACAGTCGGCCCCGTCCCGGGCCGTTCGTGTTGTTCTACGGGACCGGGCCACCGCTCGTTCAACGGCCACGCCGCAAGACCGCAAAGTAGTCTGGCGCAATGCTCTCCGAAGTCACAGCGACCCGCTACGTCACGCCCCTGCGTGAGGGCGGCTCGCTCCCGGGAGTCGTCGAGGCCGACGGCCTCGGCACGTGGTCATGAAGTCGTCTTACCAGACGTGTCTGACCTGCGGAGATTCGGTCTAGGGTGCCTGTGACCTGCGCAGATGAGTCCTTAGCCGTCCTTCAGGGACGTGCCGCGTTGTGCAGTCGGTTCTTCCCACGGGCTCTCCAGGACCGTCGGGACTCCCCAGATTCTCCCCAGCCCTGAGTTCCTCGGCCCGAAGGGGCGGCGGTCCGACGGGCGCTCACGGCTGAGCGATGAATCGTGGCTCACGCACGGGCGATGTCCGCGACGTCCGTTCTGGGCCGGTGACGTCTCATGGCCTCCAGCCATCACCCGAATCACATGAGTGGGCCGATACCCCCTCCCCGTACTATGTGCAGGGAGTCCGGTAAACGTCGATCCGGGCGGAGAGTGGAGGCTGAGGTGGCAGGGCGCTTCGGGGCTGCGACGTGGTGGGGCCGATTCGTACTCGCCGTCGCGCTGCTCGTGGGCATCGTGCTGATGCACGCCCTCGGCCACCCTGGCGAACATGCGGCCCCCACCCAAGTGTCCGGGAACCACCTGACCACAAGTGCCCACGCCGCTGCGGCGGCGGAGCATGTGGCGGCCGACCGGGACCGTGCGACGCCCCCCGGGCCCGCGCACGGGGCCGGAGTCGCGGCTGTGTGCCTGGCCGTGCTCGGCGCCGGAATCGGCCTCCTCCTGGTGACCCGTGGCGCGCTCGTACGCCGATGGCGCTGGGCCGACTCGCTGCTGCCGGCCGTGCGGCTCGCTCACGCCCTCCGCGCGATCCCGCCGCCTGATTCGAAAATCCCCCGTTCCGTGTCCGTAGCCGCTGGTCAGGCAGCTCCTTCTGTTTGGAGGGTGACTTGGTAGCCGAGTTGGTTGAGCTGGCTCACCAGGCGTCGGGTCTGCCTGGCCCGGCCGGTGCGTTCGATGAAGTACTGGCCGCCGAGG